>NZ_JBEXYU010000005.1:0-458902 GCF_040631115.1 Nonomuraea sp. NPDC005692 | reverse complement strand
GGGCAGGAGCAGCTTGTGGTCATTGAGCTCGCGCAGGCCGCGCAGCAGCGACGAGCCGGCCGCCGCGCCGGTGTGCGAGGCGCCGAGCACTCCCGCCCCGGCGGGCGGGAGCGGGAGCGGAGGTGGCGGCGGCCTAGTAGTCCATGACCCGGTAGTAGCGGCGCAGGTCGAGCGAGTGGTCGCGGACGCGTTCCAGGTGCTTGCTGACCCGGCCCAGCACCGTGTCGAGCACGAGCGGCGCGAGCAGGCCGCGGAACTCGGGGCTGATGCCGTCGAGCGGGTAGTCGCGGGTGTCGAAGACGGTGACGTCCTTGGAGATGCGCCGGGCGAAGGCTTCGGCGCGGTCGGTGAGCGGGCGCGTCTCGTCCTCACCCTGGAAGATCAGCACGCTCGTGTCCTCCTCCAGCAGCTCCAGCGAGCCGTGGAAGAACTCGGCGCTGTGCACCCTGGTGGTGCGCAGCCACTGCATCTCCTCAAGGATGCACATCGAGTACAGGTAGGTGAATCCCCACAGGTTCCCGCCGCCGATGAGGAAGTGGTAGTCGGTGTCCTTGTGGGCCTCGGCGAACGCGGCGGCCACCGGCTCGGCCTGCCGGGCCACCTCCAGCAGCACGCCGGGCAGCCCGGCCAGCTCGTCGGCCAGCTTCTCGTAGCCCTCGAACTCGCCGCGGCGGGACAGCAGGCGGCCCATGAACAGCAACATCTGCTGGTCGAACGGCCACGCCTTCGGCTCCGAGACCAGCACGGCGTCCACGGCCTTGGCGATAGGCGAGTCGGGGTAGCCGGTGAAACCGACCGTGTACGCGCCCCTGTCCTTGACGTACTCGATCGCGCGCAGGCTGTCCTCGGTGGTGCCGGAGACCGAGGTGAAGATCGCGACCGTGCGCTCGCCGAGCCGGGCGTCGCCCGAGACGACCAGCTCGGCCGCGATCGCGGCGCGCACGTCGAGCGTCGAGGTGCGCCTGGCCAGGTGCTCGTAGGGCCACATCTGGGCGTACGTGCCGCCGGCGCCGACGAGCAGGAGGGTGTCGAACCCCTGGTCCACGAGCCGATCGACGAGCTCCTCGATCTGGGGGCGCAGGGCCACGGTGCTGGCCAGCTGCGACAGGAATTCCGGCTCGTTGAATCCGAGCATCTTCGCGTCCTTTCGGGAAAGCTTGCGGGCCGGCGCCGCCCAGCGGCCTGATACCGGTATCACGCGGAGGTCACGCTGACACAGGATCCGGCCATGCGTCAACACCCCACCTGCGAGAACCTGGTACGGCCTGCTGTTTAACCGCCGAAAAAGCCCGTAGGAAGCCGCCCGGAAAGAAAATCTTGCTTTGTGGTCTGGTACCGGTATCAGTTCATCTGTACAGTCAGCCAACACCCCCACCGCGGACCGGCAGGTCCCCCTCTCCCTCCGAGAGAAAGGAAGCCCATGCGCCCTCGCGCAATGACGTCGTTCGCGGCGCTCCTCGGGACGCTCGCCCTGGCCGGCTGTTCCGGCGGCGGCGACGGAGCGGCCAAGGCCCCCGCCGCCGACCTGTCCGCCACGCCCGACTTCTCCGGCACGCTGAGCATCCTCACCAAGTTCGCCGGCGACCCGCTGCAGCCGTACTTCGAGGACCTGGCCGCGGCGTACCAGAAGCAGCACCCGGGCGTGAAGGTCGAGCTCATCCAGGAGACCGACCAGAGCATCAAGGACAAGACCAAGACGCTGACCGCCTCCGACGCGCTGCCCGACGTCTTCTTCACCTGGAGCGGCAACTGGGCGGAGAACTTCGTCCGCGGCGGCCGGGCCGCCGACCTGAGCAAGGTGATCGGCCCGGACACCGAGTGGGGCAGGACGTTCAGCCCCGGCTCGCTGTCGGCCTTCGCCTACGACGGCAAGTACTACGGCATCCCGCTGTACGGCAACGGCAAGTTCATGGGCTACAACAAGACCGCCTTCGACAAGGCCGGCGTCAAGGTGCCCGGCACGTTCGAGGAGCTGGTCGGGAGCTGCGCGGCGCTGCGCAAGGCGGGCTACGAGCCGATCGCCTTCGGCAACAAGGACGGCTGGCCCGCCCTGCACTACCTCCAGCAGCTCTTCGCCTACGACGTGCCGGCCGACGTCCTGCAGGCCGACTTCAGCCCGAAGACGGCCAAGCTCGACCACCCGGGCTACGTGACCGCGCTCAACCGGTTCAAGACCCTGGTCGACACCTGCACCGACACCGGCAAGGGCACCAACGGCGTGCTCTACAGCTCGGCGCAGCAGGCCTTCCACGACGGCAAGGCGGCCATGTACTACCAGGAGGTCCTGGAGTTCGACAACGCCACCGACAAGAACGGCCTCAAGCCGGACGACTTCGGCATCTTCCAGCTCCCGGTCCCCCAGAACGCGGCCGGCGACCCCAAGACCATCGAGGGCGCACCCGAGGGCTACCTGATCAACGCCAGGTCGCCGCGGGCCGCGCTGGCCGTCGACTTCATGAAGTTCGTGACCTCCACGCAGAACGCCAAGACCCTGTCGGCGCCCCCGTACGGGCAGCCCAGCACGGTCGTCGGCGCGGTCAGCCCCGAGACCTCCAGCAAGGCCGTCTACGAGGGCATGGAGCAGGTCAACAAGGCGCCGCGGCTGGCCGCGTGGCTCGACACCGTCACCGTGCCCGAGGTCGCCGACGCCTGGCTGGCCGGCGGCGAGGCGCTGATCAGCGGCGGCTCGGCCCCCGACAAGGTGCTGGCGAGCGTCCGCGAGGCGTCGGAGTCGGCGAAGTAGGCCGGGCGGCCGGAGGGAGAGCATGCCGGTGCGTGCCATACGTCAACGGGCACTCGGCCTGGCGTGGGTGGCTCCCGCGCTCGCGCTGGTCGTGGTGTTCGTCTACCTGCCGCTGGTGCAGAACTTCCAGTTCAGCACCCTCAAATGGGACATCTACAGCGGCACCCAGGAGTACGTCGGGCTCGACAACTACCGCAAGCTGATCGACGACCCGGTCTTCTGGTCCTCGCTGGGCAACAACGTCCTGTACGCGGTGGTCTCGATCGTCTTCCAGGTGTTCGGCGCGCTGCTGCTGGCCGCGCTGATCGAGGGCGTGCGCAGTGAGCGGTGGCAGCGCGGCCTGCGGGCGGTGTACTTCATCCCGTCAGCGATCTCGATGACCGTCGCCGGCCTGCTCTTCTACTTCATCTACGAGCCCAACCTGGGCCCGCTCAACCACCTGCTCAGGGCGATCGGCCTGGACGGCCTGGCCCAGGCGTGGCTGGGCCAGGAGAGCACCGCCATGTCGGCGATCATCGCGATGAGCCAGTGGCAGGGCTTCGGCTACTCGACGCTGCTGTTCGCGGTCGCGATCCAGCGCATCCCGCGCGAGATCTACGGCGCCGCCGCCATCGACGGCACCGGCCCGGTCCGGCGGTTCTTCCACGTGACCGTGCCGCTCGTGCGTGAGATGACCGGGCTGATGATGATGGTCACCGTCTCGGGCGCCTTCCAGGTGTTCAACGAGGTCATGGTGATGACCAGCGGCGGCCCCGACAACTCCAGCCAGGTCCTGGGCACCTGGCTCTACCGCAGCGGCTTCGTGCGCAACAACTTCGGCTACGCCGCCGCCATCGCGACGGTGATCTTCGTCATCACGCTCGGCATCGCCGTGGGACAGATGTGGGTCACCCGTAAGAGAAGGGTGGAATGGTGAGTCGCCGCGGCTTTCTCGGCGTGATCGCGCGCGTGTTCCTCTGGGCGTTCCTGCTCTGCCTCGCGGTGGTCGTGCTCTATCCCCTGCTGTGGATGGTGCTCAACGGGTTCAAGTCCAACAGCGAGCTGTTCGGCAACCCGTTCGCGCTGCCGTCGAGCTGGAGCTTCGAGAGCTACCAGAAGGCGTGGAACCGGGGGGTGAGCGACTACCTGACGACGAGCGTGCTGGTCACGCTCACCTCCACGGTCGCCACCGTGTTCGTCAGCGCGTGGGCGGCCTACGGGCTGACCCGGGTGAACATCCCGTTCAACCGGTTCGTCACGATGGGCATCCTGGGCGGGCTCATGCTCGCGCCGACCGTGGCGCTCGTGCCGCTGGTCAAGATGTTCCAGGCCATGGGGTTGTACAACAGCTTCTGGGCGCTGCTGATCCTCTACACCGCGTTCCGGATCCCGTTCACGACGTTCCTCATCCGGGCGTACATGATCGACCTGCCACGCGAGGTGGACGAGGCCGCCGAGATGGACGGGTGCGGCCGCTGGACCGCGTTCTGGCGGATCATCCTGCCGATGTGCAAGCCGATCCTCACCTCGACCGTGCTGCTGCACATCCTGTTCGCCTGGAACGAGTACCTGTTCGCGATGGTCTTCACCAGCGGCGCCGGGGTGCAGACGCTGCCGGTCGGCCTGACCAGCCTGATGAGCAAGCACGGCACGGACTTCCCCGTCGTCTTCGCCGGAATGGTGATCGCGGCGCTGCCCGTGGTGCTGCTGTTCTTCCTCGGCCAGCGCTACATCGTCAAGGGCCTCGCCGACGGGGTCGGGAAGTGAGCCAGATGTCCTTGTCACTGCGCCAGATCACCGGTTCGAACTTCGCCTACCAGCACCTGCCCCTCGACCGTTTCCTCGACGACGCCGCCGCGCTCGGGCGCGAGCACCTGGAATTGTGGGGCGTCGCGCCGCAGCTGCACGTGCCGTGGCTGAGCGACGCCGAGGCGCGGGCGATCCGCCGGCGCGCCGCCCGGCGGGGGCTCACCGTCCGCTGCCTGACGCCCGAGCAGGTGGCCTACCCCGTCAACCTGGCCTCGCCGGACAGCCGGCTGCGGGCCGGGAGCGTGGCGATGTTCCGGCGGGCCGCCGAACTGGCCGCCGAGCTGGGGGCCGAGCTGCTGCTGCTGACCCCGGGCCGGGGCTTCGAGGACGAGCCGGTCGCCGGCGCCTGGCGGCGCTCGGCCGACGCGATCGGCGAGATCTGCGCGTACGCCGGGACGCTCGGCGTGTCGTGCGTGCTGGAGGCGTTGCAGCGGGTGGAGTCCAACCTGGTCAACGACGCGCCCACGCTGGCCCGCATGATCGACGAGGTGGGCGCCCCGAACCTGGGCGCGGTGCTGGACACCGTGGCCATGGCGGCGGCCGGGGAGAGCGTGGACGACTACTTCGACGCCCTCGGCGACCGGGTCAGGCACGTGCACCTGATCGACGGCTCCCCCACCGGGCACCTGGCCTGGGGGGACGGCGAGCTGCCGCTCGCGGACTACCTGGCGGCGCTGGACCGCAGGGGCTATCGGGGAGCGATGACGTTCGAGCTGTTCGGGGCCGGGGACTACGCCTTCGACCCGCGTCCCGTGGTGGAGCGCTGCCTGGCCTCCGTACGGGCAGCGCTCCCGGGAGCCTCATAGCCCGCCGGCGGCTCCGGGCATGGCCAGCTCTCCCTTGAAGCGGCCGGGATACCTGGTCACCAGCCTGGTCCTGCCGGTGCGGACGTCCACCGCATAGGCCCGGGTCTCCTTCCCGGCCACGACGGCGAGCGTGACCTCCGACGGGCTCTGCCAGATCGTGGCGTCGTCGATGCCCGCCCCCTTCGGCAGGCCCTTCACGGTGACCTTCCGCAGGGCGCGGCCTGTCTTGGTGTCGAGCACGGTGAGCCTGCGGGTGATGTACTCCGGCTGGGCCCTCTTGCCGGGCGGGAACTCGAAGGCGACCACCGTGCGGCCGTCCGGGGCGAGCTCGCTGAACATGATGAAGACGCCGTCGAAGCGCACCGGCCTGCCGCCGCTGGTGACCGGCATGAACAGCAGGTCGGTCTTGCGGTAGCGGACCAGCTCGGCGACGCCGTCCTTGATGGCGACCGGCTCGTACACGCCGGGGACGGACACCGTCCTGCCGGTCCGCACGTCGATCAGCAGGCCGGGGTTCTTGCTGCCCTCGCGCGGGTCGAACGCCAGATGGCGGCCGTCGTCGGAGACCACCAGCATGGAGCCCATGCCGAGGCGTCCCTCCTCGACCTTCGCGGCGGAGACCGTCTCCGCGCCGGTCACCATGTCCCGGACGACGTGCGCCCCCGCGTCCTTGTCGTAGTAGGCGAACATGCGCCCGTCGCGGCTGACGGCGACCGGCACGCGGTCGTTCCGGGCGGTCGTCCCGAGCGCCTGGGGCACCCGGTACGTTCTGCCGTCGCCGGTGACCACCCGCCATTCGCCGTCCAGGCACCCGGGCTGCGCGCTCTTGCCCTTGGGAGGCAGGCAGCTCTGCCTGTAGGCGTGGCTGAGCGTCCCCACCTTCCCCGCGGGCAGCACGGGCACGGCCGCGGCCTGCGGGGCGGCGGACTGCGCCCGCCGTGGCCCGGCCACCAGCACGGTCGCCGTCACCCCGGCCAGCACCGCGATCGTCGCGGCGGCCGCCAGCGTCGCCGAGGCCCGGCGTCTGCGCCGGTACCCCGCCACCGCCAGGTCGGCCAGGTTCACCGGGGGTGCCTCCTCGGCGATGCCGTTCAGTGCGTCACGCAGTCTGGTCATCGGGCCGCCTCCTGAGCGGTTCGCGAGTCCACGAGGTCGGGGGCCAGCGCGCGCAGGCGCGCCAGCGCGTGATGGGTCTGGCTCTTCACCGTGCCGACCGCGCAGCCGAGCGCGTCGGCGGTCTGGGCCTCGGTGAGGTCCTCCCAGAAGCGCAGGACGATCACCGCGCGCTGCTTGCGCGTCAGCCTGTCCAGCGCCTGGCGCAGCACGATCCGGTCGAGCGCGTCATCGTCGTAGGTGACCGCGCGCTCGGGCGGGTCGGCGCTGGGCAGCTCGGGGTTCGGCCGGCGCCGCCACGAGATGTACTGGTTGACCAGCGCCTTACGCGTGTACGCCTCCGGATTGCCGTCCCGCGCCAGCTTGTGCCAGTGCTTGACGACCTTGACCAGCACGCTCTGGAGCAGATCCTCGGCCAGGTGAGGGTCGCCCACGAGCAGGTAGGCGGTCCGCATCAACGCCTGTTGCCGGGCGATGACGAACTCGCGGAAGCCGTCATGAGCGTCCAATATGTGATCTCCCTTCGCCCGTTCCCAACGCGGCCGGCCGGGCGGAGGGTTGCAGGTTCGTCCCAGAATTCCCTACGGCCTCACCGGGCCCGCTGGGCCGGACGGCGGCCCCAGGTGGCCCAGCGCCACAACCATTCCAGCGGGCCGAAGCGGTACCGGCGCAGCCAGAGGGTGGACCACACCCACTGCAGAGCCAGGATGACGGCGGCGATCCCCACGATCGTGCTCAGCGTCCAGCTCTCCGGCGGGCCGCCGGCCACCTTGCCGAGGAGCAGGACCAGGGCGGTGGCGCTCAGGTAGTTGGTCAGCGCCATGCGGCCGAGCGGGGCGAAGACGGCCCGCAACACCGGGCGCAGCGGGGTCCTGAGCAGGACGAGCAGGACGCACACGTACAGACCGGCCATGAGCAGCCCGGACGTGGCCATCGACAGGGGGACGGCCGTGGTTCCCGCCTGCCACGCGAGTGCCGGGACGGTGGCCACGGCGAAGCCCAGCGCCAGCAGCGCCGGGACGCGGGTGGAGCTCTCGATCCGGTCGATCACGCCGTACCTGGTGAGGGCCGAGCCCAGCAGGAACAGGCCGGGCACCAGCATCGTGCCGCCCCCGAAGGCGACCAGCGCCGCGACGACGAGCACGGGGGCGAGCCCGGCCACGGCCCAGCGCGGCAACCATGTCGAGGGCAGCAGCACCACCAGGCCGACGACCGCGTAGACGGTCAGGATGTCGCCGCGCCACAGCAGGAACATGTGGGCCAGGCCCATGCAGGCCAGCAGGAGGAGCCTGCGCAGCAGCAACGCCCGCGGGTGGGGCACGCGGGCGGCGGCGGAGTCGAGCAGCAGCGAGAAGCCGACGCCGAACAGCAGCGAGAAGATCGGGAAGAAGCGCTGCTCGACGAGCAGGCCGAGCCAGCGGGCGGTGTCGTCGAGCGTCGCCGGCTGCGCGGTGACCGGGTCGGTGCCGACGTGCGAGATCGGCTGGACGTTGGCGAGCAGGATCCCGCACAGGGCGAACCCGCGCACGACGTCGAGCGCGATGATGCGCGACCGCCCGGGGGCGGCGGGCGGGGTCTTGTCCTGGGGCAGGGCGCGGGCGGGCCGCGGGTCGTCATAGGGCATGAAGCCTCATCCTGCGGCGGGCGGCGGGGCGCGGGGAGGGTCGAAAGCAGGGTTCGGGCCGGGGCGACCGTACTTTCGGCCGGTGTGCCGGGCGGGCCCGCCTCCCTAGCCTGGGTGAGTGAACGTGCGGAACCGGCCGGAGCTCGCCTGGCCCGGCGGGCGGCGGGCCGCGGCCGTGACGGCGCAGGCCGCGCTGGCGGTGGCGGCCGTCGCCGTGCTGGTCTTCTGGGCCGGCCTGATCGCCGGCAGCTGGGGCGGCGGCTACTGGGTGTTCGACTGCGCGGCGGGGGCGGCGGTGTGCGCGCTGGCCCTGGCGCGCCGCCTGGCCCCGATGTGGACGGCCGTGGGCGGGCTGGCGGTGGCGGCCGTGGCCGTCCTGGTCGCCGCGTGGGCCGGGCTGCCGAACGAGCCCGGACCGGCCATGGCGCTGGGCCTGTCCGTGCTGGTCGGGTCGGCGGTCAGGACGCTTCCCGCATGGCCGGCCTGCGCCGTCGCGGCCGGTGGGCTCGCGGTCGCCGCCGCGAGCGTGCCCGGCGCGCACAGCGGGGCCGTGGTCGGGCTCAACCTGGCCGGCTGGCTGGCCGCCCTGGGCGTCGGCGGCGGCCTGCGGCTGCTGGCGGCGAGCAGCCTGTCGGCCGCCGAGCGCGTCCGTCACGACGAGCGCCGCAGGCTCGCCAGGGAGCTGCACGACGTGGCGGCCCACCACCTGACCGGCATCGTCCTGCAGGCCCAGGCGGCCCGGCTGCTGGCCCGCAGGGGGTCAGGCCCGCTGGAGGAGTCACTGGAGGACATCGAGGACGCCGGCGCCGGAGCCCTGGCCGCGCTGCGCCGCGTCGTGGGCCTGCTGCGCGAGGCCGCCGACGACGTGCCAGGCCCGCCCGGCCGGCTCACCGACCTGGTCGGCGGCTTCGACGGCCCGCCCGTGACCCTGCGCGTCCCCGGTGAGGCGGAGAGCTGGCCGCCTGAGGTGACCAGCACCGTCTACCGGATCGTCCAGGAGTCGCTGACGAACGTCGCCCGCCACGCGACCCGCGCCCGCGCGGTCACCGTCGAGATCACGGGGCGGGACGGCGCGGTCGTGGTCGAGGTCGCCGACGACGCGCCGCCCGCGCCGCCGTCCCGGAGCCGCGGCGGCTACGGCCTGATCGGCATGCGCGAACGCGTCGAGGCCCTCGACGGCACCCTGCGCGCGGGCCCCCGGCCGGAGGGCGGCTGGTCGGTCCACGCCACCCTGCCACTGACGGGGCCACCAAGGAGGCGGCGTTGACGATCGGCGTGCTGCTGGCCGACGACCAGGCGATGGTCCGCCGGGGCCTGCGGCTGATCCTGGAGGACCAGCCCGACATCCGCGTGGTGGCCGAGGCCCGGGACGGCGCGGAGGCCGTGGAGCTGGCCCGGCGGGTACGCCCCGACGTCTGCCTGGTGGACATCCTCATGCCCGGCATGGACGGCATCGCGGTCACCCGCGCCCTGGCCGGCGCCGACGTGCCCGACCCGCTGCCGGTGGTCGTGGTCACCACCTTCGACCTGGACGAGTACGTCTACGACGCGCTGCGCTGCGGCGCGGCCGGGTTCGTGCTGAAGGACGCCGGCCCGGCCCTGCTCGCCGAGGCCGTACGGGCGGCCAGCACCGGGGACGCCCTGATCTCGCCGTCGATCACGCCGCGCCTGCTGGCCGGCCTGGCCAGGCGGGCGCCGCGCGCGACGGGAGCGGTGCGCCCGCTGTCGGAGCGGGAGACCGACGTGGTGCGCGCCGTGGCCGCCGGACGCACCAACCAGGAGATCGCCGCCGCCCTGCACATCTCGCTGAGCACCGTGAAGGGCCACATCTCGGCCGTCCTGGACAAGCTGGGCGTGCGCAACCGGGTCGAGATCATCGCGTGGGCCTGGGAGAACGGGGTGGCGGGCTAGCCACGGGCCGGGGGACGTCCCTCAGCGCGACTCGTCGCCCAGCCGCACGCTCGCGCGGGCGATGTCGGCCAGCGTGATGTCGGCCAGCATCATCTCCTCGTGGTCGCGCAGCGCGCTCCACACCTCGGCGAGCGGGCTGGCCACACCGGGATAACCGCCGTGGTCGCCGCCCTCGGAGACGCCTTCGACGATCAGCACGATGTCGGCGAGGGTGATCTCGCCGGCGGGCCTGGCCAGCCAGTAGCCGCCGTCGGGGCCGCGCTGGCTGTGCAGCAGGCCCGCCCGGCGCAGCTGCAGCAGGATGTTGTCGAGGAACTTGCGGGGGATGCCCTGGGCCGTGGCGATCTTCTCGGCGGGCATGGGGCCCGGCGGCGCCGCGGCCAGCTCGGCCGCGGCGCGCAGGGCGTACTGGGTTCTGGCGGAGATCCGCATGGCCGTCTACTGCTCAGGTGCTCACCTGGTGCAGGCCCCAGCGGCGGCGCAGCGCGCCGTCCGCCAGGCCGAAGACGCGGTCCACCACGATGCCGATGACCAGAATGACGATCATGGTGGCGAGCAGGCCGGGCGAGTCGGCCAGCTCGCGGGCGTAGTGGAGCTGCTCGCCCAGCGAGGCCTGGTTGGCGATGATGACCAGCAGCTCACCGGCCATCAATGAGCGCCAGGCGAACGCCCAGCCCTGCTTGAGCCCGGCCAGGAACGACGGCAGCGAGGCCGGCAGGATGACGTGCCGGTAGAGCGCGATCCGGCGGAAGCCGAGCATGTGCCCGGCGCGCAGCAGGATCGGCGGCGTGTAGTCCACCCCGGTGATCAGGCCGTTGGCGATGGACGGCGCCGCGCCCAGCACCACCACGAACAGGATCGCGCTCTCCGACAGCCCGAACAGCAGGATGGCCAGCGGGAACCAGGCGATGGACGGCATCGTCTGGAGCCCGGTGATCAGCGAGCCCGTGGCGCGGCGCAGCGGCCCGATCCGCGAGACCAGCGCGCCGACGACCAGCCCGACGGCGATCGCCAGGGCGAACCCGGTGACCGCGCGGCGCATGGTGACCGCCAGCGCGGTGTAGAACTCGGGGTCGCCGAGCCGGTGCCCGAGCTCGGCGAGCGTGGTGACCGGCCCGGCGAAGACGTACTCGGGCCACCAGCCCGCCCACACCACGGCCTGCCAGACGGCCAGCACGATGAGCACGGCCGTGGCGATCGGCCACAACCCCGCCCACAGCCGGGAGGCCAGGCCGGCGCGGTGGCCGGTGCCCAGCTCCAGCGCGTCGAGCCCGGCCAGCTGCTGGGCGTGGGTGTCCGTCGTCGTCATGCGGGCTCCTCCTGACGGGCGTGGCGCAGGACCTCCTGGCGGAGGCGGCCGGTGATCTCCCCCGCCAGCTCGGCCACCTCCCCCGAGTCGGTACGGCGGGGCCGCGGCAGCGCGACGGGGAAGTCCTCGACCACCCGCCCCGGCCGGCTGGACAGCAGCACGACCCGGTCGCCGAGCCGGACGGCCTCGCGCACGTTGTGGGTGACGAACAGGACCGACAGGGCGCGTTCCCGCCAGATGCGTTCGAGCTCGTCGTGCAGCAGGTCGCGGGTCATGGCGTCCAGGGCGCCGAAGGGCTCGTCCATCAGCAGCACGTCGGCGTCCTGGGCGAGCGCCCTGGCCAGGGCGACGCGCTGGCGCATGCCGCCGGACAGCTCGTGCGGCCGTTTCCTGCCGAACCCGCCCAGGTGGACGATGTCGAGGAACTCGGCGGCCCGGTCCCGGCGTTCCCTCTTGCTCACGCCCTTGGCGCGCAGCGCCATCTCGACGTTGGCCGAGACGGTCAGCCAGGGGAACAGCGCGGGTTCCTGGAACATGAGCGCGACGCGGGCGTCGTCCACGTCGATCCGGCCGGCCGTGGGCCGGTCGAGCCCGGCGACCAGCGACAGCAGCGTGCTCTTGCCGCAGCCGGACGCGCCGAGCAGGCAGACGAACTCGCCGGGCGCCACCGACAGCGAGACCTGGTCGAGGGCTTGCAGGGCCGTCCGGCCCTGACCGTAGAGCTTGGAGACGGCCTCCAGCCGGATCGCGGGGCTCTGCCCGTCGACCCGGCCGGTGACCTGCTCCGTGAGCGGAGCGGACATCGCGTGCGCCTCCTACTTGTCGGAGATGGCCTGCTGGCCCTTGGCGGCGAGGACCTCGTTGAGGACCTTGAGGTCGTAGATGCCGTTCAGGTCGACCGGGTCGAGGAGGCCGACCTTGGTCGCGTGCTCGGCGCTGCCCACCAGCGACGAGGCGATCGGGTCGTTGGTGAAGGTGATGTTCTTGAACGCGCTGTCCAGCACCTCGGGCTTGAGCGCCTTGCCGGTCAGCTTCTGCAGGGCGGCGTTGGCGGTCTGCGCGGCGCCGGCCGGGTCCTTCGCGATGACGTCGTTGGCCTCGACGTGCGCCTCGATCAGCTTCTTGAGCAGGTCGGGGTGCTCCTTGGCCCACTCCTGGCGGACGATGAGGTGGGTGATCACGAACTGCTTGTCCGGCCACAGGTCGCGCTCGTCGACCAGCACCTTGCCGCCGCTCTCCTTGATCAGGCGGCTGGCGAACGGCTCGGGCACCCAGGCGCCGTCGATGTCGCCGGTGGCGAAGGTCTGGATGGTCTGGGAGTTCTCCTGGGGCACGATCGAGACCTCGCCGCCGCCCTTGGTGTCGGTCTTGATGCCCTTCTCGGTCAGCCAGTAGCGCAGCGCGACGTCCTGGGTGTTGCCGAGCTGCGGGGTGGCGATCTTCTTGCCCTTGAGGTCCTCCACCGTGTTGATCCCGGGCTTGACCACGAGGAACACGCCGCCGGACGCCGCGCCGGCGACGATCTTGATGGCCTGGCCCTTCGACTTCGACCAGGCGTTGATGGCCGGGTTGGGGCCGACGTAGGTGGCGTCGATGGCGCCGGAGAACACGGCCTCGATCGCCGCCGGGCCGGCGTTGAACGTGCTGGTCTTCGGCGCGGTGCCGAGGTGCTTGGCGTAGATGCCCTTCTCCACGCCGACCAGGGCGGTGGCGTGGGTGATGTTGGGGAAGAAGCCCAGACGCACCTGCGTGGCGCCGGCTCCCCCGCTCTTCGCGCCGCTGTCCGCAGGGCTGCCGCTGCCCCCACAGGCGGCCGCCATGGTCGTGAGCGCCAGGGCGGCCAGGGTGGCCACCGTTACGCGAACCCTGCGAGCGTTCATCTCTTCTCCCTATTTCCCACTTATTTAGTGGCTTTAGAGTGTTTATAGGAGGAAGGGAGGGCGCTCGTCAATCCCACGCTGGGTCACAGACTCTTCACGAAAGGCAGCGGGCCGCGTGCCGGGCGGTCGTCCGGGTCGAAGCGCGGGGTGTAGCCGCCGGCCAGGTACAGGGCGACGGCCTCGGGCTGGCGGGGGCCGGTGGTCAGGTGGATGCGCAGGTAGCCGCGGCGGGCGGCCTCGCGTTCCAGCTCCCGTACGACCACCGCGCCCAGGCCGCGCCTGCGGTGGCCGGGATGCGTCCACACCCGCTTCAGCTCGGCCGTGTCGGCGTCGTAGCGGCGGAACGCCCCGCCCGCCACGGTCTCGCCGCCCACCACCAGGACGAGGAAGGCCCCGTCCGGCGGCGTGAACTCCTCGGCCGGGTACCGGTTCAGCTCGTCGTTGGCGCCGTACCGGCTGGTGTACTCCAGCGCGAGGTCCGCCAGCAGCGGCCGGACGGCGGGATCGTCCGGCGCGACCAGGCGGACCTCGAAGGCGGGCGCGCTCAACCGCTCTGCCTCGGCAGGCCCGGCGGGTTGACCCTGGACTCGGGGACCGCCTCGTTGCCCAGCCCCCACCGGTCGAGCACCTGCCGGTACGTCCCGTTCCCGATCACCGTGGCCAGCGCGTCGTGCACCGGCCCCACCAGGCCGTTGCCCTTCTTCGTCATCGCCGCGATGAGGCCCTGCAGGCCCGGCCCGGCGCCCGAGGCGGTGCCCACGATCCTGGAGCCGCCGCTGACCGCGACGTTGTAGGCGATGGTCGGGTTCGGGCCGAAGTACGCCTGCACACGCCCCGACTTCAGGGCGAGCAGCACGTCGCCGTACTTCTGGTAGTAGAGGATCTCGACCGGTTTCAGGCCGGCCCTGCGGTTCCGGGCGTCCCAGTCGAGCAGGATCTTCTCCTGGTTGGTGCCCGAGCCGACCGAGACCCGCAGCCCGGCCACGTCGGCCGGCCCGGAGATCCTCCTGATCGGGCTGGAGCCGGGAACCTGCCAGCCGAGCTGGTCGATCCGGTACGTCGCGAAGTCGTAGACGTCCTTGCGCTCCTCGGTGACGGTGACGTTGTTGAACACGGCCTCGTACTTGCCGGACCTGGCCCCCAGGAACAGGTTCTCCCAGGAGGAGCTCTCCGGCTCCAGCTCCAGGCCGAGCACGTCCGCCACGAGCTGGGCGAGGTCGGTCTCCACGCCGATCAGCGTGACGTCGTCACTGGCCGGGAAGACCAGCGGCGGCGAGCTCTGGACGCTGAAGCCGACGGTGAGCCGGCCGTCCCGCGCGATCTCGGCGGGCACCCGGGCGGCGATGCTCGCCACCTTGCCGGTGCGCACCCGCTTCTGGTCGGGGCCGGTGTCGATGGCGCGGCCGGCGACCGCGCCGTCGGCACCGGCCCCCTCGCCGGCTCTATGGACGAGCGCGGGTTCTGCCGCGCAGGCGGTGACGGTGGCGGACAGGATCAGCAGGAGTGCGGGCACGGCGGTGAGACGCATGGGGGTTCCTTGTGATCAGAGGACCTTGCCGAGGAAAGCGCGGGTGCGCTCGTGGCGCGGGGCGTCGAGGACCTGCGCGGCCGGGCCGCGCTCGACGATGCGGCCCTCGTCCATGAACACGACGGTGTCGGCCACCTCCCGGGCGAAGCCGATCTCGTGCGTGACGACGATCATGGTCGTGCCGCTGCGGGCCAGGTCCTTCATGACCTCCAAGACCTCGCCGACGAGCTCCGGGTCGAGGGCGGAGGTGGGCTCGTCGAACAGCACCACCTTGGGCTCCAGGGCCAGCGCCCTGGCGATGGCGACGCGCTGCTGCTGGCCGCCGGAGAGCGTGCGCGGGTAGGCCGCGGCCTTGCCGGCCAGCCCGACCCGGTCGAGCAGGCGGGCGGTCAGCGCGGCCACCTCGGCGGGCGGCCGGCGCTGGGCCGACAGCGGGGCCTCGGCGATGTTCTGGCTGACGGTGAGGTGCGGGAAGAGGTTGAAGTTCTGGAAGACGAAGCCGATGCTGGTGCGCTGGCGGAGGATCTCGCGCTCGGGCAGCTCGTACAGGTGGTCGCCGGCGCGCCGGTAGCCCAGCAGCTCGCCGTCGACCGTGACCGTCCCGCGTTCCACCTTCTCCAGGTGGTTGATCACGCGGAGCAGGGTGGACTTGCCCGAGCCGGACGGCCCGAGCACCACCGCCACCTCGCCCTGACGTACGCGCAGGTCGATGCCCTTGAGCACGTGCAGCGCGCCGAAGCTCTTGTGCACGCCGGCCAGTTCCACCATCATGAGCGGCCCCTGCCGTAGTGGCGCTCCAGGAAGTGCTGGCCGACCGAGAGCGTGGTCGTCAGGACGAGGTACCAGACGGTCGCGACCAGCAGCAGCGCCATCACCCTGCCGTTACGGTTGTAGATCACCTGCACCTGGTAGAACAGCTCGGGCAGGGCCATGATGTAGACCACCGAGGTGCCCTTGACCAGGCTGACGATCTCGTTGCCGGCGTTCGGCACGATCGTCCGCATGGCCTGCGGCAGGATGATCCGGAAGAACCGGCGGGCCCTCGGCACGCCCAGCGCCGCCGCGGCCAGGCGCTGCCCCGGATCGACCGACAGCAGGCCGCCGCGGACGATCTCGGCGGCGTAGGCCGCCTGGTGCAGCGCGAGCCCGAGCGCGGCGGCGGTGACCGGCCCGATCAGGTCCATCGTGCCGACGTCGAAGAAGTCGGGCCCGAACGGCACCCCGAACGACAACCTCGGGTACAGCAGCGCCAGGTTGTACCAGAACAGCAGTTGCAGGATCAGCGGCACCGAGCGGAACAGCCACACGTACCCCCAGGCCACCGAGGCCAGCAGCCGGTTGGCCGACAGGCGCATGAGGGCGAGCAGGGTGCCGAGCGCGAACCCGAGCCCGATGCCCAGCCCGGTCAGCTCCAGCGTGAGCAGCACCGAGCGCAGGACCGAGGGCGCGAACAGGTACGTGCCGACGACGTCCCACTCCCAGGCGGGGTTGGTGACCAGGGCGTTGGCCGCCATCGCCAGCAGCACCAGCACGGCGAGCGCGGCCACCGTCCGGGACGGGCGGCGGGCGGTCACGACCTTCGGCGCGGGCTCCTCCCGCCCGGCGGCGGGCACGGCCTCGGCCGTGTCATGCAACGCCATGGCCCGCACGCACGTCGTCGTCACGGCCCTGACGCGCGGCCCCCTCGCGGGCGGCGTCGGCGCGGGCGGCGTCGCGCCGGGCCACTTCCGCGCGGACGAGCGGGATGACGTGCCGGCCGAAGTCGACGGCGTCGTCCAGGATCGCGTAGCCGCGCGCCGAGAGGATCTCCACGCCCAGGTCGTAGTAGTCGAGCAGGGCCCGCGCCACCGTCTCCGGGGTGCCGACCAGGGCGGTGGAGTTGCCGGCGGCGCCGGTGGCCGCCGCGGTGGGCGTCCACAGGGCGCGGTCGTGCCGCTCTCCCCTGGCGGCCACCTCCAGCAGCCGCAGCGACCCGGCGTTCTGCGGCGGGCCCCCGGGACGCCGCCGCGGGTTCGCCCCGGCCTGCCGCAGCTCGCCCAGGATCCGGTGCGCCTTCTCCCAGGCCAGCTCCTCGGTGGGCGCGATGATCGGCCGGAAGGCCACCTGGATGCGCGGCACGTCGGCCCGTCCGGCCGCGCGGGCCGCCTCCCTGACCGAGGCGATCTGCTGCGCGGTCTCGGCCAGCGGCTCGCCCCACAGGCAGTAGACGTCGGCCTCGGCCCCGCCGGCCGCGTACGCCGCGGGCGACGAGCCGCCGAAGGAGACCTGGGGCCGCGGCCGCTGGACCGGGAAGACGTCGGAGACGAAGTCCCGGAAGGAGTAGTGGGCGCCCTCGTGGTCGAACGGCTCCCTGGAGGTCCACCCCTTCTTGACGATCCGGATGTACTCCCTGGTCCTGGCGTACCGCTCGTCCTTGGTCAGGACGTCGCCCTCCCTGCCCTGCTCGTGGTCGTTGCCGCCGGTGATGAAGTGCACGGTCAGGCGGCCGTCGCTGATCTGGTCGAGCGTGGCGAAGGTCTTGAGCGCGTACGTCGGGTACGACACGTTCGGCCGGTGGGCCAGCAGGATCCCCAGGCCCTCGACCCGGCCGGCGACGTACGCGGCCACCTGGGCCGGGTCGGGCGAGCCGGAGCCGTAGGCGAACAGCACCCGGTCCCAGCCGTGCTCCTGGTGGGCCCGCGCGAGCCGGAGCGTGTACTGCTTGTCGAAGGAGGGGCCCGAGCGGGGCGAGGTCTCCGAGCCGTCGTTGGTGCCACCGATACCGAGGAACTCCACAGGCATGTCGCGGCCTTTCTGGCGTCGTGAACGCCTTTCACCCCAGCACGGCGATCTTATTCCGTCAAGCCCTACCAATTTAGTTGGTTTTTATTTACGGTGGAGGCGTACGGAAGGAAGGACACCATGCCATCCCTGACCATCACCCCCGTCGCCGGCCGTATAGGAGCCGAGATCACCGGTGTGCGGCTCGCGCCCGACCTGCACCCCGACGTCGTGGCCGAGCTCCGCCAGGCCCTTCTCACCCACAAAGTGATCTTCCTGCGCGGTCAGGAGCACCTCGACGAGCAGAGCCAGGTCGGCTTCGCCCGGCTGCTCGGCGAGCCGACCGCCGCCCACCCCACCGTGCCCGCGCTGCACGGCAACGCCCACATCCTGGACCTCGACTACAGCAACGGCCACAAGGTCGACCGCTGGCACACCGACGTGACCTTCGTGGACCGGCCGCCGCTGGCCTCGGTGCTGCGCGCGGTCATCGTGCCGGAGGCGGGCGGCGACACGTTGTGGGCCAACACCGTCAGCGCGTACGAGAACCTGCCCGCCGAGCTGCGCGACCTGCTCGACCGGCTGCGGGCCGTGCACACCAACCAGTACGACTACGTCCGCACGGCCACGATCGACGAGCGCGCCCGCGAGCACGCCGAGGTGTTCGCCTCCACCCTGTTCGAGACCGAGCACCCGGTCGTGCGCGTGCACCCGGAGACCGGCGAGCGCTCGATCCTGCTCGGCGACTTCGCCAAGCGGCTGAGCGGCCTGTCGGGACACACCTCCGGCTCGATCATCCGGCTGGTCCAGGAGCACGTCACCGAGGTGGAGAACACCGTCCGCTGGCGCTGGTCGCCCGGTGACGTGGCGATCTGGGACAACCGGGCCACCCAGCACCGCGTGGTGCACGACTTCGGCGACCGCCCCCGCCGCCTGCACCGGGTCACGATCGCCGGGGACGTGCCGGTCGGCGTGGACGGCCGGCCCAGCACCGCGCTGAGCGGTGACGCCGCGACCTACTCACCGATCGCCGCCTGACCCTCCCCGGGGCTGCCCCGGCCACGAACGTCGCCGTGGCCGGGGCCTCGCGGATCGGCCGAAGCCAGTGCGGGCGGGGTTGGCTGGGCCCCGCCCGCACCTCCCATCCCCCACCTGAAAGGCACGCCCATGAGCACCGGCGAATCCCCCACCGGACGCGAGAGCCGCGTCGCGATCAACGAGGACTGGGCCGCCACGGCCGTCGGCCTGGTCCTGCTCGTCCTCGTCCTCACCGGCGTCATCCCCGTCGGGCTGGTGCCCTGATGAGCGCCGCGACCGTCACCGCCGACCGCGCGACCTGGCGAGGGGCGGCGCTCGGCGTCCTGGTCGTCCTCGTGCTGGCCGCCGCGACCCGGTTCCTGGAGAAGGGCGTGCCCGGCTGGTTCCCTGACTCCGGGCTCGCCAAGGCCGTCGAGTTCCCGGTCTACGCGATCGCCCTCGGGCTGCTCGGCAACGCGCTGCTCACCGCGACCGGGCTGCGGGAGCGGCTGGCCGGCGGGTTCCGCACCGAGTTCTTCATCAAGACCGGGCTGGTGCTGCTCGGCGCCTCCATCAACCTCAAGGTGATCGTGACCGCCGCCGGGCCGGCCGTGCTCCAGGCGATCGTGCTGATCAGCACGGTGTTCCTGTTCACGTGGTGGCTCGGCGGGCGGCTCGGGCTCGACGACCGGCTGCGCGCGCTGCTGTCGTCGGCCGTGTCGATCTGCGGGGTCAGCGCGGCCATCGCGGCGGCGGGGGCCGTCCAGGCCAGGAAGGAGCAGCTCGCCTACAGCGCGAGCCTGGTGATCGCGTTCGCGCTGCCGTCGATCTTCGTCCTGCCCGCCCTGGCCTCGGCGTTCGGGCTCCCGCCCGAGGTCGCGGGGGCCTGGATCGGCGGCAACATCGACACCACCGCCGCCGTCACCGCCGCCGGCACGATCGCGGGCGAGGACGCCCTGGCCATCGCCACGATCGTCAAGGTCACTCAGAACGCGCTCATCGGTGTCGTCGTGGTCGCGCTGACCGCCTGGTTCGCCTTCCGGGTCGAGCGGCGGCCGGACGCGGAGCGGCCGGGGGCGGCGGAGCTCTGGCGGCGCTTCCCGAAGTTCGTGCTCGGGTTCGTCGCCGCGTCGGTGATCGCCACCTGGTGGCTCACGACGGTCCCCGCGGGCCAGGGCAAGGCGGTCGTCGGGGTCGCCAACGACCTGCGGACCTGGTTCCTGATCCTGGCGTTCGTCAGCATCGGGCTGGAGTTCCGGGTGGCGGCGCTGCGTGCGGCCGGGTGGCGGCCGGTCGCCGTGTTCGCCGCCGCGACGGTGGTGAACGTGGTCGTCGCCCTGGCCCTGGCCCTGGCCCTGTTCTCCGGCTTCACGACCGGCTGAGTGCCCCGCCCTCGGGGGGCGGGGCCGGAGCTCCGCTGGTACCAGGGCGGAGTTCCCCTGCGGACAGGGCCGGTCGGGCGGTGTGGTCACCGCCGGGACAGGGCCTTGCCCGCGTGGGCGCGCACGTCGGCGTCGGTGTCGGCGAGCGCGTCCCGCAGGGCGGCGGCCACGTCCGGCGAAGCCGCCCACGGGGCCAGCGCGAGCACGGCGGCCTTGCGCACGTCGAGGTTGCCGTCCGACAGCGCCGCCACCAGCGGCGGCGCCGCCGTCCGCGGGCCGGCGGCGGCCAGGCAGCGTGCCGCCCCCACCCGCACCTCCCACGCCGGGTCCCGCAGCCCTCGTACGGCCTCCCGCTCCAGCGGCTCCCCCACCGCGCCGGACGCCTCCAGCGCGGCGGCCCGCACCAGCGGGTCGCCGTCCCCGGCCAGCACCGCCAGCGCCGCGGACGGCTTCCCGACCGCCCCGATGCCCTTGGCCACCCACACGCGCACCTCCCGGGAGGCATCGCCCGCCGCCCCGGCCAGCGGGCCGGACTCGTCCAGCGAGACCAGCCCGCGGACGGCCGCGATCCGCACCCGGTGGTCGCCGTCCGCGAGTGCGTCCGCGAACACCGGCGTGCCGCCGAGCCGCAACGCGCGCAGCACGTCCAGGACCGCGGCCCGGACCAGGGCGTCGCCGCCGGTCAGCGCGCCGGTCAGCGCGCGGCCCAGCTCCGGGGTGGCCGGCAGCACCTCGACCAGCTCCACCAGGCCGGTCGCGGCGGCCCTGCGCACGGTGCCGTGCGGGTCGGCGAGCGCGGCGGCCAGGGCGGCGCCCGTCCCGTCCGGCACGGTCTCGGTGAGGGTGGCGATGGCGGCCCTGCGCACCTTGGGGTCGGGGTCGGCCAGGTAGGGGGCGAGGTCTTCGGCGGACGGCTGCTCCTCGGCCAGCCGGTTCAGCTCCAGGATGCGCGGCGAACGGCCGACGGCGGCGCGTCCGCGACGTGCCCGCGGCGCCCGTCGCACGGCGGCGGTGGCCGCGACCTCCAGCGTCACCGGCTCGGCGGCGACGGGCGCGAACTCCTCGACGGGCACCAGGTAGGGCTCGACGGGCCGCTTGACGAACTCCGTCGCGCCGTCCGCGCGTCTGCGCGGGTTGAGGTGGAACAGCCAGCCCGCGTCGTCGCGACCGGGCAGGTCGGCGCGCTCGTGGTAGAGCCCCCACCGGCTCTCGGTACGGGTCAGCGAGGCGCGCGTGGCCAGCTCCGCGCAGTCGCGGATGAAGTCCACCTCGACGCAGCGCATCAGCTCGTGCGGCGTCCGCCCGCCCATGGAGGCGATCTCCGCCCGCATCCGCTCGAACGACTCCAGCGCGATCTCCAGCTTCGCCGCCGTCTTGGGCGGGGCCACGTAGTCGTTGACGAAACGGCGCAGCTTGTACTCCACCTGCTGCTGCGGCGGCCCGTCCGGGTTGCGCAGGGGCCGGTAGACCAGCTCATGGGCGGCGGCCACCTGGTCCTCCGGCAGGGGCGCCCCGGGGGCTCCGTGATGGGCGGCGGCGTGCTCCCCGGCCAGGTCGCCGAAGACGAACGCGCCGATCATGTAATTGTGCGGCACGCAGGCCAGGTCGCCCGCCGCGTACAGGCCGGGGACGGTGGTCGCGCCGTGCTCGTCCACCCACACGCCCGACGCCGAGTGGCCGCCGCACAGACCGATCTCCGAGATGTGCATCTCCACGTCGTGGGTGCGGTAGTCGTGGCCGCGCCCGGCGTGGAAGGTGCCGCGGGTGGGGCGCTCGGTCGAGTGCAGGATGCCCTCGATGGCGCTGACGGTCTCGTCGGGGAGATGGGAGAGCTTGAGGTAGATGGGCCCCCTGGCCGAGGCGATCTCGGCGGAGACCTCGGCCATCATCTGGCCCGACCAGTAGTCGGAGTCGACGAACCGCTCCCCCCGGTTGTTGACCTGGTACCCGCCGAACGGGTTGGCCACGTACGCGCAGGCCGGGCCGTTGTAGTCCTTGATCAGCGGATTGATCTGGAAACATTCGAGGCCGCTCAGCTCGGCCCCGGCGTGGTAGGCCATGGCGTAGCCGTCCCCGGCGTTGGCCGGGTTCTCGTAGGTGCCGTAGAGGTAGCCGCTGGCGGGCAGGCCGAGCCGGCCGCAGGCGCCGGTGGCCAGGATCACCGCTCCCGCGCTCACGGTGACGAACCGCCCGGAACGGGTGTCGAACCCGGCCACGCCGACCGCCCGTCCCTGCGAGGTGAGCACCCTGACCGGCATGACCCGGTTCTCGATGCGCACCTTGTCGCGGATGTGCCGCTGCCGCAGCACCCGGTAGAGCACCTTCTTGACGTCCTTGCCCTCGGGCATCGGCAGGACGTAGCTGCCCGAGCGGTGGACCCGGCGGACGGCGTACTCGCCGTGCTCGTCCTTCTCGAACTTCACGCCGTAGCGTTCCAGGCGGCGGACC
Organism: Nonomuraea sp. NPDC005692; assembly: GCF_040631115.1. Classification (NCBI taxonomy): domain Bacteria; kingdom Bacillati; phylum Actinomycetota; class Actinomycetes; order Streptosporangiales; family Streptosporangiaceae; genus Nonomuraea; species Nonomuraea sp. NPDC005692. Next base: position 436,593 of record NZ_JBEXYU010000005.1, on the reverse strand, counting down.
ATGGCGTGACCCCTGGTCGCGGTCTGGTAGACGGTCTTCTGGTTGACGACGCCGTCGTTCGCCCTGGTGATCTCGGCGACGTAGTCCTCGGGGGTGGCCTTGCCGGGGATGACCGCGTTGTTGACGCCGTCCATGCCCATGGCCAGGGCGCCGCTGTGCCGTACGTGGGCCTTCTCCAGCAGCAGCACCCGCGCGCCGCGCTCGGCGGCGGTGATCGCGGCCATGGTGCCCGCGGTGCCGCCGCCGACGACGAGCACCTCGCACTCCAGGTGCAGGCGGTCCTCGATCGGGGGGATCTCCATTCACAACTCCTTGAGGATCAGGTCACGCAGGGCCGCCCGGTCCGCGCCGGGCTCGCGGGGGCCGGGCACGTCGATCACCGCGCGGACGCCGCCGTGGCCGAGCACCACGACCCGGTCGGCGAGCAGGAGCGCCTCTTCCACGTCGTGGGTGACGAAGACGACCGTGGCGCGGGTGTCGCGCAGCACGTCGAGCAGGAGCGCCTGCATGCCGGCGCGGGTCTGGGCGTCGAGGGCGCCGAACGGCTCGTCCATCAGGACCGCGCGCGGCGTCCCGGCCAGCGCGCGGGCGAGCTGCACGCGCTGGCGCATGCCGCCGGACAGCTCGCGGGGCAGCCGGTCGCCGTGCCCGGCCAGGCCGACGCGGGCCAGCCACTCCTCCGCCGCCGCCCGCCGCTCGCGCCTGGGCAGCCCGCGGATGCGCAGCGGCAGCTCCACGTTGCGCCGGACGGTACGCCAGGGCAGCAGGGCGTCGTCCTGGAAGACCATCGATCGGTCGGGCGAGGTGGCGGCGATCTCCGTCCCGCCGGCCACGATCCGGCCGGCGTACGGGCGCAGCAGCCCGGCCAGCGCCCGCAGCAACGTGGACTTGCCCGACCCGGACGCGCCGACCACGACCAGCACCTCGCCGGGGCGCACGGCCAGGTCGACCTGGCGCAGGACCGGTTCGCGGGCGTACCCGAGCGACAGGGACTCCAGCGTGATGCCGAGCGTCATGACCGGCCTCCTCCGGCGCGCGGCAGCCACCGCGTCGCCCTGCGCCCGGCCAGCTCGACGGCGGCCGAGGTGAGCCAGCCGAGCAGGCCGATGGTGACCATTCCGACGATGACCGCCGGGTAGTCGACGATCGTGTACGACATCCAGGTGCGGTAGCCGACGCCGAACTCGCCGGAGATCATCTCGGCCGAGATCACGCAGATCCACGCGACGCCCATGCCGACGGACAGCCCGCCGAAGACACCGGGGAGCACCCCGGGCAGCACGACGTTCACCAGCACGTGACGGCGCCGGCCGCCGAGCGTCCTGACCGCGTCCTCCCACAGGGTGGGCAGTGCCCGCACGGCGTGGCGGGTGCTCACCATGACCGGGAAGAAGGCGGCGGTGAACGTGATGAACACGATGCCCTGCTCGTCGGCCGGGAACAGCAGGATCGCCATGGGGACCAGCGCGATGGCCGGTATGGGGCGGACGGCTTCGAGCAGCGGGCCGAGCACGTCGCCCGTCCTCGGCGACCTGGCCACCAGCACGCCGACGGCGATCCCGGCCACGGCGGCCAGGCCGAAGCCGGTGAGGATCCTGCTCAGGCTCTGCAGGAGGTCCAGGTAGTAGGTGCGGGTGGCGAGCTGGCGGGCGGCCTGGGCGGCGATCTCGTCCAGGCTGGGGAGCCGGTCGAAGCGCAGCCACAGGCGGGCGTCGGTGACGGTGAGCAGTTGCCACGCCCCCGCGGCCACCGCCACCGAGGCGGCCCTGACCGCCCACCGCGCCCCTCTCCCGCCCCGCGGGCCGGGCCCCTTCCGGGGAACGACGGCGCCCGCTTCAGCAGGCGCGCCCACGGCGGCCGGCAGGGCGGCGGGCGGGGTGGCCGGCGGTGTTTCTGTGCTGGTCATCGGGGGTCGCCGGCCTTTCTGGCGGCCTTCAGGGCGGCCTCGTAGGTGACGGGCCGGGTCCTGGGGTGGGCCTCGCGGTAGGCGTCGGCGCCGTCCTGGGTGGTGAACGGGAGCAGGCGGCCGGTGGGGGCGGCGGCCGGGTCCTCCAGCCACACCGAGCGGTCGGCGAACCACCGGGTGCCGGTCGCCGCGTCCGGGACGTACGCCGCGCGCACCTTCCCCCCGGCCCCGGCGACCTGCCGGAGCAGGCACGTCGGCGTGGCCGCGGGACGGGTGTCCCGCTCGCCGGTCAGCCAGAGCTCGGAGGCCGTCCGCGGATCGCCGGCCGGGATGCCGCAGGCGGCGTCGTTCCCGGTGACGGCGGCCGGGTTGGCGGTCGAGGCCCGGTCGGCGTCGTAGGCCGGCCCGTACGCCCTGCGCAGGTAGGTGTCGTCGACGAAGGAGGCGACGTCCACGCCGGAGAAGTCAGGGCTGATCCGCTTGAGGTAGGTCACGTCGTGCTCGTGCGCCGCCTGGAGCCGCTGCTTCAGCGTGACGTCGAAGGTGGCGATGCCGCCCCGCCCGTTGTAGAGGTAGACCACCTCGGGCGGGAGCCCGGTCGCGGCGGCCACCGACTCGGCCGCCGCCAGCGGGTGTTCGTGCAGGTAGCGGGTGGCGTCGATCTGGGCCTTGAGAAAGGCGTCCACGACCTGCGGATACTTCTTCGCGTACGCCTGCCGCACCACCACGCCGTGGAAGGTCGGCACGTCCAGCGCGGAGCCGTCGTACAGCAGGCGGCCCTTGCCCTGGAAGGCGAGCAGGCCGGGCCAGGCCACGAACTGGGCGTACCCCTGCACGCCGCCCGACTCCAGTTGCGCGGCCCCGACCGCGGGCTGGTGGTTGACCGTCTCCACGTCCGTGACGCCCGCCTTCTCCAGGGCCTGGACCAGCGTCCCGTGCCCGGCGGAGCCGACGCTGGCCGAGACCTTGGCTCCGGCGAGGTCGGCCAGGGTCCTGGCCTTGGACGCGGGCGGCACGAGCACCATGTTCAGCCCGCCGCGCAGGTTGTAGCCGGTGATGGAGACCAGCTCGGTGCGCGCCTCCGGGTCGGCCTGCGTGCGGGCGGCGTTGATGAGCAGCGGATAGTCGCCCATCGAGCCGATGTCGATCTTCCCGGCGACCATCTTGGCGGTGATGGGCGCGCCTGTGTCGTAGTCCTGCCATTCGACCGCGTACCTTGGGCCGAGCCTGTTCTCCAGGTAGCCGAGCGAGCGCAGCAGGGTGCCCGCGGTCACGGTGTTGATGGTCTTGGACTGGTAGCCGACGACGATCCTGATCCGGTCCTCGCCGCCGGTCGCGCCGGAGACCGAGCAGCCGGCCGCCGTCAGCGCGACGGCCGTCAGCGCGGCCGTCGTCAGAGCCTTACGCAGCATCGCGCTTCCTTCATCGCAGCAGGTAGGGGATGTCGATGGTGACCGCGTCCACCGGGCACCTGGCCGCGCACGGCCCGCAGTACCAGCACTCGTCCACGTGCATGTACGCCTTGCCGGTCACCTCGCTGATCGCCAGGGAGTCCAGCGGGCACGCCTCGACGCAGAGGGTGCAGCCGTCGATGCACAGCGCCTCGTCGATCGTCACGGGGACCTCGACGCGCTGGTTGACCAGGGTCATGACCGTTCCTCCTCCGGGGTTCTGCGCAGGTGCCCGCGCATCGTGAGCCGGTCGCCGCGGAAGCGCACGAACTCCAGGTCCACGGGCCTGCCGTCGGCCAGGTGCGTGAGCCGTTCGACCATGAGCAGGGCGGCGCCGCGGGGCGTGCCGAGCGCGGCGGCGGTGTGGGGGTCGGCGTTGACCGCTTCGAGGGTGAGCTCGGCCATGCCGAGGGGCTGCCCGGCGATCCGCTCCAGCAGCACGAAGATGTCGTTGTTGACCAGGTCCGCGGCGAACAGCGGCTCGCCGGCGTCGCGGACGAGGTAGGTGAGGTCGAGCGAGAGCGGCAGGCCGTTCAGGCTGCGCAGCCGTTCGAGGTAGACGACCTGCTCGCCGGGGGCGAGGCCGAGCCGCCGGCTCACCGGGGCGGGCGGCTCGATGAGGGTCATCGTGCGGACCTGGTTGACGACCCGGCCGTGCTCGTGGAGGGTCTCGGCCAGGCCCAGCAGGCGGTGCAGGCCGTGCGGGTACTTCTCGGCCGCGACGGTCGTGCCGACGCCGGGACAGCGCTCGACCAGCCCTTCCGCGCGGAGCAGGTCGAGCGCCTGGCGCACGGTGTTGCGCGAGGCGCCGAACTCGCGGGCGAGCGCCGCCTCCAGCGGGAGCTGTCCCTGGGGGAAGCTGCCCTGGATGATCTGTCTTCTCAGCAGGTCGGCGACCTGGCGGGCACGATCCGCCCGAGGCCGCCGATCGTCGAGCGCCACCGGTTCCATGCCTTCAACCTAGTTCGCAGGTAGGAAAAAGGGGATAACGGTGAGGTTGCGCCACTCACGCCGGGCCGGAACCCGGCGCTGACCTGCTACGCGACGGGCAGCTGCGCGGGATCCGCCACCCGGACGATCGAGCCGCTGATCTGCTGCGGGTTGCGGATCAGGTTGAGGATCGGGCACACCCGCTCGACCTCGGCGTGCAGCCCGGCCAGCTGCTCGTCGGAGGCGGGCGAGCCGATCAGCACCTCGTAGCGGAAGTTGTGCGGGTACACCGGGACGCCCTGGTCGCCCGGGAGCTGGGCCCTCGGGTCGTACTCGGCGCGGACGTCCACCTCCAGGGAGTCGATCGGCACCTCCAGCTCGGCCGCCTTGATCAGAAAGATGTGCGTCACGCAGCTCCCCAGGACGCCGGCCTGCAGCTCGGGCGAGCCGGGGCCGAGGTCGTAGCCGGCGAAGTCGGGGCCGCTGTCGCTGATGATCTGGAAGTCCCTGATCCTGATGCGCCGGATCCCGCTGCGGCCCTCGGCCGTGACGTGGGCGTGCAGCGGCACCGGACCGGCCGCCGGGGCCTCCCGGCGGGCCAGCAGGGCGGCGCGCTTGTGCGACAGGTACTCGCGAAGGGTGCTCATGGGTCTTTCTCTCTCGAACGGGGTTCAGCTCAGGGTCACGTGGCCGAGCGGGGTGTCGATGACGGCCCGCAGGGCGGGCTCGGGCCCCTCGGTGACGTCGAGCGTCACGTCGAGGGCGGCCAGGTCACGGCGGAGCGCGGCGGGGGCGGGATGGACGGCGGCGAAGGAGACCAGGCCGAGCAGCGGCAGGTCCGTGGCGGCCGGGTGGGTGGTCGTCCCCCAGTCGATGAGGAAGGGCACCGGCCGGATCGCCGCCGGGTCCTCGCGCCGGGTGAGCCGCCACTCCAGCAGCTCGCCGGACGGGGTGCGCCGGGACAGCGGTTGCACGTCGCCGGGGTCGTAGCCGCGCTCGCGGGCCAGCTCCACGGTCTTGTCCAGGTCCTGCGGATGCACGGCCCAGGCGGCCAGGCGCGGCTCGGTCAGCGTCGCCAGCCCGAACGCCCTCGGCCGCACCTCCGACTCCGGGTCCGGCCCGATGATCTCCAGGTACGCGGTCGGCCCGAAGCGCACCAGGTAGTTCGCGGTGCCCCCGGGATGGCTGCCGCCCCGGACGGGCCGCACGCCGGTGCGCGCGGCGAAGTCCTCGACCCCCGCGAGCAGGTCGGGAACGGCATAGACAAGGTGGTCGAGGTGACGGTCGGTCATCGGTGGTCCTCCGGTTCGCCGAGTGAGAGCATGAGCCGGTTCGCCCAGTTGAAGAAGGCGGCGGCGTGGATGGTGTCGCTGATCGCCAGGTCGTCCAGCCCGGCCGCGCGCAGCGCCGCGATGTGCTCGGGCCCGAACTCCACTGGCGTGGCGGCCAGCGCGACCGAGGCGTCGACGACCGCCCGCCAGGTGCCGTCCTGCGGCGCGTCCACCCCCTCGTCGAGCAGGCGCTGCACGTCCTGCGGGCGCTTGGAGTGGTGGGCGGCGAAGCGGGCGTGCACCGACGCGCAGAACACGCAGCCGTTGCGCCGCGAGGTCGCGGTCGCGGCCAGCTCGCGCTCGGCGCGCGGCAGCCCGCCGTCGGCGTTGTAGAAGATGTCGTTGTCGGTCTTGGTGCGCGCGTGCAGGATCTCGGGGTCGCGGGCCAGCAACAGGAAGTACGGCGACGACGCCCGCGCCCGGTCCACCAGCGCCTCGTGGTGGGCCTCGGTCAGCTCCTCCGGCGCGAGCGGCGGCAGCCAGGGCCGCCAGCCGAGCTGCTCCTGGGTGAAGCCGGTGCTCACGCCGCCACCTCCGCGTTGAGCAGCCGCAACCCGCCGACCACCCGGACCTGGAAGGCGAGGAAGGCGACGAGCTGCGACAACGTCACCACGCCCGTCGGGCTCCAGCCCGCCGCGGCCAGCGCCTCCAGGGCCTGCCCGCTCGCCTCGCGGGGCCGGAACACCAGCAGGTGCGCGTGCTCGAACGCGGCGGTGAGCCGGACGCCCAGCTGGTCCGGATTGCGTACCCGGTAGCGCAGGCCCTCGTCGCTCTCGGCGGCCAGCGGCGCGGGGTAGACCCCGTACGGGCCGGTGGTGGCGCCCGCCTCGACCTCGGTCTCGACGGCCTTCAGCAGGCCGGGGGCCAGCTCGGCGAGCCGGTCGGCGTAGAAGCCGGCGACGACGGCGTCGCGGTGCAGCCCGGCCACGAAGGCCGCGACGGTGTCGCGTTCGACGAGCGTGACCTCGCCCTCCTCGTCGGGGGTGAAGAGCGCGTCGAAGCCGCGCTGGGCGTGCTCGCGGGCGGCCGGCCGCAGGTCGCGCAGCTTGTCGAGGCGGGAGCCCGGTCTTATCCCGGCCAGGTGGTCGATGACGTCGTTGATCATGTGGAGCTCATTTCGGTGGAGGGGAGCCAGCCGAGCGCGGGTGCGACCTCGGTCGCCAGCAACTCGGTCGAACGCAGGATCAGCGGGTGCGGCGGGTCCACCGAGTGCACCTGGAAGACCAGGTCGGTGACCCGTTCGAGGGTCGGATCGGCGCGCAGGCTGTCGATGACGTCCTGCGGGGTGCCCACGTGCACGTCGAAGGCGGCGATGCGGCTGTCGAGGTCGCCGCCGGGCAGCTCCCACGGCAGCCGGCCGCGCCCGAGCCCCCGCTCGGCCCAGCGCAGCGCCTCGGCGCGGCTGTCGGCCACGAACGCGGTCCGCGAGGCCACGATGCGCGGGACGACGCCCGCGGGCAGGTTCTCGTAGTAGGCGTCCACGATCGGCCGTTGCAGGTCGGCCAGCGTCGCCTGCGGGTCGTCGGCGGGTCGGGGCTGCGTGCGCGAGAGCATGAGCCCGTTGCCCGCCCGTCCGGCGCGCGCTCCTCCGGAGGCCGAGAACGTCGCCTCCCAGATCGCGCCGGGCAGCCGGGGCGCGGGCGGGTAGAGCCGGTTGCCGCCGCCCAGGTCCTCCCCCGACCAGGCCCTGAGCAGGATCGACAGGTGCTCGGCGTACAGGGCGGCGCGGTCGCCGCTGTCGTGCCCGAACGGCCCGAACGACGACGGCGTCCCGCCGCTGCCGACCCCGATCTCCAGCCGCCCGCCGGTGAGCAGGTCGAGCACGGCGGCGTCCTCGGCCACCCGCACCGGGTGCTCCAGCGGCAGCGTGATGATGCCGGTGCCGAGCCGGATGCGGCTGGTACGGGCCGCCACATGGGCGAGGAACACCAGCGGCGCGGGCAGCCCGCCCTCCTCGCCGTCGAAGTGGTGCTGGGCCACCCAGGCGGTGTCGAACCCGAGCGACTCGGCGTGCGCGATCTGCTCGGCGGCCAGCCGGTAGCGCTCCGCCGGGGGCGCCTCGTCCAGGACCCGGGTGAAGAAGCCGAGCCTCATCGCACCGGCTCCGGGATGGCGGCGAGCAGCTCGCGGGTGTAGTCGTCGGCCGGGTCGGTGAAGACCCGCCGGGTGGATCCTGATTCCACGATGCGTCCTTTGTTCATGACCGAGACGGTGTGCGAGATCTGCCGCACCACCGCCAGGTCGTGCGAGATGAAGAGGTAGGTCAGGCCGAGGTCGCGCTGGAGCTGTCCCAGCAGGTCGAGGATCTGCGCCTGGACCGTGACGTCGAGCGCCGAGACGGCCTCGTCGAGCACCAGCACCTCCGGGCCGGCGGCCAGCGCGCGGGCGATGGCCACCCGCTGCCGCTGCCCGCCCGACAGCTCGCGCGGCCTGCGCGACGACACGTCCGCGGGCAGCGCCACCCGGTCGAGGAGCTCCGCGACGCGGGCCCGGCGGGCGGCCCGGTCACCGAGCCGGAAGTTGCGCAACGGCTCCTCCACGATGTCGGCGACCGCCTGCCGGGGGTCCAGCGACCCGTACGGGTTCTGGTGGACGAGCTGGACGTGACGGCGGAAGCCGCGGCCGTCGGGGGCCCCGGCGACGGTGACCGTGCCCGACGTGGGCTCGGCGAAGCGCACCACCATGCGCGCGGTGGTGGTCTTGCCGGACCCCGACTCCCCGACGAGCGCGTGCGTGGTGCCGCGCGGCACCTCGAACGAGACGCCGTCCACGGCCCGGAACGCCCGCCGCCCCGACCGGAACTCCTTGACCAGGTCGCGCACCACGATCGCGGGCTCGGCCGCCACCGGCTCGCGAAAGGGGCGGGCCGACAGCGCGGGGGCGTGGTGCAGCAGCCTGCGGGTGTAGTCCGCGCCGGGCGCCGCCAGGACGCCCCTGGTCGGGCCCTGTTCCTCGACGCGGCCGTCCTTCATGACGACCAGCCGGTCCGAGCGGCTCGCGGCCACGCCGAGGTCGTGGGTGACCAGCAGCACGGCGGTGCCGAACTCGGCGCGCAGGTCGTCGATGAGGTCCAGGATGCGCCGCTGCACGGTGACGTCCAGGGCGCTGGTGGGCTCGTCGGCGATGATCAGCCGGGGTTCGAGCGCGACGGCGATGGCGATCAGCACACGCTGGCGCATGCCGCCGGACAGCTCGTGCGGGTACTGGCGGGCCCGCGTCTCGGGGTCGGGCAGGCCGACGCGGGTGAGCAGTTCGACGACCCGGCGCCGGACGGCGGCCCGGTCGCCGCGCTTGTGGATGCGCAGCACCTCGGCGATCTGCGCCCCGACCGTCTTGACCGGGTCGAGCGAGTTGGACGGGTCCTGCGGGACCAGCCCGATCTGGGCCCCGCGCACGGACTCCATCCGCCGCGGCGACCACGTCGCCAGGTCGTTCTCCCCCAGCAGGACGCTGCCGCGGTCGAGCGAGGCGTTGCGCGGCAGCAGGCCGATGATCGAGTGCGCGGTCGTGGTCTTGCCGGACCCCGACTCGCCGACGACCGCGACCACCTCGCCCGGCTCGACGGTGAAGGAGACGCCGTGGACCGCCGGACGGCCGTCGTAGGAGACCGCGAGGTCGCGGACGTCGAGCAGGCTCACGAGGACTCCTTGGCGATGGACCGGCTGATCCGGCCGGCGGCGAGCACGACCGCGACCACCACGGCCCCGGGCAGCGTGGTCAGCCACCAGGACGTGGCCAGGTAGTTGCGGCCCTCGGCGATGAGCAGGCCCCACTCGGGGGTCGGCGGCTCGGCGCCGTAGCCGAGGAAGCCGAGCGTCGAGATCGCCAGGATGGCCACGCCGAACTGCAGGGCGGCCAGCGCGACGACGGGGCCGAGGGAGTTGGGCAGCACGTGCCGCCACAACACGGCGGTGAACCGGCCGCCGCTGCCGAACGCGGCCTCGACGTAGTCGGTGCGGCGCACCCGGACGACCTCGGAGCGCGACAGCCGGGCGAACGCGGCGACCGAGCCGACGCCGACCGCGACGGCCACGTTCACCGTCCCCGGGCCGAGCAGGATGATCACGACCAGGGCCAGGAGCAGGCCGGGGACCGACAGCAGCACGTCGACGACCCGCATGACGGCGGCGTCGGGCACCCCGCCGAGCGAGCCGGCCAGCAGCCCGAGCAGCGTGCCGAGCAGCAGGCCGACCGCGACGGCGACGAACGCCCCCGACAACGAGTGCACGGACCCGTGCACCACCCGCGCGAACACGTCACGGCCGACGGCGTCGGTGCCGAACAGGTGCTGCCCGCTCGGCGACTGGAGCTTCTCGACCGGCACGCCGGCGATCGGGTCGTACCCGGTGAACAGCCCCGGGACGACCGCCCACAGCAGCGCCACGGCGATCACCGTCCAGGACAGGATCAGGCCCGCCCTCACGACGCCGCCTTCAGCCGCGGGTCGAGCACCGGGAACAACACGTCCACCACCAAGTTGACCAGGACGAACACCGCCGCGGCGAGCACCACGACGGCCAGCATCACCGGCGTGTCCTGGGCGGTCACGGCCTGCTCGGTGAGCCGGCCGATGCCGTTGCGGCCGAAGACAGTCTCCGTCACGACCGAGCCGGCGATCAGTTCGCCGAACGTCAGGCCCGCCACGGTCAGCGTCGGCAGGACGGCGTTGCGCGCCACGTGCCGCCACAGGATCCACCAGCGGGTGGCGCCCTTGGCCGCGATCACCGGCACGAACGGCTGCGCGTACACCTGGTCGATGCCGCGCGCCAGCACCTGCGCGATGGGCGCCGAGATCGGCACGGCCAGCGTCAGCACCGGCAGGACGAGTTGCTGCAGCTCGCCGCCCCCGATGACCGGCACCAGCCGCAGCCGGAAGGAGAAGACCTGGATCAGCAGGATCCCCAGCCAGAACGCCGGGACCGAGATGAACAGCGACGGCACCGACAGCAGCGCCCCGCGCAGCCACGACGTCCTGCTGTAGCTCGCCACGAACGCGATCACCACGGCGAGCAGCACCGCCAGCGCGAACGCCGCCGAGGCCAGCCGGGCCGTCTCGGGCAACGCCTCGCCCAGGCGCTCGACCACCGGGGTGCCGGTGTCGATCGAGTAGCCGAAGCCGCCGGTCAGGAAGCCGGTCAGGGTGCGCAGGTACTCGCCGATCGGCGAGCCGCCGCTGTAGTACGCCCGGATGTCGGCGATCTGCTGCGGCGACAGGCCGAGCTCGGGGTTCTGGAACTTGATCAGGATCGAGTCGCCGGGCAGCAGTTGCAGCAGCACGTAGCTCGCGGTGAAGGCGGCCCAGAGCACGAGCACCGCCTGCCCGGCCCGCGTCAGGAGATACCTGGTCATTGCTGGGACTTCCAGGCCGAGTAGAACCACGGCCGGGCGACCGCCTCGAAGGCCACGCCCTTGACGTACGGCGCGCCGCCGTACACCTGGGGCTCCTCGAAGAGGGGGATGGCGTAGCCCTGCTCGATCACGTACCGCTGGATCTCGGCGACCTTGGCGTTGCGCTTGGCGTTGTCGGGCTCGGCGGACTCCTCCTCCAGCAGGGTGTCGAGCTTCTTGTCCTTGGACAGGATGACGTCGCGGTTCTGGCTGTGGAAGTGGCTCTTGATGACGTCCTGGTCGGCGCGGCCGACCATGCTGTGCGCGACGGCGGTCTTCTCGGCGTCCTTGATGTCCACGGCCTGGGTGCCGGCGTCGGCGGGGCGGATCTCCAGCTGCACGCCGAGCTTGGCCCACTGCTGGCCGACGAGTTCGAGCGTCTGCTTGGACAGCGGCTGCGGGCCGGCGACGAAGACGCCCAGCCGCAGCTTGACGCCGTCCTTCTCGCGCACGCCGTCGGCGCCCTTGGTCCAGCCGGCCTTGTCGAGCAGCTGGTTCGCCCTGGCGGGGTCGTAGGCCAGGTCCTTGGACAGGTCGAGGTAGCCCTGGGCGAGGTGGCTGAGCACGGAGGTCGCCCGCGGGTAGCTCGCGGTGAACAGGGTGTCGACGACCTCCTTGACGTCGGTGCCCGCCTGCAGCGCCTTGCGCACGTCGAGGTCCTTCAGGATGCTGTTGGACGGCCGCAGGTACAGGCCGTTGTTCACGCCCCTGGTCGGCTCGGCGTAGATCTGGAAGCCGGCGTCCTTGACGGTCTTCTCGTCGTACGCCTGGACGTAGCGCACGAAGTCGGCCTGGCCGGAGGTCAGCGCGCCGACCCGGACGTTGTCCTCGGGCGTCACGATGATCTTGATCTCGTCCAGGTACGCCCGCCCCTGGTGCTTCGACGACGGCGGCGCCCAGTCGTAGTCCTTGCGCGCGGCCAGGTCCACCTCCTTGTCGACGATCTGCTTCTTCAGCGTGAAGGGGCCCGAGCCGACGATGTTCTTCAGCTGGCACTGCTGCTCGTACGGCAGCGCGATGGTCTTCTTCGACACCAGCCCGGCCCCGATGACCGAGGTGCCCTGGAGGAAGCCGGGAGAGGGCTTCTTGAAGTGGAACTTCACGGTCAGCGGGTCGACGACCTCGCTGCGCTCGTAGTTGTTGACGAACTCGGCGACCGGCAGCTTGAGCTCGGTGTTCCCGAGGCCGTACACGTCGAAGTTGGCGGCGACGGCGGCGGCGTCGAGCGGGCTGCCGTCGCTGAAGGTCACGCCCTGGCGCAGGTGGAAGGTGTATTCGGTGGCGTCGTCGTTCACCTCCCACTTGGTGGCGATCCAGGGCTCGATCTCCAGGGTCTGCGGGTTCTGCCAGGTCAGCTTGTCGGTGATCTGGTGGAGGATGCCGCCGTTGGGATAGAAGCCGGCGGCCGGCAGGTAGAGGCAGGTGGGCGGCTGGTGCTCCAGATAGGTCAGCGTGCCGCCGTAGACCGGCTGACCGCTGGACGGCGCCGCGCCGGCAGCACCCCCTTGACCACCACAGGCGCCGAGGAGCCCAACGACGGCGAGCATGACGGCTGCGGTGCGCAGGCTGGATGAGGACATGGGGGTACTGCCTTTCAGACAAAACATACCTAAAAAGTAGGAAAAGGCTACAGCATGCGCGCGACCGAAACCACCAGGGGTTTCGGTCCGAGCGTCAGAGGCGTTTCCGGGTCACGGGCGTGCCCAGGCTTCGGCGAGCAGTTCGTAGGAGCGCACACGGTCGGCGGGGTCGTGGGTGATGGTGGTGACCAGCAGCTCGTCGGCCCCGGTGACCCGGCGCAGCACGCGCAGCCGCTCGGCCACGGCCTGCGGCGTGCCGACGAACCGGGTGTCGATCCTGTCCTTGACCAGCTCGCGGTCGGCCTCGGACCAGACGTGCCGGGCCGCCTCCCGCGGCGTCGGGTACGGCATCGCGCCCGCCCCCGTCCTGATGCTGCGCACCCACAACCCGTACGGCGAGGCCAGCTCGCGCGCCCTGGCCTCGTCCTCGGCCACCACCGCGTCGGCCGACACGATCACGTACGGCTCGGCCAGCTCGTCCGACGGCTTGAACGCCTCGCGGTACGCCTCCACGGCCTCCAGCACACTGGAGGGGCTGACGTGGTAGTTCGCCGCGAACGGCAACCCGCGCTCCCCCGCGACCCGGGCGCTCTGCCCGCCGCTGCTGCCCAGGATCCACACCTGCACGTCGGCCCCCTCGCCGGGCGTCACGTGCGCCTCGTGGGTCCCGTCGAGCAGGGCCAGCACCTCGTCGATCTGGTCGGCGAAGTCGGGCGTCACCGCTCCGGGCTGCTGGAGCAGGCCGGCCTGGAAGGCCAGGCGGGGGATCCTGGCCAGCCGCGACCAGTCGAAGGGCGGCGGAATGAGCAGCCCGTCCACCACCCTGGCCTCCTTGCTCGCGGGACGTGCGGGAGCCGGCTCGGCCCCGCGCCGCCCCGAGCGCCCGATCCCCAGATCGAGCCGGCCCGGATGCAGCGCATCGATGATCCCGAACTCCTCGACCACGGACACCGGCGTCCGGTGGCCGAGCTGCACGGCTCCCGAGCCGACCCTGATCGTCGAGGTGGCCGCCGCCACCAGGCCGATCAGCACGGCGGGGGCCGAGCCGGCCACGCCCGGGGCGAAGTGGTGCTCGGCCAGCCAGTAGCGGGCGTAGCCGAGCTGCTCCGCGCGGCGGGCGAGCTCGATCGTGTCGCGTAACGCCTGGCCCGCGGTGCCGCCCGAGCTGATGGGGGCCAGGTCGAGGATGGACAGGCTCATGACGCGCTCCTCGGGAACGGGCGGCTGGGGATCTCCGCGCGCAGCGCCGGCGCGATCTCGGCCTGGAACAGCTCCAGCGTCTCCCGGTGCTGCCCCGGCGTCAGGCCGTCGGCGTCGGCGGGCAGGTGCATGACCTCGTGCCCGAACCGCTTGTGGTAGCGCAGCACCTTGTCGATGATCTGCTGCGGGCTGCCGACCAGGATCGAGCCGCGCTCGATGGCGTCCTCCAGGGTGGGGAAGACCGGCTGCACGCCGGCCCGCCGGAACGTCTCCAGGCGGGCCTGGAAGATCGGCCGGTATTCGGCGAGGGCCCGCTGCGAGGTGCGGGCCGCGTAGTAGCCCGCGCTGCCCGCCCCGACCAGGGCGTCGGCGGGGTCGTGGCCGTGGTGCGCCCAGCGTTCGCGGTAGTGGTCGATCAGCTCGGCGTAGGGCTCGATGGGGTTGGTGACGTTGGCCGAGAACAGCGGGTCGCCGTGCCGGGCGGCCAGCTCGACCGACTCCTTGCTGGTCGCGCTGCCGTGCCAGACCCTGATCGGCCGTTGCAGCGGGCGCGGCCAGGTCTCGGCGCCGGTCAGCGCGGGGCGGAAGCGGCCCTGCCAGGTGACCCGGTCCTCCCGCCACAGGCGGCGGAACAGCTCGTACGACTCGCGGTTGCGCTCCCACTGGTCCGCGGCGGTGACGTGGAAGAGCCTGGCCTGCGCCGCGCCGTTGCCCTTGCCGACGATCAGTTCGAGCCGGCCGCCGGACAGGTGGTCGAGCGTGGCGTAGTCCTCGTAGGCGCGGACCGGGTCGAGCAGGCTCAGCGTGGTGACCGCGGTGAACAGCCTGATCCTGGACGTCCTGGCGGCGATGTGGCTGAGCACGACCGGGGGCGAGGAGGAGATGAAGGGCCGCTCGTGCCGCTCACCCACGCCGTAGCCGTCGAAGCCCAGTTCCTCGAAGAGCACGGCGTTCTCGACGACCTCGCGGAATCGTTCCGTGGGTGACCGGCCGTCGCTGTGGACGATCAATGTGATGCCCAGAAATTTCATGACACCTCCGCGTACCTGCTCGCCGGGCGCGGCAGGCCGAGCAGCCCGCGTAACGTCCGGGCCTCGTACCCGCTCCTGAAGCCCCCGCGCCCGCGCAGCTCGGCCGTCAGCTCCCGGCTGATCCGCTCCAGGTCGTACGGCACCGCCCCCGGCCGCAGCCGGAAGCCCTCGATCCCGGCCCGCCGCCACTCCAGCAGCAGGCCGGCCAGCTCCCCCACGCCGCCGGCGAAGATCGCCGCGTCGGAGGTCAGTTCGGCACCGTCCAGCTCGTCGAGCCGCGCCTTGCGCCGGGCCGCGTCCGGGCCCAGGAAGACGAGCAGGTCGGCGAAGATCCGCAGGTGGCCGGAGAGCCCCCGGAGCTCCTCGACGATCTCCCGCGCGTGCTCGGCCGAGTGCGGCGTGACGAAGACGACGTCGGCGCCGCCCGCCGCGAACTCGTACGGCAGCCGCGCGTGGGCCAGCGCGGCCACCACCGGCTGCCCCTGCGGCGACCTGGGCGTGATGGACGGCCCCCGCACCGAGAAGAAGCCGCCCTCGAAGTCGATGTGGTGGAGTTTGCCGCGGTCGACGAACCGGCCGGTGGCCACGTCCCTGATCTCGGCGTCGTCCTCCCAGCTGTCCCAGAGCCGCCGGGCCACCTCCACGGCGTCGGCGGCCTCGGCGAACAGGGCGCGGACGTGCGGGTCTGCCGACAGGTCCACCCCGCCGGGCCGGTTCAGCACCACGTCGAGCGGGGCGAACCGGCGGCGGCCGAAGTGGGCCGCCTCGCTCGCCCGCGCCGAGACCTGCGGCCGCCAGCCGGCCCGGCCGCCGCTGACGTGGTCGAGGGTGGCGATGCCGATGGCCACGTGGAACGGCTCGGTGTGCGTGGTGGCGGCCGTCGGCACCAGGCCGATCCGGGTGGTCAGCGGCGCCAGCCGGGCCGCCAGCAGCACCGCGTCGAACCGGCCGCGTACCTGGTCGGTGCGGTCGTCGGGGCCGTCGGGCCGGGTGGACTGCAGGCCCAGGGCGTCCTCGATGGTGACGAAGTCGAGCAGCCCGCGCTCGGCCTCGGCGACCAGCCCCGCCCAGTGACCGGCCGAGAAGAGCCGCGGGGCGGGGGCCGCGCGCCAGGCGGCGGGGTGCCAGCCGGCGCCGTCCAGCGCCACGGCCAGGTGCAGCGTCATGACAGCTCCAGGTGCTCGCGCAAGGTGGTCCCGGTGTACTCGGCGCGGAAGACGCCGCGTTCGCGCAGCGCCGGCACCACCCGGTCGACGAACTCGTCCAGCCCGCCGGGGGTCAGGTGCGGGACGAGGATGAAGCCGTCGGCCGCGCCGGCCTGCACGTGCTCGTCCATCTGCCGGGCCACGCCCTCGGGGGTGCCGACGAACGTCTGCCGCCCGGTGACCTCGATCACCAGCTCGCGGATGCTCAGCCCCTTCTCCGCGGCCAGCGCCCGCCATTTGGCCGCCACCTCGGCGCGGTCCTTGATCGGCACCCGTCCCTGGGAGACGCCTCGCGACAGGTCCGGCTCGACGTCGGGGAACGGTCCATCGGGGTCGTGGGCCGACATGTCCCGCCCCCATACCTGCTCCAGGAACGCGATCGCGGTCTGCGGCCCGACCTGCTGCCGCCGGATCCTGGCCGCGTTCTCGGCGGCCTCCTCGTCGGTGTCGCCCAGCGCGAACGTCACGCCGGGCATGATCTTGAGCTGGTGGGGCTCGCGGCCGTACCGGGCCAGGCGCGACTTGACGTCGGCGTAGAAGCGTCTGCCGTCCTCCAGCCCGCCGTGCGGGGTGAAGACCACGTCGGCGTGGGCGGCGGCGAACTCGCGGCCGTCGTCGGAGTCGCCGGCCTGGATGATCACCGGGTGTCCCTGTGGGGAGCGCGGCAGCGTGAACCGGCCCTCGACGGTGAAGTGCCTGCCCCGGTGGCTGACCGTGCCGATCGCGTCCTCCCGCAGGAAGCGGCCCGTGCCCTGGTCGGCGAGCACGGCGTCCGGCTGCCAGGAGTTCCACAACTCGCGCGACAACCGGACGAACTCCTCGGCCCGCCGGTACCGGTCGGCGGGGTCGAGGAAGCCGCCGCGGCGGAAGTTCTCGCCGGTGAAGGCGTCGGAGGTGGTCACCACGTTCCAGGCGGCCCGGCCCTCGCTCAGGTGGTCGAGCGTGGACAGCCGCCTGGCCAGCTCGTACGGCTCGTTGAAGGTGGCGTTGACCGTGCCCGCGAGCCCGAGCCGCGAGGTCACGGCGGCCAGGGCGCTGAGCACGGTCAGCGCCTCGGGCCTGCCGGCCACGTCCAGGTCGTGGATGCGGCCCTTGAGCTCGCGCAGCCGCAACCCCTCGGCCAGGAAGAAGAAGTCGAACGTGCCGCGCTCGGCCGTCCTGGCGAGGTGGACGAACGAGGCGAAGTCGATCTGGCTGCCCGACCGGGGGTCGGACCACACGGTGGTGTTGTTCACGCCGGGGAAGTGCGCGGCGAGGTGCACCTGCCTCCTGCGCGTCACCGGCCCCGCCCGTGCGGCGTGTCCCAGGCGGCGGGCAGGCCCTCGATGGTCTCGCCGAACGCCGGGCGCTGGTAGAGGTCGCGGGCGTAGCCCCAGAGGTGCTCGAAGTCGGGCAGCTCGCGCTCGCTGATGAGGTGCTCGCGGTTGTGCAGCGCGTCGAACCTGGCCAGCGTCACCCACAGCCGCACGTCGGCCTCGGTGATCGTGTCGCCGGTCAGGAAACGGCGCTCGGCCAGGCGTTCGTCCAGGCGTTCCAGGGCCGCGACGACGCGGTGGCACTCGTCCTCGCGGGCGGCCTCGGTGCCGGCGGGGGCCACCCGGGTGACGCCGGTGTTGACGTCGTGGTAGATCCACGCGTTCAGCTTGTCGATCTCGGCGCGCAGGTGCTCGGGGTAGAGGTCGACCGAGGTGTCGGCCCACTTCTCGAACTGGGTGGCCAGGTCGATCGTGATGTCGGGGAAGTTGTTGCTGACGATCCTGCGCCGCGCCCTGTCCCAGAGCACGGGCACCGAGATGTGGCCCGGGTAGCCCTTCTCGGTGGCGTCGTAGGCCTGCTCCAGGAAGGCGAACCCGTTGACCGGGTCGGGGCCCCTGCGCTCCCTGAAGGCCCAGCCCCGGCCGTCGCGCTCGTCGTCCACGTACGACAGCGAGACGACGTCCTCCAGGCGCTTGAGCTTGCGGACGATCGCGACGCGCTGGGCGTAGGGGCAGGTCCAGGCGGCGTAGAGGTGGTAGCGGCCGGGCTCGGCGCGGTAGCCGCTGGTCCCGTCGGCGGTGACGCGGTCCTGGAAGGGGTAGACCGGGCGGTCCCAGCCGGCCGACAGGTGCAGGCGGCCGGGGCCGTAGCGGCCGTAGGCGATCCGGTCGAGCGGGCCGGCGTAGACCGGTGTGCCGGTGGTGGCGGTCACAGGTTCTCCTGGTGGGGTAGGAAGCGGCCGAACCGGCCCTGGTGGTAGAGCAGCGGGCGGCCGGCGCTGTGCGTGGCCGCCTCGGCCACCAGGCCGACGACCAGCACGTGGTCGCCGACCTCGACGGTCTCGTACGGCAGGCAGATCAGGTGGGCGGAGACGTCCTGGAGCAGCGGCGCGCCCAGCGGCCCCGCCCGCCACCGCGTGGGCGCGGCGAACCTGTCCACCCCCTTGCGCGCGAACCGCGCCGCCAGCTCGGCCTGGTCGCTGGCCAGGATGTTGACCGCGAAGTGGTCGGCCCCCTGCAACCACGGCCAGGTGGTGGAGGACTGGTCCACGTAGAAGGAGACGAGCGGCGGGTCGAGGCTGACCGAGGAGAACGAGGTGGCGGTGAGCCCCACGGGGATGCCCTCGCTCTGCGCGGTGATCACCACCACTCCGCTGGCGTGCACGGCGAGCGCCTGGCGGAACACGTCGGCGCCGACGGCCTGCTGGTCGGGCAGGGTGTCGGTCATGCGCCGGCCTCCGCTCGGTACGGGCGGACGGGTCTGATTGCGATCACGGAAAGGCTCCTCACGGGAGAGAGGGCGTGCTCACGCCGCTCCCGGCGGCCGGGCCGGGAGCGCCGGGAGGGGGCACGGAGGGGTTCGTCAGCGGAGGCGTGGACGGCGTCGGCCACGCTGGAGCGCTCAGGGGAAGGCGGGCGGCTGCTGGTCCGTGATCAACGACACTGGGCGCTGGCGACGTGGCCGAAGTCCACGTGCGGGCGCCTGGTCAGGAGAGTGCCCTGGCTCATGCCAACGACGCTAGGCCGCCGCGAGCCTCAAGTCAATATTCCCTACTGGTTTTAAAGGGAATACCTTATTGGGATGAATCGCGAAGTTTGGCGGGCGGCACCGGGATCGCCGGGAAGGGGTTGTCCGGCAGCAGGATGACCCGGCGCGCCTGCCGGGGCTGCATGGCGGCGTCGAGATGGAGCAGGGCGGCCCCGATGCCGGCCGCGCCGACCATGTATCCGGTGTCCGCGCTCACCTCGCCCGGCCGCAGCCGCCGGTACGCCTGGTACCAGCGGAACCCCTGGCCGTCGTGGTTGTCGCCACGCCCGATGAGATGCCCGGCGAGCACCTGGGCCTGCGCGAGGCGGGCTTCGTCGCCGGTCGCCGCCCACAGGCCGACGAACAGTTCGAGCAGCCCGGCCGCGCCGCAACACTGGCAGGCCACGTTCCAGAAGCCGTCGGTCTGCCGGAGGGGGGCGCCGCTCTCGACGACGCCGTGCGCGAGCCGTTCGACCCAGTCGAGGTGGCCGGGGTCGCCGGTGACCCGGTACAGCTCGTAGAACATCCGCGCGACGCCCGCCGAGCCCGAGCAGAAGCCCAGGTAGTGCAGCTCGCGCCCCTGCGGCACGTGGTGCGGGACGACGGCGCACCTGCCCGCCACCGCGCTCACCTCGCGCACGAAGCCCGCGCCGCGGGCGGCCGCCTCCAGGAAACGCCGCTCGCCCGTGACGCCGTAGAGCCTGGCCAGCAGGAAGGCGGTGCCCGCCGTGCCGGACAGGAAGCCCGGGGTGACGGCGTCGAGCGGCAGGTCGGCGCAGTCGCCGAAACGATGACCGGGCACGGCGAGCCCGGCGATGCGCTCGCCCGCCGCCACCGCCGTCTCCTCGTAGCCGCGCACGCCGAGCGCGGCGGCGGCCTGGAGCAGCCCGAGCACGATCCCGCCGTCGCCGCGCTGGGCGGGCTCGCGCGTCCAGCCGGGGCCGCCGTCCAGCGGGCGGGCGGCGCGGACGATCGTGTCGGCCACCGCGACGGCCTCCTCCTCGAAGACGCCGTCGCCGAAGGCCCAGCCGGCCTCGACGAGCGCGACGAGCGTGCCGGTCAGGCCGTGGTAGAGGGTCAGGTCGGCGCGTTCGCGCCAGGTGGTGGCCAGGTAGCGGGCGCCTCTGCGGGCGTCGTCCAGGTACGCCTCGTGGCCGGTGGCGGCGGCCAGTTCCAGGAAGAACAGCACGATGCCGGCCGCGCCCGCGTACAGGGAGGCGGAGTCGCCGGCGGCGGCCGACCTGCCGCGGGGGTCGGGGTTGGCGCGCCAGTGGCGGCCTCTGCCGTCGTCGACGGCGGCGGTGCGGATCCAGCGGCCCGCCATGATCGCGGCGGTCAGCGGAGTCTCGGCGCGCTCACTCGGCGAGCGGGTCCGGTCCAAGCCCATACTCCATTCTCCCACACTTCCGGTAGGAAAATCGGCATTTTCCCAAGGGGTTCGCCTCCATCATCGCGGGTAACGGAACGGTGACGTCGAGTATCGAACGGGGAGGGCGTCGTGAAGCGTCCCATCATCTGTGCCGCGATCCTGGCCCTGGGCGTCACGGGCTGCACGAACGCCGGATACGACACGGGCCAGCACCTGCCGCAGAACGACGGCGGGAACGCCGACGCCAAGGGCGTCCTGCACGTGCGCAACGCCCACCTCCGGGCCGCTGCCGGCCAGGCGGCCACCCCGTCGTCGCCCGCCGCCGAGCAGGCACTCTACGCCGTGCTGATCAACGACGGCCACAAGCCCGACCAGCTCCAGCAGGTCACCGTCGACGGCGGCGGCTCGGTGCAGCTCTCCGGCGCCGCCGCCGACATCCGGCCCGGCCAGCCCGTGGGCGTCAACGACCAGCCGCTCGGCACGGTCACCGGCGTACGCGGCACCTCGGTGCCCATGACCTTCACCTTCCGCGACGCCGGGCCCGTGCGCGTGTTCGTGCCCGTGAAGCAGAACGCGAGCCAGGCCCCCGCCGGTTCGGTCGGCCCCGCGACCACCCCGGCGGCGCCGGGCCACGCGCCGCCCCACGCCCCCCGCCACTCAACCCGCCACTGACGGCCGCAGCGCCGACAGCAGCCGGTCCAGCTCGGCGGCGATCAGCGGCAGGTCGGCGTCCGGGTCGGCGGAGCGGGCCAGCAGCATGCCGCCCTCGCAGACCGCGCCGAACACGAGCTGCGCGCGGGCGGGCACGTTCCCGCCCTCGATCCGCCCGCTCTCGGCGGCCCTGCGCAGGCCGCCGAGCAGGACGCGCAGCAGGTGGTCGTACTCGATCTCGCGGGCGGCCTCCCAGCCCAGCACCGAGGGCGCGTCGAGCAGCACGATCCGCCGGAAGCCCGGGTCGAGGCAGTGCTCCAGGAAGGTGCGCAGGCCCCGGCGCAGCGCCGCCAGCGGGTCGTCCTCCTGGGCGCCGGCGCGCTCCAGGGCCGCCGCGACCTCGGCCAGCTCGCCGGTGAACGCCGCCCGGAACAGCGCCGGCTTGCCCCCGAAGTGGTGGTACGCGGCCCCCTTGGTCACCCCCGCGCGGGCGGCGACGGCGTCGATCGAGGTGTCGGCGTAGCCGTTCTCGCCGAAGAGCCGGCGCGCGGCGCCCACCAGCCGCGCCGTCGTCTCGTCCGTGCGTTCTGCCTGGGTACGGCGGCTCATTGACTTCCATACTCCTAGTACATATGTTCGAATCACGTACCAGAAGTATGGAACATGGAGGCCGATCGTGTCCTCAGAACCCATCGCCGTCTACGGAGCGAGTGGTCATACCGGACGCCTGGTGGCGGCGGAATTACGCGCCCGCGGCCTGGAGGTGATCCTGGCCGGCCGCGACGCCGCCAGGCTCAAGGCCGTCTCCGACGAGCTCGGCGGAGCCCGCGTGCACGAGGCCCCGCTCGACGACACCCACGCCCTGCGGGCCCTCACCGCCGAGGCCGGCGTGCTGGTCCACTGCGCCGGGCCCTTCACCGACACCGGTCAGCCCGTGGCCCGCGCCGCGGCGGCGTCCGGCTGCCATTACGTCGACCACGCCCTTGAGCAGCACCACACCAAATGGATGTTCGACACCATGTCCGCGCCCGCCGCGGCCGCGGGCATCACGATGATCACGGCCATGAGCTTCTACGGCGGCATGGGCGACCTGCTGGCCGCGGCCGTGTCCGCCGGACTGACCGGCATCGACCGGGTGACCAGCGCGTACGCCGTGTCCGGCTGGCGGCTGACCACCGGCGCACGGCAGACCGCCGAGCTGCTGTTCGCCGACACCCGCCGCATCACCTTCAGCGACGGCGCCCAGCACGTCGGGTACGTCGAGCCGCGCAACGCCGTCTTCCCCTTCCCACCGCCGCTCGGCCCGCGCACGATGATCGCGCCGATCCCGTCGTCGGAGGTCGTCACCGTGCCCAGGCACGTGCCGGCCCGCTGGGTCGAGGCGCAGCTCACCGCGCACACCTTCGAGGAGGAGGGCGCGTTCACCGGCGAGGCCGTCGACCCGGAGACCAGGGCGGGCTCGGAGTTCACCGTGGCCGTCCAGGTCGTCACCGCGGACGGCGGCGCGGCCGGCCGGATCACCGGCCGCGACCTGTGGCGGCTCAGCGCGCTGGCCTCGGTCGAGGCCGCCGTGCGGCTGGCCGGCGGGCAGGGGCCGGGGGCCGGCGTCTTCGCCCCGGCCGAGGCATTCCCCGCCGAGCCGTTCCTGCGCGATCTCGAAGCGCTCGGGCTGCTCAGGCTCACCCTGCCGGGAAGGAGCGGACGATGATCCTGGTCACGGGCGCGGCCGGCGGCCCCCAGGGCGGCACCGGCAGGCAGGTCGCCGAGCAGCTTCTCCAGCGCGACCAGGCCGTGCGCGCCTTCGTGCACTCCGACGACGAGCGCGCCGGCGAGCTGCGCAAGCTCGGCGCGGACGTCGTCGTCGGCGACCTGCGCGAGATCAGGGACATGCGGTCCGCGATGCGCGGGGTGCGGCGGGCGTACTTCACGTATCCGGTGACGGCCGGGCTGCTCGACGCGACGAGCGCGTTCGCGGCGGCGGCCAGGGAGGAGGGCGTCGAGCGGGTGGTCGAGGTCTCCCAGCTCGACGCCCAGCCCGAGGCCGGGACGCCGCGCATGCGCCGCCACTGGCTGGCGGAGCAGGTCTTCGACTGGGCGGGGGTGGGCGCGGTGCACCTGCGCGCGGCGGTCTTCTTCGAGAACCTGGCCGTCGTGGCGGACGCCTACGGCGAGCTGGCCCTCCCGCTGGGCCCGCCGGACACGCTGATCCCGCTCGTCGCCGCCTCCGACGTGGCGCGGGTGGGCGCGGGCCTCCTGCTGGACCCCGCGCCGGCCGACCCGGTGTGCCTGGTGACCGGCCAGATGGCGACGGCCGCCGAGGCCGCCGACGCCCTCGGCGTGCGCTACGCGGACCTGCCGCCCGAGGAGTGGGAGCGGCGGGCGCACGACGTGTACCGCGACCCGTACGCCGTCGAGCACCTGACCCACCTGTGGGCGATCTTCCGCTTCATCGGCTCGGGCGACCACCCGCTCTACCGGGTCACCGAGAGCATCGAGCGCGTCGGCGGGCGCCGTCCGGTGACCATCGGGGAGTTCGCGGCCGGCCGGCGCTGATCCCGTCCTCGCGGGCCCGCCTCCACCAGGTCGGTCAGCGCAGGCCCGCGAGCACGCCGCGCGCGACGGCCTCCCGCCCGGCCTCCTCCTCGGCCGCCGCCGCCTGCTCGGCCGCCACCCGTACGTCGTAGGCGGCGCGGGCCGTGGCGATCTCGCCCTGGTGCTCCTCGGTCCAGGTGACCAGGGCGCGGATGGTGGCGTGCAGCGTGCCGCCGAGTGGCGTCAGCGCGTAGTCCACGCGGGGCGGCACGGTCGGGTGGACCGTACGGCTCACCAGGCCGTCGCGCTCCAGGTGACGCAGGGTCCTGGTCAGCATGCGCTGGCTCACGCCCTCGATCATGCGGCGCAGCTCGGTGAAGCGCAGGCTGCGCCGGTCGAGCAGCGCGATCACCTGGAGCGACCACTTGTCGGCGATCCGGTCGAGGATCTGCCTGACCTCGCAGTCCTCCCGCTGGTCCCATTGCAGCACGTCGTAGTCGGTATCCCCGCAGTGACCGAGGGACATCGAAGTTCCGTCTTCCATGGCTCCTCATGGTGACCAAAAATGCTGCTGGTTACAAGAAGGAACCGACCATTATGGAAGGAATGCACCATGTCTCCCTCGTCTCCCTCGAACGACCGCATGGGGGCACGCGCGTGGAGCGCGCTGTTCGTCCTGGCGGGGGCCGTCTTCCTGGAAGGCATCGACGTGGCCATGCTCAACGTGGCGCTGCCGTCGATCCGCGCCGACCTCGGCCTGTCCACCGGCACGCTCAGCGGCGTGGTCAGCGCGTACGTGCTGGGCTACGGCGGGTTCATGCTGCTGGGCGGCCGGGCCGCCGACCTGCTCGGCCACCGCCGCATGTTCCTGACCTGGCTGACGGTGTTCCTGCTCTTCTCCGGCCTGGGCGGGTTCGCGACCGAAGGGTGGATGTTGCTGGTCGCCCGCTTCGTCACCGGGGTCGCCGCCGCGTTCATGGCGCCCGCCGGGCTGGCGCTGGTCACCGGCAACTTCCCCGAGGGCCCGCAGCGCACCAAGGCACTCGGCGTGTACGCCGGGACCGCGGCGGGCGGCTTCTCGCTCGGCCTGGTCGCCGGCGGCCTGCTGGCCTCGATCGGCTGGCGCTGGGTGTTCTTCGCCCCCGTGGTGCTGTCGGCGGTGATCCTGCTGGCCGCCGTCCCGCTGGTCAAGGACTCCGGCGAACGGGCGCGGGGCTCGTTCGACCTGGCCGGGGCGCTGACCATCACCGGCTCGATGTTGCTGCTCGTCTACGGCGTGGTCCGCCTGGAGGCGCCCGCGGACGGCTCCGGCACCACCATCGCTGTGTTCGCCGCCGGGCTGCTGCTGCTCGCCCTGTTCGTGCTGATCGAACGCCGCTCGTCCAACCCGCTGGTCCGGCTGGACATCCTGCGCTCGGGGCCGCTCGTCCGGGCCAACCTGGGCGCGCTGCTGTTCCTGGCCTCGTTCGCCGGGTTCCAGTTCCTGGCCACGCTCTACCTCCAGGAGGTGCGCGGCTGGAGCACCCTGCAGACCGGCCTGGCCATGCTGGTGATCGGCATCGACACCGTCCTGGCCCCCACGCTCACGCCGCGCCTGGTGAACAGGTTCGGCAACGCCCGCGTGCTGTTCGGCGGGATCGTGCTGTCGGCGCTGGCGTACGCGCTGTTCCTGCCGGTCGGCCCCGACTGGACGTACGCCGCCATGCTGCCCACCATGCTCCTGCTCGGCCTGGCCTTCTCGCTGACCTACGGTCCGCTGACCATGGCCGCGACCGAGGGCGTGGAGGAGGACCGGCAGGGCCTGGCCGGCGGCCTGCTCTACACGGCGATGCAGTTCGGCACCGCGCTCGGCCTGTCGGCGGTGACCGCCGTGAACGTGGCCGCGCTCGGCGGGGGCGCCGCGCCGACCCTGGACTCGCTGCGGACCGCCCTGGCCGTCCCGGTGGCCGCCGCGGTGGCGGCCGTGCTGGTGACCGCGTTCGGCCTGCGTGCCCGCGCCGCCGCCGCGCCCGTCGAGAGCCCGGTGCCCGAGGCCGTCGGCTAGGACGGGTCCGGTCCCGGTTCCTTCCGAACCCGGGAGAGCTTGTCGGGGTTCGCGACCGTGTAGATGTCGCGAACCTGCGACCCGTCGGAGGTCAGATCGACGACCATGACGGCGAACGGCGCGTTCTCCACGAACACCACCGCCGAGGGATCCCCGTTGGTCTCCCGGTACTGGATGTCCAGCCCTTCCATCGGCTGCGCGGTGCGCGCGACGAGCAGCCGGGCCACCTTGTCGCGGCCCCGGACCGGACGCGGCCCGCCCACCACGGACTTGCCGCCGCCGTCGGCCCACAGGGTCACCTCCGGCGCCAGCAGCTCCATCAGCGCGTCGAGGTCGCCGCCGAACGCCGCGGCCACGAACCGCTCGGTCACCTCCTGCTGGACGTGCGCGTCCACCCGGTTGCGCGGGCGCCGGGCCTGGACGTGCTCGCGGGCCCGGTGCGCAAGCTGGCGTACGGCGGCGGGGCTGCGGCCGAGCATGCCGGCGATCTCGGTGTGCTGGAAGGCGAACACCTCGTGCAGGATGAACACGGCCCGCTCCAGCGGGGTCAGCGTCTCCAGCACCACCAGCAGGGCCAGCGACACCGACTCGCCCCGTACCACGTCCTCCGCCCCGTCGGCATCGGTGACCAGCGGTTCGGGCAGCCACGGCCCGACGTAGGTCTCGCGGCGGCGGCGCAGCGCGGACTGGTGCGCGAGCGCCTGGTTCACGGCGATGCGCACCAGGTAGGCGCGGGGGTTGCCGATCTCGTCCGGGTTCCTCGACGACCAGGCCAGCCAGGTGTCCTGGAGCACGTCCTCGGTGTCGGAGACGCTGCCGAGCATGTTGTAGACGATGGAGAACAGCAGCTCCCTGTGGCCGCCGAAAACGTCCGTCATTCCAGGCATCATGTCCTTTGAGAGCCTTCGCGGCCCCCGGGTGTGACATGACCTGCGTCACACCAGGTAACGCAGCCACAGGTACGGCGTCGCCAGCGCGACCGTCGTCACCGTGACGATCAGGCCGTACTTCGTGAACTGCCAGAAGCTGATCGGGGTGCCGTTGCGGGCGGCGATGCCGAGGATGACCACGTTCGCCGCCGCGCCCACGGCGGTGGCGTTGCCGCCGAGGTCGGCGCCGAGCGCCAGGGCCCACCACAACACCTGCGCCGGCCCCTCGCCGCCGTTGGCCTGGACGAGGTCGGCGACGATCGGGCTCATGGTGGCCACGTACGGGATGTTGTCCACGATGGCGGAAAGGCCCGCCGAGGCCCAGAGCAGGACCATCGTCGTCAGCCCGAGCTGACCGTGCGTGGCCTGCGCGGCGGCCTGGGAGACCTGGGCGATGACCCCGGTCTCCACCAGCGCCCCGACCATGACGAACAGCCCCGCGAAGAACACCAGCGTGGGCCACTCGACCTCGGCGATCGCCTCCTCGGTGGTCACCTTGGTGAGCGCCACCAGCACGCCCGCGCCGAGCAGCGCCACCACCGACGGCTCGTAGTGCAGCACGGGATGCAGCACGAACGCCGCCATCACCACCGCGAGCACGGTCAGCGACTGCCACAGCAGCCTGCGGTCGGCGATGGCCTCGCGCTCGTCGAGCGTCATGATCTCGGCCGCCAGCTCGGGGTCGTAAATGAACGACCGGCGGAACATCACCCGGCACAGCCCGATGAAGACCACGATCAGCACCACGATCAGCGGGGCCAGGTGCGCGAGGAAGTCGTTGAAGGTCAGCCCGCCGCGGCTGGCGATGATGATGTTGGGCGGGTCGCCGACCAGGGTGGCGGTGCCGCCGATGTTGGACGCCATCGCCTCGGCGATGAGGAACGGCGCCACCGGCAGCGCCAGCCGCTCGCAGACCAGGAACGTCACCGGCGCGATCAGCAGCACGGTGGTCACGTTGTCCAGCAGCGCCGACGCGCCCGCGGTGATCAGGATCAGTAGCACCATGAGCCGGAACGGTCGCCCTCTTGCCCGTTTGGCGGCCCAGATGGCCAGGAACTCGAAGACGCCCGTCTGTTTCAGCACGCCGACGATGACCATCATGCCGAGCAGCAGGAAGATGACGTTCCAGTCGATGCCGGTGTGCTCGTCGAAGAAGGCCGCGCCGCCGTCGGTGGCGTGCAGCACCAGCATGATCCCCGCGCCGCCGAGCGCCGCGGCGACCCGGTGCACCTTCTCGGTGGCGATCAGCGTGTACGAGACGAGGAAGACGGCGACCGCCAGCCACGCGGTGACGGTCACGGCGGGCCACCCGGGAAAGCCTTCAAGGAGAACTCCACGATCGACGACGGAATCGCCGACCAGACTTCCCGGCACACCTCAGGACAACTTACCAAGAGGCGCGGCCGGACGGGACCGGCGCACTGGCCGCCCGTACGGGGCCAGGCACCGGTCGCGCCCGGTGAGGCGGCTGGGTCAGCCGACGTTGAACTGCCCCTTGAAGCCCGCGTGCAGCACGCTGCCGGACGAGCCCGAGGCGCACGTGCCCGAACCGCCGACCAGGCTGGTGTCGAACCGGCCGGTGAACGTCTTGCCCCTGAACGGCCCGGACTGGATCGTCCCCGACACCTTGGCCGTGTCGTGCACGATCTCGACGATACGCGCGGCGGCCTTGCTGGTCTGCCTGGTGCCCCTGATGGTCCAGTCGATGGTGACCGTGCCGGTGCCCGTGGGCGCGGCGGTCCCGGCGGCGGCGGCGCGGTCGCGGATGACGCCGTCGGACTGCCCCCAGCGCTCGCGGTCGTAGACGATGCGGTCGGCCAGGTTGCGCTCGTCCTGGTCGTGGATGATGCGGTCGGCCAGGCTGTGGCCCTCGCGGTTGTAGACGATGCGGTTGGACAGGCTGCGGTTCTCGGCGTCGCGGTTGCCGAACACGCGGTCGAAGGCGTTGCCCTCGCCGGACGGGCGCCCCCTCGTGATGGTGCGTCCGCCGCAGCTCGGGTTCACGCCGTTGAAGCTGGCTCTGAGCCGGGCCGCGGTGACGCCCGTGCCGCTGCGGTCGACGCAGTTCCACGGCTCCCGGCGGCTGACGGAACGGTCAGGGTGCAGCAGCCGCTGCGCCCCGGGAATGTACTGTGCCTGGCCGGACACGGTGCAGGAGATCACGGCCGCGGCGTGCGCGGCCCCCGGGACGACGGCCGGAGCCAGTACGGTCAGCCCGGCGGCGGCCAGGGCGGGCAGTGACGTGGCGAGAATGGGCATGACTGCTCCTTTTCGAGGCAGGACGGGTCGGCGCATCGGGCCGACCTGTCATGACAGGACGGGTCGACGCGAGCCGCCGGCCGGGCCCGCCATCGCTCTCCGGTGAGAGGTCCCGATCTCGGACGCTACGAGGCGAACCGCAAACATCGCCCCAAATGGCCGCACGTGGCGTCCCAGATGTACGGACTCACCCCTGCCTGTCCCGCCATCGGCCGTCCGGCAGCGCGGGCGAGGAAGCCCGGCAGCCTGAGCCGGGGATCAGAGGAGGTCGTGCGCGCGGGCGGCGGCGGCCGCCTGGGTACGGGTGGAGACCTCCAGCTTGCCCAGGATGTTGGAGACGTGCACGCTCACCGTCTTCTGCGCGATGAACAGCCGCCCGGCGATCTCCTTGTTGGTCAGCCCCTCGGCGACCAGCCGCAACACCTCGACCTCGCGCGCGGTGAGCCCGCCCTCGGCCTGCCCGCCGCCGAACCGGGCCCGCCTGCCGAACTCCAGCAGCGCGGCCTCCAGCGGCGCGGCCCGCAGCCGGCCGGCCGCCTCCTTGGCCAGGGCCCACTCCTCCTGCGCCGTCTCCCGCTCACCGGCCGCGAGCAGCGCCTCGGCCAGCCGCCAGCGCGCCCTGGCCACCTCGTAGACGAAGCCGAAGTCGAACGCCGCGACCACCTCACGCCACAGCGCGACGTCGAGCCGCCCGTGGAGGCGATGCCAGTCGGCCTCCACCCGCAGCGCCCACGCCTGCCCCTCGGGGCCGAGGTGGCCGCCGTCGCCGGTCGGCCCCTTCGTCGCGGCGAACCGGGCGCGGGCCAGCAGGTCGTCGGCCCCCTCCGTGGTGCCCAGCTCGGCCATCGCCCACAGGCTGACGGCGGCCAGCCGCAGCGTGCCGGACTCGCCCTCGTCGAGCGTGGCCATGGCCGCGTGGGCGTGGTCGAGCGCGGCGGCCGGGTCGCCGTTCCACAGGGCGTGCTCGGCGGCCATGCCGCGCGACATGTACGTCGCCAGCGGGTCGTGCCAGAACGGGCGCAACCACCCCAGCCGCGCCTCGACCGCGGGCAACCCCCGCCCCACCTCGATGAACAGGGCGAACGACGACAGGATGGCCTCCGACAACGTGCCCACCCGCGCGCCGAACCCGGCCGCCACCGCCTCCGCGGCGTCCCACTCGCCCGCGACGTAGTGGATGAGCAGGCGCAGGAAGCGCAGGTCGGTGCCGTAGGTGCTCCAGTTGAGGCCGGTGTGGACGGCCAGCTTGATGCCGTCGTCGGCGACCTCGGCGGCCTGGGCCAGCAGGCCCTGCTCGTAGTGGATGCGGGCGTGGTGGAAGCGGGCCCGCAGGTCCATCGCCAGATCGCCGGTCTCCCGGGCGGAGGCGCTCTCGACCAGCGAATGGGCGCGGGCGACGTCGCCCCGCTGCTCGACGTAGCTGGCCAGCGTGAGCAGCGCGCCCACCTCGGCGTCGACGGCGCCGCAGGCGCGGGCCGTGTCCAGGGCGCGCGCGGTCAGCGGCTCGACCTCGTGGTGACGCGGCGTCCACAGCAGCGTACGGGCCTGCGTGGCGAGGGCACGGGCGAGGCTCGGCTCGTCTTCGGCGCTCTCGACCGCGCGCTCGGCCGCCGCGATGGCGCCGGGCGGGTCGTTGGTCTCGAAGAGGTAGTACGCCAGCCGCTCCTCGACCTCGGAGGTCGAGGGCAGCGCGCGCAGCCGGTGGACCGCCCGGTGGTTGTCGCCGCTGTCGGCCGCCGCGACGGCGCTGCGGAAGGCCAGCACGACCCGGCTCTCCCCGGCCAGCCCGGCGGCGCCCTCGACGCGGTCCCACAGGCCGAGCGCCTGGTCGTAGTGGTTGTGGGCCTCGGCGGGCGCGCCCAGCCGCTCGGCCTCGCGGCCCGCCTGCGCCGAGGCCGCGAGCGCCCCGGCCAGGTCGTGGCTGGCGAGGTGGTGGTGGGCCAGCTCGGCGGGCGAGGTGAGCAGGCGGGCGAAGTCGGCGTGGAGCCTCGTGCGCTCGCCGGGCAGCAGGTCGGTGTAGACGGCCTCCTGCAGCAGGGCGTGGCGGAAGGCGTAGCCGTGGCCCTGCACCTTGAGCAGGCCGCGCGAGACGATCTCCCTGACCGCCTCCTCGAACTCGGCCAGCGGCAGCCCCGCCACCTCGCGCAGCAGATCGTCCTCCACCCGGCGGCCGGCCACCGCGGCGGCGCGCAGCACCCGCTGCCCCGCCTCGGACAGCACCTCGACCCGCGACAGCAGCAGGCTGGCCAGCCCGTCGGGCAGGCTGTCGCCCTCGGACATGGCCGCGAACAGCTCTTCGGCGTAGAACGGGTTGCCTTCGGCGCGCGAGACGATGAGCCCGAGCTCCTGCGCGTCGACCCGCCCCAAAGTGGTGACATAGTCCGACATTTCGCCGGATTCCAGCGGGCCGAGTTCCACGTTCGTCACCGACGGCAGCCGCTTCAGCTCGGCCAGCACCGCGCGCAGCGGATGGCGGCGGTGGAGGTCGTCGGTGCGGTAGGTGCCGGCCACGCAGACGCGCTCGCTCTGGAGCATGCGGCTGAGGAAGACCAGCAGGTCACGGGTGGAACGGTCGGCCCAGTGGAGGTCTTCGATCACGAACAGCACCGGCTGGACGTCGGCCAGCAGCCCGAGCAGCGACCCGAACAGCCGCTGCTGGGTGAGCCCGGCCGACGGCGCCCCGCTCTCCCGGCCGGGCAGGAGCTGGCCCAGCATGGGATGGGCGGCGACGGCCTCGCGTACGCCGGGCTCTGCCCCGCGCAGCGCGTCGGCCAGCGGCAGGTAGGGCAGCGCGTCGCCCAGCTCGGCGCACTGGCCGACCATGACGTGGAAGCCGCGCTCGCGCGCCTCGGCGACCAGCTCACCGACCAGGCGTGTCTTGCCGATCCCCGCGTCGCCGCCGACGAGCGCGACCCCGGCCGTGCCGTCGGCCGCGGACTCCAGCACACGCACGAGCTTGGACAGCTCGGCCGAGCGCCCGACGAGAAGACCGTTCACGCCAGCAAGTGTGCCACGCGCCTGTGACATTCCATTGGTCCGCCCGACCGCCGCGGAATTGGCCCTCATCGTCATACCGGCCCCACTCTACGCTGCTCTTTCGTGATCTCCTTGACGACTTTCGTGCTCTTCACGGCGGCCTCGCTCACCCTGGTGGTCGTCCCCGGCCCCAACCACCTCTACATCGCCGCGAGGGGCCTGGCCCAGGGCAGGGCCGCCGGGCTGGCCAGCGCGCTCGGCGTGGAGACCGGGACGCTGGTGCACATCGCCGCCGCCGCGGCCGGGCTCTCGTACGTGATCTCGCGGTCGGCCACGCTGTTCGCGGTCGTCAAGTGGGTCGGCGTGGCCTACCTCGTCTACCTGGGCGTGCGCGCCTTCACCGCCAAGGACGCGCAGGCCGGGACGCCGCCCGTGCAGCCGCTGTCCAAGGTGTTCCTCGAAGGGGTCCTGGTCAACGTGCTCAACCCCAAGGTGGCGCTGTTCTTCGTGGCCTTCCTCCCGCAGTTCGTTGACCCCGGCGCCGGCTCGCCGGCGCTGCAGATCGTCGTGTTCGGCCTGACGCTGCTGCTCCTGGGGTTCGTCTCCGACGTCGTGTACGCCCTCACCGCCGGCACCCTCGGCGCCCGCCTGACCAGGGGCGCCAAGGCTCTGCGGTACGTCAGCGGCGTCGTCTACCTGGGGCTCGGCGTGGCCATGGCGTTCGCCGGGAGAAAATGACCTATGGCGCCGAGGAAGCAGCAGGAGATCTTCGACGCGACGCTGTGGATGGTCGCGGAGAAGGGCTACGACGGGCTGACCGTCGAGGGGGTCGCCGAGCGCTCGGGGGTCAACAAGACGACGATCTACCGGTGGTGGCCGTCCAAGGCCGCGCTGCTGGGCGCCGCGCTGGTCGAGTCGGACGTGCTGGCGATCGAGCCGCCGGACACCGGGTCGTTCCGGGGTGACCTGGTGGCGCTGGTCGAGCAGGTCGGGCGGCTGCTCACCGAGCCGCCCGGCAGCGACATCGCGGTCGCGGCACTGGCCGCCGCCGTGCGCCATCCCGAGCTCGACGCCCGCCGGTTCTTCGCCGACCGGTTCGCGCGGGAAGGCGTGGTGTTCGAGCGCGCGGTGCGGCGGGGTGAGCTGAGCGCGTCGGCCGACCCGTTGCTGATCATGGATCTGCTGGCCGGGGCCGTGTGGATGCGCACGGTCTTCCGCGGCCTGCCCCTGCCCGGCGGCTACGCCGAGAAGGCCGTCTCGGCCCTGCTCGACGCCTTCTGAGCGGCTGCGCGTGATGTGGGGCCTGGTGGATCAGCCGGCGGCGGCCAGGGCGGCCGGGATGCGGTCGAGCACCGGGTGCGGCACCAGACCGTAGGCGTAGAAGTCGACCGCCAGCGCGCCCGCCGCCTTCGCGCCCCTGGCCTTGGCCACCAGGCGGTCGGTCGAGTCGCTGTCGGGGTAGCCGGGCCGCAGCACCGCGCGCACCTCGCGGTCCTTGCCCACCGACCGCAGGTACGCGCCCACGTCGTCGGCCACCCGCGCCGCGTCCCGCGCGTACGCCAGCACGCCGAAGGCGGGCACCAGGTCGCCCAGCGCCACCAGGTCCACGCCGAGCTGCCAGGCGTCGTGGGCGGCCAGGCCCGGCGTCGGCAGGCCGTCCCGGTAGCCCTTCACCGCCCCCGTCGAGTCGATGAAGACCAGCTTGGAGCCCTCCTCGGCGACCGCCGAGGACACCTCGGAGACCAGCGTGGTGACGGTCTCGGAGCGCGCCCGCGCGTACGCCACCACCTCGGGCCCGGCGTAGGCGGTGAGCGCCGCCCTGGTCACCTCGCCCTGCGCGGCCGGGTCGCCGTCGAAGACGCCGCCCACGATCCGCGCGCACTCCTCGCGCGCCACCTCGGCGTTCACGCCCAGGTCGGTGGCCCGGCGCATGCAGTAGTCGCAGAAGCAGAGCCCGAACAGGAACGAGTCCATGGGGCCGAGCTGCACGAAGGAGCGCTGCGGCTCGACCGGCGTGAAGTGCAGCGCCTCGGCGACCACGCTCTCGACGCCCAGCCGGGCCACCGCCCTGGCCAGCGCGACGGAGTATTCGCGCACGTCGGGATGGGCCGGGCACAGGTCGATGAGCGAGCCGCGGTCGCCGAAGCAGTCGCGCACGGTCACGTCGGGGTGCTCGTTGCCGAGCGTGGCGTTGCGCAGGAAGACCGTCCAGCCGTGGAGCTTCAGGCCGCGCCCGGCGCACGCCTCGCGCAGCCCGTCGAGGGCGTGGACGTGGCCGGGCACGGGAGCGAGCCGGAGCCCGTCGAACAGCTCGGCCGGCGGGGTGAAGTGCACGCCGTCGTGCCTGACGGTCAGCCGGGACAGTCCGTGCGGGGTGACGTCGCGCGCGGCGTGGTGGACGGCGCCGACCGTGACCCCGCCCACGCCGTACGCGCTGATCCTGTCGAGCACCCGCTCGACGCCCTCACCGTGCAGGTCCTCGGCGAAGACGTATACCGAACTGTCCACGTGCAGACCTTACGCGCTCTTGTGCGCGACGAAGTCGATCTCCACCAGGATGTTCATGAGCTGCGAGCCCACCGTCGTCCGCACCGGGTACGGCTGGGTGAAGTACGACTTGTACACCTCGTTGTACGCGGCGAAGTCCTCCTTCACGTTCTGGAGGTGGACCGTCGACTTCACGACGTCGTCGAAGCCCAGGCCGTGGGCGGCGAGGATGGCCCCGAGGTTCTTCATGACCTGGTGGGTCTGGGCGGCCACGTCGTCGCCGACGATCTCGCCGGTGTGCGGGTCGAGCGGGCCCATGCCGGAGGTGAACACGAAGTCGCCCACCACGAGCCCCTGGGAGTACGCCCCGACCGGCGCGGCGCCCTCGGTGGTCTTGAGCTCTTTCTTCACGGAATCTCCCTAGAAATCGGTGTGAATCGTGCCGACGACACGGTAATCCCGGTCCACCAACGGCAGCACGCGCCACTTGTCGAACGCGGTGCACGGGTGTGAGATCCCGAAGGCCAGCAGGTCGCCCGGTTTGAGCCCGTCGGCCCGGACGACGGTGTGCTGGTCCTGCATCTTCGTGATCGTGACGCCGCTCCGGCGCGGCACCGGCAGGCCCTCGTCGTAGGGCGCGTCGCGCTTGCCCATGCCCACGATCGCGAGGCCCGGCTCGGGCGTGGACAACACGTGCGCCCACACCTCGAGAGCCGGCCGCAGCTCGCCCTCGATCCGGTTGAACGGCGTGCGCTCCCGGTAGTAGCCGTCGTCGTGGGTGACGTACGCGCCGCTGCGCAGCAGGATCCTGGCGTGCGTGGTGACCAGCTCGCGCCCGATCACGTCGAACCACTGGCTGCCGCCGATCGTCAGGATCGGGTTGCGCACGCGGA
This sequence comes from Nonomuraea sp. NPDC005692, assembly GCF_040631115.1. Taxonomy (NCBI): domain Bacteria; kingdom Bacillati; phylum Actinomycetota; class Actinomycetes; order Streptosporangiales; family Streptosporangiaceae; genus Nonomuraea; species Nonomuraea sp. NPDC005692. Next base: position 401,428 of record NZ_JBEXYU010000005.1, on the reverse strand, counting down.
CGTGCTCGACGGCCTCCTGCAGCCCGCCCAGGTAGCGCCGGACCTCGTCGGCGCTCTTCAGCGCCCCTTCGTACCCGGCGACGCCGGCCAGCTCGACGCCGGGCGTCTCCTGCGCGTACGCGGCCACCTTCAGCAGCTCGTCGAGGGTGCGGCAGCCGGCTCGTCCGCCTTCGTGCCCGAGCTCCACCAGCACCCGGAACGGCCGGGTCGAGGCGTGCCGGGCGAGGATGTCCACTCCGGCCTCGGAGTCGACGAAGCTGAGGAAGTCGAAGGCGGGGTCGCGGTCGAGCTCTCCGGCGGCCCAGGTCAGCCCGGCGGTGTCGACGACCTGGTTGGCCACCATGATCCGGTCGCCGCCGTAGCCGCGGGCGATCCTGGCCTGCCGGGTCGTGGCGACCGTCAGCCCCCAGGCGCCCGCTTCGAGCTGCATCGCGGAGATCTCTGGCGACATGTGCGTCTTGACGTGCGGAGCCAGCTCCATGCCGTGGTCGCGGGCGAAGGCCGCCATCGTGGCCACGTTGTGCTCCAGCGCGTCGCGGTGCACGATCATCAGTGGAAAGCCGAGCTCGCCGTCGAGGACGGACTGCCCAAGGATCACCTGCACGACATCCCCCTTTTATCCGCGTCTGACCTTATCCCAGGCGGGATCAGCGTGATCGAAGCGCCCGTCCGGGACGGGCCCCGGTCAGCTCGCCGCCGGTCAGCACCCGTACGCCGGACACGAGCACGTCGTCCACGCCGTGCGCGGGGGTGCGCGGATCGGCGTACGTCGACCGGTCCGACACCGTGAGCGGGTCGAACACCACCAGGTCGGCGACGTACCCGCCGCGTACCAGCCCGCGCCGGTCGAGCCCGAACCGCCGGGCCGGGTGGGAGGCCAGGTGCACGGCCGCCTGCTCCCACGTCCAGTCGCCCAGCTCGCGGACGTGCCGGCCGAGGAACCTGGCGAAGGCCCCGAACCCGCGCGGATGCGGATGACCGCCCACGTAGATGCCGTCGGAGCCGCCGGTGTGGGAGGGATGACGCAGGATCCGGCGTACGGACTCCTCCCCCGCCGGGCCCTCGTCGGGACGGGCCGAGACGCACCCGGCCTCCAGCCGCGTCTCCACCAGCAGGTGGCGGCAGAACGCGGCGGGCGTCATGCCGGCCTGCTCCGCGGCGTCCGGCAGGGCGAGCCCTTCGGCCCACTCCAAGCCGGGCGCGTGGGAGACGGTCAGCCGGGGGTAGACCTCGCCGAGCCCCGCCCACCAGTCGTCCAGCTCGGGCGAGGCGATCATCTCCAGCGCCGCGTCGGTGTCGGCGCCCGGCACGGACGGCGGCAGCACCACCATGGCCAGGATCGTGCTGCCGCGCAGGTAGGGATAGGTGTCGAAGGTGAGGTCGACGCCCTCGTCATGCGCCTTGCCGACCAGCGGCAGCAGCACGTCGGCCGGCCCGTGCAGGTGGGAGACGTGCACGGCCGCGCCCGACCGACCGGCGATGTCCACGACCTCCGCCATGCCGACCCCGGCGTTCGCGCCGTAGGCCCGCATGTGGGTGACGTACGGCAGGCCGCCGAGCGGCGCGCACAGAGCGGCCAGCTCGGCGGCGTCGGCGTAGCGGCCCGGCAGGTACTCCAGCCCGCTGGACAGCCCGACCGCGCCCTCGGACAGGCCGCGCTCGACCCGCTGGACCATCGCGCCCAGCTCCGCCCGCGAGGCCGCCTCCGGCGAGGGCCCGAGGACGTCGTAGCGGATCGTGCCGTGCGGCAGCAGGTAGGCCGTGTTCACCGCCACCGCGCGGTCGTAGCCGTCGAGCAGCTCGGCCACGCTCAGCGGGCCCTCGTGCAGGGCGCCGTTGACGGCGGCGAAGTAGCGGGAGGCGTAGGCGACGGTCTCGGCCGACCCAGGCGCGAAGGACAGACCATCCTGCCCCAGGACGAACGTGGTCACCCCCTGCCGCAACGCCGCGAGCTGCACGGCGGGGTCGAACACGGCGGCGTCGCCGTGGGCGTGGCAGTCGACGAAGCCCGGCGCGACGAACCGGCCGGTCGCGTCGATCACCGTCGCCGCCTGCGCGCCGCCCAGCCTGCCGACCGCCGCGACCTCGTCGCCCGCGATCCCCACATCCGCCCGGTACGGCGGCGCGCCCGTGCCGTCGAGCACCCGGCCGCCGCTGATGACTACGTCGAACCTCACACCAAGATTCAATCAGAGCCGCGTGAGGACGCCGATGGGCACGTGATCGGGCGGGCGACGGGCCGCTCGGCCAGCAGGTCCCTGGCACGGGCGCGGGCGAGGTTCCAGCCGTTCCACGGGTCGGGGCGGTCGAGCCCGTTGGCGCGGACGACGTCGGCCAGCACGCAACTGCGCTGCGGCTCGGGCAGCCGGTCGATCGCGGGCACGGCCTCCGCGCCGAGGTCGCCCAGGTAGTCGGAGTCCATGTTGGTCACGCCGCGCACCTCGACCTGGGTCTGCGCGACCTGGAGATCGGGGTTCACCATCGCGAACGCCCCCAGGCCGAGCCCGGTGACCAGGACGACCGTGCGCGGCAGCCAGCCGGAGCCGCGGCCCGCCAGGCGTACCGCCCCGGCCAGCAGCACCAGCGCGAACAGCGCGCCCAGCCACCACACCGTGGCCTGCACCGAGATCCGCAGCCGCGACAGGCCGTAGGCGTCGGTGTAGAGGCTCATCCGGTGCAGGGCCGAGGCCAGCACCACCATGGTCAGCCCGCACAACACGCCCAGCATGACGGCCAGCAGCCAGCGCTCGCCGCGCTCGGTCCGCAGCAGCCCCCCGGCCACCGCGACGATGCCCAGCACGAACACGCTGACCACCACGAGCTGGAAGAACCCCTGCCTGGCGTACTCGGCGTAGGTCAGGCCCGCCGTCCTCAGCACCCAGCCGTCGCCGCCGAACAGCACCCTGATCTGGACCGCCACGAACGCCGAGAACAGCAGGTTCACCCCGACCAGCGGCACCAGCCACACGCTCCTGCTCACGCCGAACTTGTGCTCCGGGCCGACCGGGTCGATCACCGGCCGCAGCGCGACCAGCACCGTGGCGGCCAGCAGCACGGCGACGAACCCGAAGACGAAGATCCGCGAAGGCACCGAGTCGGCCCAGGCCGGGGTGCTGGTCAGGCGCTCGACGTACGAGGCGAACACCGCGTCGGCCGAGGCGAACAGCAGCCCGAACACCAGCACCAGCACGACCGTGATGCCGAGCCCCGCGAGCACCGGCAGGATCCGCCGCCTGGCGGTCAGCTTCCGCAACGGCCCGGCGAGGAACCACGGCACCGGACCGAGCGCGAGCACCACGGACATGCCGCCCCTGATCACGCCCAGCCATCCCGCCCCCGCCCCGGACACCGCCAGCGCGCCCAGCCCGGCCCCCGCCATGAGCAGGATCGCGACCAGCCAGTCCGCGTCGCGCACGGCCGCCATGGAGATCAGCCAGTACGCCGTCATCCCGAACGCCAGCGTCCAGGGGGTCATCCTGCGCAGCGCGGCCGGCAGCGCCGCCGCGCCGAGCACCATGGCGACGAGCACGATCCCCAGCCCGACCTGCGCGTCGGGCAGCGCCACGGCGGCGAACACGCCCGCGCCGGCGGCGGCGGGCAGCAGCCAGCGCGGCGCGGCGGGCAGCTCGGGCCTGGGGAAGAGCGGCGGCGGCACGTACACCTGGCCACCCCCGGCCCCGCCCCCTGCCTGGGGCCCAGCCGGACCCCCGCCACCGGCCGGGCCCCGGCCCGCCCCCTGGTAGGCACCTTGGTAGGCCGCCGTCCTGCGCGCCGAGCCCGCGCCCAGCGCGATGCCGAGCGCGCCGCCCAGGGCGGTCACCATGACGAGGGTGACGAGCGCGAGGCCGTCGCCGAGGGTCATCGAGACCAGCACGGCCGCGAACAGGCCGCCCAGGAAGCCGACGATCACCCCGAGGATCCCGCCGCCGACCATCCTGGCAAGCCCTCCACTCCCCACCGCCGCCGGAGCCGCACCCGCCGGCGCGGAGTGCACCGGACCGGCCGCCGCCGACCCTCCGGCCCCCACCGGCACCCCGGGCCGCGTCGACGCCCCCGACCCCGCGGGCACCCCGGCCCCTGCGGTGACGCCGGCCCCTACGGGGATGCCGCTGCTTGTGGGCGCCCCAGCCGCTGCAGGGGTGCCAGCCCTTACGGGCACCCCGGGCCCTGCGGCGGCCCCTACGGGCACGCCGGCCCCTACGGGCTCGCCGGACGCTGCGGGGATGGGGGACCCGGTGGGGATGCCGCCTGTGGGGATGCCCACTCCTGAGGAGATGCCACCTGTGAGGGCGCCGGCCCCTGCGGGAGCGCCATCCCCCGCGGGAATGTCGGCCCCTGTGGCTGCTCCAGACCCTGTGGGCGAGCCGGGCCCTGTGGGAGAGCCGGACCCTGTGGGAGAGCCGGACCCTGTGGGCGAGCCGCTCCCTCGCGGTGTGCCGGACGCCGCGAGCGGGCCGGAGCCCGTCGTTGCCGGGGCGGGCTGCGGCGCATCCTCGGCCGTGGCCGGCCGGACCGGTGTTCCCGACGTGGCCACGCCCAGACCCGCCATCGCGGCCTGACCGGCCGTCGTTCCGGGGCCCGCCGTCATGCCGTGGCCCGCCGTCGTTCCGGGGCCCGCCGTCATGCCGGGGCCCGCCGTCGTTCCGGGGCCTGCCGTGATGCCGTTGCCTGCTGTCGTGTCTGGATCCGCCGTCGTGTCCGGGGCCGCCGGGGTGCCGGGGGCCGTCGTGGTGGGCGGGGGCGCCGGGGTTGGGACGGCGGGTGGGGGGTGGCCGTCGCCGGTTGCCAGGGGTGCGTCGGCCGGGGGAAGCGCGTCCCCCAGGCGGTCGTCGCGCCCCCGGTCCGCCCCCATGTGGAACGGTGTGTCCGTCATCGTCGTCCTTCCTGGTAGATCGACGACCATGCGGCACCCCGCGCAGTCCTCGATGCGGATCGACCCCCCGTGCAGCTCCACGACCTCCTTGACGATCGCCAGGCCCAGCCCCGCGCCCCCGGAGTCGGCCGCACGTCCGGCGTCCAGCCGGGAGAACCGTTCGAACACCCGCCCCCTGGCCGTCTCCGGGATGCCCGGCCCCTGGTCGGCCACCACCACCCGGGCCCCGTCCCGCTCCGCGCCGCACGCCACCGTCACCACGCCCCCGGGAGGGCTGTGCCGTACGGCGTTGTCCAGCAGGTTCGCCAGCACCTGCGCCAGCAGGTCGGGATCGGCTCGCACCCCGAGCCCGCCGGGCACCGACGCCTCGATCGTGACGTCCTCGCGGGCCAGCGACGCCTCCCGCACGGCCTGCTCGACCAGCGGCGCCAGCGCGACGGCCTCGGGCTCGATCAGCCGGGTGCCGGAGTCGAGCCTGGACAGGTCGAGCAGCTGGGCGACCAGGCGGCCGAGCCGTTCGGTCTGGGCGAGCGCGGTCCTCATGGTGACCGGGTCGGGCGCGGAGACGCCGTCCACGACGTTCTCCAGCACCGCGCGCAGGCCGGTGATGGGGGTGCGCAGCTCGTGGCTGACGTTCGCGACGAGCTCGCGCCGCTGCCGGTCCACCTCGCCGAGGTCGGCGGCCATCGCGTTGAACGCCCTGGCCAGCTCGCCCACCTCGTCCCGCGAGGTGGCGCTGACCCGCAGGCCGTAGCTGCCCTTGGCGATCGTCTGGGCGGCCCTGGCCATCTGACGAAGCGGCTTGGTCATGCCCATGGCCAGCACCTGGACCATGATCAACGCGAGGATGACCGCGACCACGATCCGGACGTCCCGGGTGAACCCGGCGTTGAGCCCCACCTCGTTCACCACGAACGCGGTGCCCACCGCCAGCACGATGACGATGCCCAGCTTGACCTTGATGCGGCCGAGGAAGTCGAGCGGCCTCATTGCCGGACCAGGGCGTAACCCACGCCGTGGACGGTGCGCACCACGTCGGAGCCGAGCTTGCGGCGCAGCGCGCGGACGTGGCTGTCCACGGTCCTGGTCGCGGCGGCCTCGGAGAAGCCCCACACGTCCGACAGCAGCCGGTCGCGCTCGAAGACCTGCCCGGGCCGCTCGGCCAGCCGCCGGAGAAGGTCGAACTCGGTCCTGGTGAGCTGGGCCTCGATCCCGCCCACGAACACCCGGCGCGCGGCCGTGTCGATCTCCACCTCGCCCACCCTGATCACGGTGTCCTCGACGGCGAGCTGGGCGGCCCGCTCGACCCGGCGCAGCAGCGCGTGGATCCTGGCCACCAGCTCGCGCATGCTGAACGGCTTGGCCAGGTAGTCGTCGGCCCCCACCCCCAGCCCGACCAGCACGTCGGTCTCCTCGCCGAGCGCGGTCAGCATGAGGACGGGCACCGGGCGCAACGCCTGCATCCTGCGGCACACCTCCAGCCCGTCCAGACCGGGCAACAGCCGGTCGAGGATCACCAGGTCGGGCTCCGCCTTCCCGTACTGGACCAGGGCGTCCTGCCCGTCGCCCGCCACCCGGACGTCGAAACCCTCGGCGGCCAGCCTGTTCCGTACGGCCAGGGCGATCGTCACATCGTCCTCGACCACGAGGACGCACCGCTGCTCTGCCACGTACGAAAGCCTAGAAGTGCGCCGTGCAGACGACACTCCATAATTTGTGCACATCTGGTGCAGACTTGCCGCGTGAACACCGCTGGCTACCTCAGCCGTCTGGGCCTGTCCCACCTGATAGGCGCCCCCGCGAGCGCCGAAAGCCTGCGCGCGCTGCACGTCGCGCACGTCGAGAAGGTCGCCTACGAGGCGCTGGAGATCTGGCTCGGCCGCCCCACCTCCCTCGATCCCGTCGAGTCCGCCGAGCGCATCATCAGGGGCCGCGGCGGCTACTGCTACCACCTGAACGGCGCCTTCTCCGAGCTGATCAGGAGCCTCGGCTACGACGTGACCAGGCACGTCGGCGGCGTGCAGAACCCCGGCAGCGAGCCCGGCGTCACCGGCAACCACCTCGTGCTGACCGTGCGCGGCCTGCCGAGCCAGGACAACCCGGGCGGCGAGTGGCTGGCCGACCTCGGCCTCGGGGACGGCGTGCACGAGCCGCTGCCGCTGGTCGCGGGCGCGTACCGGCAGGGGCCGTTCACGTACGTCCTGCGGCCGTCGCAGGTCGCGCCCGGCGGGTGGCGGTTCGACCATGACCCGAGCGGTTCGTTCGTAGGGATGGATTTCGAGCGGACCCCAACGGAGATGTCCGCCTTCGTTGATATGCACAACCATTTGTCGACGTCGCCATCGTCGGGGTTCGTGCGCACCGCCGTCGTGCAGAGGCGGGACGCGTCGGGCGTGGACACGCTGCGCGGGCTCGTCCTGACCCGCGTCGGCGCCGGCAGCCACTCGATCACCCTGGAGACGGCGCGCGACTACTTCGCGGCGCTCGCCGACGTGTTCTCGCTGACCTTCGACGACCTGACCGAGCAGGACGAGGAGCGGCTCTGGAGCAGGCTGCACGACGCCCACGAGGCGTGGCTGACCGGCCGGACCGCGTGATGGCCGGGCGGGCCGGGCGAGCGCTATCGTGCACTCGACATGGCTGAGACCAGGAAGCTGGCCGGGCGCTACCGGCTGCTCAACCCCCTGGGCGCGGGGTCCGTACGGCTGGCCTTCGACGAGACGGAACACCGCGACGTCGCGGTCAGAGAGCTGCGCGTCCCGCCCGAGCTGCGCGAGTCCGCGCTGCACGAGGCGCGCAGGGCCGCCGGGCTGCGGCACGCCTCGATCGCCCGGGTGCTCGGCGTGCTGGTCGAGGACCGGACGCCCTGGCTGGTCATGGAGTTCGTCTCGGGAGTGTCGCTGGAGCAGGCCGTGCGCGCGCGGCAGCCGCTGCCCGTCGTCCAGGTGGCCAGGATGGGCGTCTGCGTGTTGTCGGCGCTGTCGGTGGCGCACGCGGCCGGGATCGTCCACGGGCAGGTCAGCCCCGGGAACGTGCTGCTGACCGGCACCGGGAGGGCGGTGCTCACCGGGTTCGGGGTGCCGAGCCTCAGCATGCGGCCCTCGGCCGACCTGTGGTCGCTGGCCGCCACGCTGCACTTCGCCGTCGAGGGCCGCCCGCCCGGCCAGGTGCCCGCCGAGGGCGCCGACCCGCTGCGGTCGCTGATCCGCGCCATGCTGCACCCCGCCGGGTCGCCGCCGGTGGAAGTGGTCCGCGAGACGCTGGAGAGGCTGGCCCTCGACCAGCCGCTCGACCAGGTCGTCCGCGCCCTTGGACCGCTCCCGCCGGCCGAGGTGGCCGAGATCGGGCTCGCCCTGCTCGACCAGCTCCAGGCCAGGGGTGGCCATCACGGAGCGGTGCAGCCGAGCGGCGTGCTCATCTCCGACCAGGGGAGAGCCACGCTGGTCGCCCCGCTGCGGTCGGGGACCGTCCCGGCGTACACGGCTCCGGAGGGGGTGGCGAGCCCGGCCGCCGACCTGTGGTCCCTGGGCGCCACCCTCTTCATGGCCGTGGAGGGGGTGCCGCCCGCGCCGGGGGCGTCGCTGGCGCGGGCCGGGGCGCTGGCTCCCGTCCTGGTGCGCCTTCTGTCCGGCAACCCGGCCGACCGTCCCGCCCCCGAAGCCCTGCGGCACGAGTTCCGGGCGGTCATGGGCCCGCGCCGATGACCCGCGCGCCCGTCCTGCCGCGCCCCGCCGGCGCCGGTGTCGCCACGCGGGACGCCGGCCGGTGGTGGCCGGTCGTGCCCGCGGCCGTCGCCGCGGCGACCGGGTTCTGGGGGCTCTGCGGGCCGTCGTTGTGGCGGGACGAGTCGGTCAGCGCGCTGGTCGCGCGCATGCCGTTCGGCGAGCTGCGCCGCTTCCTCGCCGACCTCGACGCCGTCCACGCCCTCTACTACCTGCTCCTGCGGCCCTTCGCCGCCCTTCCCTGGCCGCCGGAGATCGCCGTCCGCCTGCCCTCGGTGCTCGCCTTCACGGCCGCCGCCCTCGGGGTCGCGGCCCTGGGCCGCCGCCTGGCCGGCACCCCCGCCGGCCTGTACGCGGGCCTCCTGTACGCCCTCACCCCCATCGCCGCCCGGTACGCCCAGGAGGCCCGCTCCTACGCCCTGGTGAGCGCGGTCGCCGTGCTGGCCACGTGGCTCCTGGTCAAGCTGCTCGACCGTCCAGGCGCGGCGGTCTGCGCGGCCTACGGCGCGAGCGTGGCCCTGCTCGGCTGGCTGCACCTGTACGCCCTGCTGCTCGTCCCCGCCCACCTGCTCACCGCCTGGCTGCCCGCCCTCCGCCGCCGGCTCACCGCGAACCGGCCGCCGGTCGCCGTGCGGTCATCGGTCGCGGTCGGCGCGGCGGGAGCGGCGCTCGTGCCGCTGCTCCTCCTGGCCGCCGGTCAGCGGGACGCCCAGGTGTTCTGGCTCAGGACCCCCGGCTGGACCGAGCTGGCCGCCTTCCCCGGCGAGGTCGCGGGGGCGGGGGCGGTCGTGCTGTTCGCCGCCGCCCTGTGGGGAGCCGTACGCGTCCCGGCCGTGGCGGTGTGGGCGATCTTGCCGGTGGCGCTCTCGTTCGCGATCTCCCAGGTCCAGCCCGTCTACCATCCGCGTTACGTGCTCTTCGCGGTCCCGCTGCTCGCCTTGCTCGCCGGGATCGGCCTGGCGGGGGTGCGGTGGCGGGCCGTGCCGGTCGCCGTCCTGGTCCTGTTCGCCGTGCTGGTGTTCCCCGCGCAGGCGGCGATGAGGCAGCCCGCCGCCCGTCCCGACGACCTGCGTACGCTGGCCGCCACGCTGGCCGCGGAGGAGCGTCCGGGCGACCGGGTGCTGTTCGTGCCGCAGCGTTTCCGGCTGTTCGTGGCCGTGTACGGCGCCCCGTACGACCGCCTGACGGACCTGACCCGCGCGCCCGGCGCGCCCGGCCCGCGCACGGCCGCCGAACTGGACGCGGCCCTGAAGGGCGTGGACCGGGTGTGGGTCATCTCCCCCAGGATCGGGACGAAGTACGCCGACGACGAGCGCTACCGCACCCTCAAAAGAACGCTCGTCCCAGGACAGACCCGCACATACGGCTCGATCCACCTCACCCTCTGGTCCCGCAACAATTGAGATACATCGCGTCATGGAACCTCAGGCACGGGTCCACTCGTTGGACGGGCGACGCAGAATGTGGGAGAGGCGGGGCGCGGGCTCCGCGTTCGGAGGAAGCCAGGGATGTCGCCCATTCAGAAGTACGTCATCGGCGCAGGCGCCGCGGTTCTGCTCTCGCTGATCTTCTTGCCGGGCTGGATCACCCTGCTGGTGGTGCTCGGCGCGGTCGCGGCGCCGGTGGTCGGCTACCTCATGCTCGACCCGTCGCAGCGCGAGCGGCTCAAGCGGGCCCGCAGGCGCGGGATCGGCGGCTGAGGCCCGCGAGCCGCGGCGGGGGCCGTCAGGCCCTCGCCGCGCTCAGCTCGGTGCGCACCCGGTTGTGCACCCTGCGCTCCACGTAGAACGACAGGAACGGCACCGTGCCGCCGAGCATGACCCCGAGCATGTACGGCCAGCTCCAGCGCGCCTTCATGCCCAGGTTCATGACGGTGATGAGGTAGATCATGTACAGGCCGCCGTGGATGGGCGCGACGATCTTCGACAGCTCCGCGGCGCCGAAGCCGTAGCGCAGCACCATGGCGACGCACAGGATGAGCAGCATGACGCCGACCACGTAGGCGAGCACCCGGAAGGGCTTGAGAGCCGATTCCACCGTTAACCTTCCAGAACCATCTCGGGGGACTTGTCGCGGTCCCGATCCGCCCGTACGGCGTCGCGGACGAAGTGGAACCACATGAAGACGGCGAATCCAGCGAAGATCCACCAGTTTGCGGCATAAGCCAGGTTACGCCAGGTCAGCGTGCCACCGACCTCCGGCGGCCGGATCTTCACCTGCGTGAGCGAGCCGGACGGCGGCTGCGCCACCATGAAGCCGGTCCGCAGCTTCTGGCCGGTCCACAGGTTGATCAGCTCTCCGGTGGACACGGTCTGCACCTGCCCCGGAGGCAGCCCCTCGGCCCGCCGCTGCACGCTGTCGGTGCCCTGCTGGCCCCGCAGCCGGCCCTGCACCGTGACCCGGCCCTGGGGCACGGCGGCGACGCCCGGATCGTCCGCCTTGGCCGTCCAGCCGCGCACGACCGGCATCAGTGTGCCGTCGTCGAGCCTGATCGGGGTGAGCACCCAGTAGCCGTGGCCGCGTGAGACGTTGCCGCCGGGGGCGTCGACGTCGGGCCGCCGGTCGGCGACCAGGAGCTGCCGGGCGGCCTCGTACGTGCCCTCGGCGGCGACCCTGCGGCCGACGGCCTCGCCCTCCATCTGCCCGCCCACCTGGGCCAGCGTGGCGACCCCCACGGGGGCCGGATCGACGGCCGCGTGCGGCCTGCCGGAGTCCTGGAACACGCCGAGCTGCCACCGGCCGAGCAGGATGAACGCGACGAGGACCCCGATCGTCAGCAGATGCAGCCCCACGACGCGGGGTGAGAGCAGGGTCCGGAGCATGCCCCAAAGCTATCCGCCGAGTGGAGTGGTCCCCTCATCAGCCCATGCCTATAGGTAGTGGCAAAGGGGTGCAAACGGACCATGTCATGGCGCTAGGCTGCTGGCCATGTCTGACCAGCATATCGATCCCGCGGGCAACACCCAGCAGTTCCGCGCCTTCGCTCAGCGCCAGGAACAGGAGGCCGCGGCGGCCCCCAAGAAGTCGCCGCTGGTGCCGATCCTCGCGGTCGCCGTGGCGATCGTGATCATCGGCGTCGCCGCCTTCCTGCTGCTCCGCTAGCACCCAACCGCATACGGTCACCCCACCCGCCCCGACGCCGTGGCGGGTCTTTGCCGTCTCCGCACAAGCCGGACATACCGGCCAGTCGGTGTGACGGGTTTCATCCGGACTGGACCGGCGGCTGACGACTGACTACATTGGACAACATGTCCAATACAGCGGACATCAAGCCGCGCCGGGTGCGTTTCTCCTGGGAGAGCACGCCGCTGCACTGGGTGCCCGGCGACCCTACGAGCACGCACGCCCTCAACGCCCTGCACCTGCTGCTACCCGCCGGGGAACGCTGGTTCGTGCACGTCTTCAAGCAGGCGCTTCCGCTCATCGCCGACGAAGGGCTCAAAGAGCGGGTCAAGGGGTTCATGGGACAGGAGGGCACCCACGCGGTCGCCCACCAGCACGTCCTCGACCATCTGAAGGAGCAGGGCCTCGACCCGGCGCCGTACGTGGACAACGTCGAGTGGCTGTTCGGGCGGCTGCTGGGCGACGGGACGGCGCCACCGGCGGCCAGGGCGTCCTGGCTGCGGGAACGGCTGGCGATGATCGCCGCGATCGAGCACTACACGGCCGTGCTGGGCCAATGGATCCTCGACGCCCGCCCGCTGGACGCGGCCGGCGCCGACCCGGTGATGATGGACCTGCTGCGCTGGCACGGCGCGGAGGAGGTCGAGCACCGCGAGGTGGCCTTCGACGTGTTCGCCCACCTCGACGGCGGCTACGCCCGCCGCGTGCGGACGATGGCGCTGGCCGGGCCGCTGCTCGTGTGGCTGCTCCACCGGGGCGCCCGCTTCCTCATGGCCAACGATCCGCTCGTCGCCGGACGCATCACCGCCAAGTGGACGCACGTCCTCCACCGGTCGAGGCAGGGCCGCGTGCCCACGCTGCGCTGCCTGGCCCTGGCCGCGCCGCGGTACCTGCGGCCCGGCTTCCATCCGAGCCAGGAGGGCGACCTGCGCCAGGCGCTGGACTACATCGCCGGCTCGCCCGCCCACGCGGAGTTCAGGAGGTTCAGTGGCTGAGCCAGGATTGGTGATCATCGGCACCGGCTTCGCCGGGATCGGCATGGCGATCAAGCTCAAGGAGGCGGGCTACCACGACTTCGTGATCCTGGAGAAGGCCGCCGACCTCGGTGGCACCTGGCGGGACAACACCTACCCCGGGTGCGCGTGCGACGTGCCGTCGCACATGTACTCCTACTCGTACGAGCTGAACCCCGGCTGGTCGCGGATGTTCGCCCCGCAGGGCGAGATCTGGGACTACGTACGCACCTGCGCGGACAAGTACGGAGTAACCCCCCACATCCGCTACAACAAGCACGTCACGTCCCTGGAGTACGACGACGACCGCCGGAACTGGACGGTCACCACGGACGACGGCGCAACCATGCGGACGAACGCCATCGTTTCCGGCATCGGCGCCCTCCATATCCCGAAATTTCCGGAAATTGTGGGGAGGGAATCCTTCGCCGGCCCCTCCTTCCACTCCGCCGAATGGGACCACTCGGTCGACCTGACCGGCAAACGCGTCGCCGTCGTCGGCACCGGCGCGTCCGCCGTCCAGTTCGTCCCCCAGCTCGCCCCCCGGGTGCGCGAGCTGACCGTCTTCCAGCGCACGCCGCCGTGGATCCATCCCAAGCCCGACTTCGCCTTCTCCCCCGCCGCCCGGCGCGTCCTGGCCCTGCCCGGCATGGCGCGGGCCCTGCGCGGGGCCGTCTACTGGGCGCTGGAGAGCCGGGCGCTCGGCTTCGCGGTGCACCCGCGCCTGATGAAGGCGCACGAGCTGCTGGCGCTCAAGCACCTGGCGGCGCAGGTGCCCGACCCCGCCCTGCGCCGCAGGCTGACGCCCGACTACACCATCGGCTGCAAGCGCGTGCTCGTCTCCAGCGACTACTACCCGGCCCTGACCAGGCCGGACGTCACCCTCGTCACCGACGGCATCGCCGAGATCCGGCCCCGCTCGATCGTGACCACGACCGGCGAGGAGCACGAGGCCGACGTGATCGTCTACGGCACCGGCTTCAAGGTCGTGGAGGCCCTCCAGGACCAGCGCATCACCGGCCGGAACGGCCTGAAGATCCAGGACGCCTGGCAGCACGGCATAGAGACCTACCACGGCATCACCACCGCGGGCTTCCCGAACCTGTTCTTCCTGCTCGGCCCGAACACCGGCCTCGGGCACAACTCGGTCGTCTTCATGATCGAGTCGCAGGTCCGCTACGTCATCGAGTGCCTGCGCCTGCTCTCCAGAAGCCAGGCCAGGGCGCTGGACGTCAGGAAGGACGCCCAGGACGCCTTCAACCGCCGGCTGCACGCGCGCCTGGACCCGCTCGTGTGGAACGCGGGCGGCTGCCGCTCCTGGTATCTGGACGAGCACGGAGTGAACCGGACGATCTGGCCGGGCTTCACCTTCGAGTACTGGGCCCGTACGCGCAAGGTGCGGCCGGAGGCGTACGAGCTCATCTACTGAGGACGGCGGGTCACCTGCGGCCCAGCGCCTTGAGCTGGACGGGGGTGAGCGCGGAGACGTTCTGGTCCACCGGCGCGTCGGCGTACTGGTGGATGGTCCAGGTCTTCCAGTCGGCGGGGGCGGTCACCTGGCCGGGGCCCTTGCCGTAGCGGGCCACCCACAGCGGGTACCGCTGGAGGCCGTGGCCGTACTCGTCGGCGAAGTTCCAGCCGCTGTAGAACAGCGGCGTGACGCCGGTCCTGGCCTGGACGTGCGCCAGCCACTTCTTGGCCCAGGCGTTGACCTCGGTCACCGACCGGCCGTCGGTCGTCTCCAGGTCGAGCGCGAGCAGGTCGCCCCTGGCGGCCGGCTGCCGGTCGACCACGGACAGGAAGTGGTCGGCCTCGGCGATCGGGTCGTTCGACGGGTGCCCGTAGTGGTAGGCGCCCCGCACCTTGCCCTTCGCGCCCAGGTCGGCCCAGTGGCGGGCGAAGGAGGCGTCCACGCGGGTGGCGCCCTCGGTGGCCTTGACGATGCCGAACGCGGCGCCGCTGGCGGCCCAGTCGTGGTCCGGCTGGTAGTGGGAGACGTCCTGGCCGTAGGTGAGGCCGTCGGCGTGGGCGGGGGCGGACGTCAGGCCGAGGCCCGACACGGCGGCGGTGGCGGCCAGCAGGGCGCTCGCGTACAGCTTCTTGGCGTTCGGCTTCACAGGGTTCCTCCTGGGGGCAGGCCGGAGCCGCCCACGGGTGTCTGTCGGGATGCCGCGACGGCGGCTGACGAGCTGCGGCCGGCGGTTCCCGCCCGGCGGCATGGCGCGTCGCGATGCCCGTTACAACCCTGTGACCTGGGCAAACATTCCCTCATGCCGGAGTCAAGCCGGCGAGTGGCGGCGGCCCACGAGGGGGCCGCCGCCGTGCGCGCTCAGCGCGGGTTCACGACCAGGGCGCTGCCGCCGCCTCGCCGTACGGGCTCGGCGACGGCCTGGACCAGGCCGTGGCCGCGCAGTTCCAGCGCCGTGGCCGCGCCGATCTCGGGGTTCAGCACGAAGCCGTGCCCCTTGGCCTCCAGCTCGGCCCGGTACTTGTCGAGGAACGCCTGCTCGGCCTGCGTCTGGGCGGTGTTGCGCTGCGTGGCCCGCGGCGCGGCGAGGGCATCGGGGAGGCTCATGCCGAATTCGTACCGGTTGACCAGGATCTGCAGCACGGTCGTGATGATCGTCGAGCCGCCCGGCGAGCCCGCGGCCAGCACCGGCCTGCCGTGGTCGAACACCAGCGTGGGCGCCATCGACGAGCGCGGCCGCTTGCCGGGGCCGGGCAGGTTGGGGTCGCCGGGGGCGGGGCCGAAGGTGAAGTCGGTCAGCTCGTTGTTGAGCAGCACGCCGCGGCCCGGCACCACGATGCCGTTGCCGCCGGTCGACTCGATGGTGAGGTTGTAGGCGACCACGTTGCCCCAGCGGTCGGCGACGACCATGTGCGTGGTCTCCGGGCCCTCGTCCGCGATCGGGGTCGCGCTGCCGGTCGGGGTGGTGCAGGCGCCGTACGTGCCGTCGGGGCTGCCCGGGGCGACCGGGCTGGTCAGGGCCCTGTCACCGATCAGGCAGGCGCGCTCCTTGGCGAACCCGTCGGACAGCAGCTCGCGCAGCGGCACGCCCGGGATGTCGCCGACGTAGGCGTTGCGGTCGGCGAAGGCCAGCCTGGACGCCTCCAGGTACTCGTGCAGGCCCACCCTGGGCAGGGCTTCCAGGATGTTGAGCGCCTCGCCGACGGTCGAACCGCCCGAGGACGGCGGGGCCATGCCGTAGACGTCCATGCCGTTGTAGGAGATCTTGGTGGGCTCGCGCAGGAGGGCGCGGTAGTCCCGCAGGTCCGACAGCTCCATCAGGCCGGGCCTGACGTTGCGGGTGCTGCCCGGGGTGACCGGCGGCTTCTTCACGGTGGCCACGATCTCCGCGCCGAGCCGGCCGCCGTACAGCCAGCCGGGGCCGCGCCGGGCCAGTTCCCGGTACGTGTTCGCCAGCTCCGGGTTCCGGAACACCGAGCCGACCGGCGGCGGGGCGCCGTTCGGGAGGTAGAGGCGGGCCGTCGAGGTGATGTCCTTGAAGCGGCCGGCGTTCGCGGCCGTCTGGTCGTGGAACGTCTGGTCCACGACGAAGCCGCGGGAGGCCACCTCGATGGCGGGCTGGAGCGCCTGGCCGAGCGAGAGCGTGCCGAACCGGCGCAGGGCCAGGTCCCAGTGCGCCAGCGTGCCGGGCACGCCCGCCGACAGGCCGCTGGTGACGCCCTCGTCGAACGGGATGCCCTCGAAGCTGGTGGCGGTCATCGCGCGCGGGGCGGTCTCGCGGCCGTCGATGGTGACGACCTTGCGCTGCCTGGCGTCGTACAACACCATGAAGCCGCCGCCGGTCAGGCCGGCCGAGTACGGCTCGGTCACCCCGAGCACGGCTCCGGCGGCCACGGCCGCGTCGACGGCGTTGCCGCCGCGTCTCAGCACGGAGATCGCGGCCTTGCTGGCGTCGAGGTCGACGGTGGCGACGGCGCCTCCGTACCCCTCGGCGACCGGGGCTTTCTGCTGGGGGCCCGCCGACGCGGGCGCGGCGGGCAGGAGTGAGATGAGGACTGCTGCTGCGGAGAAGATCACACGGCGCATGGTGTCCACGATGACCCAGCTACGCCCGTCGTGGTAGGGCCCCCTCGGACAAGGGGATGATGTCGTGCGCGCCGCCGGTGGCCTAGCGTGGTGGCGTGCGCACGAAGTCCGGTTTCGACCCTTATCTCGCCCTGATCGTGGCGGTCGCCCAGTTGGTGATCGCCCAGGGCGCGACGTGGGGCCAGCGTCTCCTCAGGGAGCAGCTCGACCCGTACGCGTACGCGTTGCTGCTGGTCGGGCCGCTGGCCATCCTCTTCCGCAGGCGGTTCCCGCTGCTGACGGTCTCCGTCGCGCTCGCCGCGATGGACCTGTTCCTCATCGGCGGCTACGCCTACGGCCCCGCCTTCCTCAGCCCCGGCGTCCTGCTGTTCCTCCTGGTCACAGGGGGCAGACGGCTGATGGCCTGGACGATGGCGACCATGACGGTGACCTCGCTGCTCAGCTACGCCTGGTGGGTGGGCAACCGCGACCTGTTCCACAGCCTGTCGATCCTCGCGTTCATCATGCTGTTCATGGTCGTGGCCGAGCTGGTCAGGATCGTCAGGGAACGCCGGGCCGAGCGCGAGCGCATCCTCGAGGAGGAGGCCAGGCGGCAGGCCAGCGAGGAGCGCCTGACCATGGCCCAGGAGCTGCACGACGTGCTCGCGCACAACATCTCGCTCATCCACGTGCAGGCCAGCACCGCGCTGCACCTCATCGACGCCAACCCCGAGCAGGCCCGCTCCGCCCTGGCCACGATCAAGACGGCGTCCAAGGAGGTGCTGGGCGAGATGCGCTCGGTGCTCAACGTGCTGCGCGAGGGCGCCCCGCGCTCCCCGACGGCCGGGCTCGACCGGCTCGACGACCTCGTCCAGCGTTCGGGGATGGAGGTCTCGCTCAGGCGGGTGGGGTCGCGGCCGCTGCCGCCGCAGGTCGAGCGGGCCGCGTACCGGATCGTGCAGGAGTCGCTCACCAACGCCGCCCGCCACGCGCCCGGCTCGCGGGTGTCGGTGCGCCTGGAGTACGGCGCCGCGGAGCTGGTCATCGTGGTCGCCGACACGGGGGCGACCAAGCCCGCCGTGCTGTCGGAGGAAGGCAGCGGCAACGGCATCCCCGGCATGCGCGAGCGCGCCTCCGCCCTGGGCGGCACGCTCGTCGCCGGCCCGTCGGACGGCGGCTTCCAGGTCGAGGCCCGTCTGCCCCTACCCGAGGAGAACCCAACGTGATCAAGGTGTTGCTCGCCGACGACCAGGCACTGGTCCGCGCGGGCTTCAAGGCCCTGCTGGACGCCCAGCCCGACATGACCGTGGTGGCCGAGGCGGCCGACGGCGCGGAGGCGGTGCGCCTGGCCGGCGAGCACGCCCCGGACGTCGTGCTGATGGACATCCGCATGCCCGGCACCGACGGCCTGACCGCCACCCGCCTGATGCCGCCCGGCCCGCACATCATCATCCTGACCACCTTCGAGCTGGACGAGTACGTCTTCGAGGCGCTGCGCGGCGGCGCGTCCGGCTTCCTGGTCAAGGACACCGAGCCGGCCGAGCTCATCCAGGCCGTGCGGGTGGTGGCGGCGGGCGAGGCGCTGCTGTCGCCGAGCGTGACCCGGCGGCTGATCGCCGAGTACGCCTCGCGCGCCAAGGAGCCGGTCGCCACCCAGGGCCTCGACCAGCTCACCGAACGCGAGCGCGAAGTGCTCTCCCTGGTCGGCACGGGCATGACCAACGACGAGATCGCCGCCAAGCTGTTCATGTCGCCGGCCACGGCCAAGACCCACGTCAGCCGGGCCATGATGAAGCTGCACGCCCGCGACCGCGCCCAGCTCGTGGTCATCGCCTACGAGTCCGGCCTGGTCAAGCCGGGGTGGCTCTGAGGGCGGACGGCCCCGCGCCGAACCACGCCCGCGCCGCCTCGGCCAGGCCGCCGGTCCCGGCCCAGGCCACGTACCCGTCGGGGCGGACGAGCAGCACGTCGGCGGGCGGCTCGGCGCACCGCGCCCGCACCACGTCGATCCAGCCGCCTTCGGGCAGCGCCGGGTCCGGCCCGTCGCCGGGGTCGCCGGGCGGCGCCGGGTCCGGCCTGTCGCGGAGGTCGAGCAGCACCGGCCTGCCGGCCCGCAGCAGCCCGGCCACCCGCTGTTCCCCCGCCGCCGTGCTCAGCTCCAGGTCGGGGAGGAACCGGCCGGCGAGCGGATGCGGGTGCTCCAGCCCCCGCGCGGGCGGGTAGCGGGTGTCGGAGCCGTGCAGGAGCGCGGCGAGCCGGCGCAGCGGCTGCTCGTGGGCGAACAGCTCGCCGAGCAGCGCGCGCAGGGCGTCGCCGTCCTCGCCTGGGGCCCGTTCCAGCGCCGCCTGGGCGCGGGTCTGGGCGAGCGCCCGCGCGGCCACCGGACGGCGCTCCTCCTCGTAGGTGTCGAGCAGCCCGGCGGGCACCCGTCCGAGCAGCACGGCGGCCAGCTTCCAGGCCAGGTTGGCCGCCTCCGTCAGGCCGACGTTGAGCGCCGACCCGCCCGCCGGGAACAGGTGGGCGGCGTCCCCGGCCAGGAACACCCGCCCGGCCCGGTAACGCTCGGCGAGCCTGGCCTGCGCGACCGTGCCGGACAGCCAGATCGGCTCGCCCAGCGGCAGGTCCCGCCCGATCACCCGGCGTACGGCCGCGTGGAAGTCGTCCGGGGTCACCGGGCCGCCGGGCAGCGTGCCGCGCTCGCGCACGCCCGCGATGAGCACGCCGGGTCGCAGCGAGGTGAGCAGCAGGCGGCCGGCCGGGGTGCGGTTCCAGCCGGGTTCCAGGCCCTCGACCCGCGGCGCCTCGAACGGGCCCTGCCCGTCCCGGGCGAAGTGGCCGAGCCGCAGCACCTCGTCGTCGGTGGTGCCGGGGAAGCCGATGCCCGCCAGGGCGCGGACGGTGCTGTGCCCGCCGTCGCAGCCGACGACGTACCGGGCGCGGGCCCGGCCGGTGGACAGCTCCAGCGTGACGCCCTCCTCGTCCTGGGCCAGCCCGAGGACCTCGTGGCCGCGCCTGATCTCGGCCCCGAGCCGTGCGGCCCGCTCGGCCAGCAGCCGTTCCAGCCGGGGCTGCTGGATCAGCAGCAGCCGCAGCGGCATGTCGTCGTGCCCGGCGAACCGCAGCGGCACCTGCCCGAACGGGAACCCCGGGGCGGGGCCGGCGAAGCCGCTGCCCTCGGCGAGGAGGCCGAGCAGGCCGCGGTGGCCGAGCAGTTCCACGATCTGCCCGGCGAGCCCGTTGGCCTTGGGCAGCTCGCTCGGTTCCGGGCGTTTGTCCAGCACGACCGGGCGTAAGCCGGCCAGCGCCAGCTCGCCCGCGAGCATGAGCCCGACCGGGCCCGCTCCCACGATCATCACGTCGTCCATGCCTGTCAGGCTAGATTGACAAAATCGTCGCTGTCAATCTAGCCTGACAACGTGGACATGGAAGAGCTGTCTCAACGCATCAGGTCGAACGACCCCGCCCTGGGCCTGCGGGCGGTGGGCGCGCTGCACCGGCTGGCCGAGCAGGTCGAGGCGGCGTCGGTGGCGGCGGCCAGGGAGCAGGGCTGGACCTGGGAACAGATCGGCGACGCGCTCGGCATGTCGCGGCAGTCCGTGCACGCCAGATACGGGAAGTGAGGATCGCCATGTTCGGCAAGGAGAAGAGCCCCTTCGCGGCCGTCGTCAGCGCGGCGCTCGACGAGGCCAGGCAGCGCGGCGACCGCCGGCTCGGCACCGAGCACCTGCTGCTCGGCCTGCTGCACGATCCCGCCGCCGAGCCGGCGCGGGCGCTCGGCGTGGACCTGGCCGGGGCGCGCGCCGCGCTCGACGAGCTCGACCGCGAGGCGCTGCGCTCGATCGGCCTCGACCTCGGCCAGGCCCCGCGCGCGACGCCCCGCCGGCACCCGCCGGTCCCCGGCACCGCGCTCACGTCGAGCGCCCGCGCGGTGGTCAACGCCGCCATCGGGGCCACCCGGCGGAAGACCAGGCCGCAGGCGCCCCGCCACCTCCTGCTCGCCCTCCTGGAGCGGGACCGCCACGACCCGGTGGCCCGGCTGATCGACCAGCTCGGGATCGACCGCGCGGCCGTCCGCGCCCGCGTCGCCTGATCGGCGACACGGGGAGAAATCCGGTTGAACCCGCGGCCGGGGCGCTGACATGGTCGAAGGATGCGGCGTACATACGATGACCTGGTCGAAGAGGCCGACACGGTGTCCGTGGCCGGCTGGGACTTCTCCTGGCTGGAGGGCCGGGCCACCGAGGAACGGCCCTCGTGGGGCTACTCCCGCCTGCTGGCCGGGCGGATGGCGGCGGCGCAGGCGGCGCTCGACGTCCAGACCGGCGGCGGCGAGATCCTGGCCGGGCTGCCCACGTTGCCGAAGGTGACGGTGGCGACCGAGTCGTGGCCGCCCAATCTGGCGCTGGCCGCCGCCCGGCTGCGCCCGCGCGGGGCGCAGGTGGTGGCCGACGACGACGAGCCGCGCCTGCCGTTCCGCGACGGCGTCTTCGACCTGGTGGTCAGCCGCCATCCGGTGGCGACCTGGTGGGCGGAGATCGCCCGGGTGCTGCGTCCCGGGGGCGCGTACTTCTCGCAGCAGGTCGGCCCGCGCAGCGTGTTCGAGCTGACCGAGTTCTTCATGGGCCCGCAGGACGGCTCGGCCCGCGACCCGCGGCAGGCCGTGGCGGAGGCGGAGGCGGCCGGGCTGGAGGTGGTCGACCTGCGGGCCGAGCGGCTGCGGATGGAGTTCCGCGACATCGGCGCGGTGATCTACTTCCTGCGCAAGGTCATCTGGATCGTGCCGGGCTTCTCGGTCGGCCGCTACGGCGACAGGCTGCGCGAGCTGCACGAGCTCATCGAGGCCGAGGGCCCGTTCGTCGCCCATTCGTCCAGGTTCCTCATCGAGGCCCGGCGGCCCGGCGCGCACCCGTCCTTCGGATGACGAGACGCGCCGGCGCGCTACCGCCTCAGGCGTACGCCGGGGCCGCCTGAGCACTCCCCCAGGCGCAGCGGCGGCGGCTCCCGGCGGGCGATTCGCCGCGCCGCCGGAAGGCGGACCCTGGAGGCAGGACGAAGGAGGAAGTCATGCATCCGCATTTCTGGCCGGTCTTCCCGGTCTTCTGGGGCCTGTTCTGGGTCGCGCTCATCGCACTCGCCGTCACGGCCCGCCGCAAGGGCTGGTGGGGGCGTCGCCCGGCGCCCGTCCCCGACCGGCCCACCGCGTCGGCGGAGCAGATCCTGGCCGAGCGGTACGCCCGCGGCGAGCTGGGCGACGACGAGTTCTTCGAGAAGATGTCCGTGCTCAAGGGCGCAACCACCTAAACATCACTTAGGGTACAAGAACTGTCACTGGCCGCATCCAGCCTGCCGCGTTACGTTTCCCCCGAAAGCATCGCGAGCGAGCGGGGAGGGCTGAGCGTGGAGTCCGTCACCCTGTTCGCCGGGGGCGTGGCAGCCGGGCTGGTGGCGGGCACCGCCTCGTGCACGGCCGCCCAGGGAGGGCTGCTCGTGGGCCTGGTCGGCCACCGTCCCGGCCGCGACCCGGCGCTGGTGGCCTGGTTCCTGGCCGGCCGGCTGGCCGCGTACACGCTGGTGGGGGCGCTGCTCGGGCTGCTCGGCTCGGCGGTCGGCCTGCCGCCGCGGGCGCGGGCCGTGCTCCTGGTCGCGGCCGGCTGCGCCGTGATCGTGTTCGCGATCCGGCTCATGCGCGGCGGGGGGCACGCGTGCGCCGAGCCCGTCCGGCCGTCCGGCTACAAGGCGCCGCTGCTGGGGGCGGCCACCGTCCTCGTGCCCTGCGGGGTGACGATCGGCATGGAGATGCTCGCCGTCTCCAGCGGCTCGCCGCTGTCGGGCGCGGCGGCCATGGCGGGGTTCGTGGTCGGCACGGCGCCGGCGTTCGCGCTGCTCGGC
Source organism: Nonomuraea sp. NPDC005692 (assembly GCF_040631115.1). Taxonomy (NCBI): domain Bacteria; kingdom Bacillati; phylum Actinomycetota; class Actinomycetes; order Streptosporangiales; family Streptosporangiaceae; genus Nonomuraea; species Nonomuraea sp. NPDC005692. Next base: position 378,775 of record NZ_JBEXYU010000005.1, on the reverse strand, counting down.
TACGTGCTGCGGCGGATCTCCCGCACCCGGCTGGCCAGGTTCGCGGGGGTCGTCGCCGTCGGCGCCGGGCTCTGGACCGTCGTGGCCGGTCTCAACCTGGGCGGCTGGACGAGGGAGGCCGCGCCGGCCGCCGCGGGGCCCGCCGCCCGGACCGTCACGGTCTATGCCACCCGTGAGGGCTACCGGCCCGCCGCCGTGTCCGTTCCGGCGAACGTACCGGTCGAGGTCATCTTCAAACTGGTCGATCCGGGTTGCACGGGCACCGTCACCATCGACGGGCGCGACGTGGCCCTGCCCGCCACCGTACGGCTGCCGCCCCACCGTCCCGGCTCGCTGCGTTACGTGTGCGGGATGGGGATGTATTCCGGGTTCATCAGGTTCTCCTAGGGCCGTTGTCGGCGATTACGGTTCGCGATCGTATGATCACGTGCCACTCTGTCGCCATGGCCTGGTGGCAGGGAGAGGTGGCGACGCCGGCCGTTCCGGCGCCACGGGTGGGTGACGAGCCGGAGTTGCTGGTGGCCGCGCAGCAGGGCGACGCCCAGGCGGCCCACCGGCTCGGCAAGCTCTACGCCCAGCGCGGCGACCGCGCGGCGGCCCGGCTCTGGTGGGAGCTGGCGGCCGCGGGCGGCAACGTCGACAGTGCCTACAACCTGGGCGTCTGGCACGAGAAGCACGGCAGCCTGGAGGAGGCGGTCATCTGGTACGAGACCGCCGCGTCCACCGGCGACGCGGAGGCCGCCGCCAACCTGGCCACGCTCCTGCTCGAACAGCGCGGCGACGCCGGCGCCGCGAGGGCCTGGTTCGAACGCTCGGCCCTGGCCGGGTCGCGCGCCGCGGCCCGGAGGCTGGCGCTGCTGTGCGAGGACACCGGCGAGACCGGCGTGGCCCGCGAGTGGCACCGCAGGGCGGCCGACGAGGGCGACATGGCCTCGGCCCACGACCTCGGCTTCCTGGCCTACTCCGCCGGCGAGGACGAGGAGACCGTGCGCTGGTGGGAGTACGCCGCCAGGGGCGGCCACGCCGACTCCGCCCACTGCATGGGCCTCTACCTGCACGCCAGCCGCGACCCCGAGGGCGCCGAGGCCTACTACCGGCTGGCCGCCAAGAACGAGCACCCGGGCGCCGCCTCCCGGCTCGGCGCCATCGCCCTGTCCCGCGGCGACCTGCGTACGGCCCGCGCCTGGTACGAGCGGGCGGCCGCGGCCGGACGGCTGGAGGACCAGCGCATGGCCGGGTTCGTCTGCGTGGAGCTCGGCGACACCCCGGCCGCCAGCCACTGGTTCGGCAGGGCGGCGGCGGGCGGCGACGCCGAGTCCGCCTTCAACTACGGCCTGCTGCTGATCGCCGAGTTCGGCGACCTGGCCGGCGGCCGCCACTGGTTCCGCCAGGCGGCGCAGGCGGGCCACCACGGCGCGGCGGTCGAGCTGGGCGGGCTGCTGACGGTCGCCGGCGAGCTGGGCGAGGCCGAGGAGTGGCTGGCCGACCCGCCGCCGCAGGCGTGGGCGCGCACCGCCGAGCCCGAGCTGGCCGCTCGCGCGGAGCTGGCGGCGGCGGCCACCGGCCGCAGGGGCGGCGTGCCGCTGTCGGTGCCCGACCTGACGGAGGTGCTGGGCACCTGGGACCTGGTGACCAGGCCGCTGCACGACCACTCCGACGTGATCGGCTGGCTGGTGGAGCGGAGCGGGGTGCACCGCAGCGCGGTCGAGCACCTGGCGTCGGTGCGCGGCACGCTGCTGCGCCCCGGCAGCGCGCCGTGGCCGGGCACGGGCGAGATCCAGCACGTCCTCGCCACCGCCCGCGACCTGCGGCGCCGCCTGGGAGTGTGTTAGGGGCGCGACCGCCGGCCGCGCCCCCGCGAGAGAATCAGAGAACGTCGGCGACCGGCGTGTACGCCAGCCCCAGCGCCTGGGCGACCGGCTCGTTGGTGAGCAGGCCGTCATGGGTGTTCAGACCGCCCGCGAGGCCCTGGTCGGCCTTCAGCGCGTCGCGCCAGCCCAGGTTGGCCAGCTTGACCGCGTACGGGAGCGTCGCGTTGGTCAGGGCGTAGGTGGAGGTGTTGGCCACCGAGCCGGGCATGTTGGCCACGCAGTAGAAGATCGACCCGTGCACCGTGTACGTCGGCTCGGCGTGCGTGGTCGGCCGCGAGTCCTCGAAGCAGCCGCCCTGGTCGATGGCGATGTCCACGAGCACCGAGCCCGGCTTCATCCGTGCGACCAGGTCGTTGGAGACCAGCGTCGGGGCCTTGGCCCCCGGGATCAGCACCGCGCCGATGACCAGGTCGGCCTGCAGGACCTCGCGCTCGATCGCGTACGAGGTGGACACGAGGGTCTTGAGGCGGCCCTGGTAGATGGCGTCGATCTGGCGGAGCCGGTCGATGTTGGTGTCGAGCACGGTCACGTCCGCGCCCATGCCGACGGCGATCTGGGCCGCGTTGAGGCCCGAGACGCCGCCGCCGATGACGACGACCTTGGCCGGGGCCACGCCGGGCACCCCGCCGGGCAGCACGCCCCGGCCGCCGTTGAAGCGCATGAGGTTGTAGGCGCCCACCTGCGGCGCGAGCCGGCCCGCGACCTCCGACATCGGGGCCAGCAGCGGCAGCGTGTGGCCCACCTGCACGGTCTCGTACGCGATGCCGGTCGTCCTGGCGGCGAGCAGGGCGTCGGTGCACGGACGGGAGGCGGCCAGGTGCAGGTAGGTGAACAGGATCAAACCCTCGCGCAGGCGGTGGTACTCCTCGGCGATGGGCTCCTTGACCTTCAGGACCATGTCCGCCCCGGCCCAGACGGCGTCGGCGTTGTCGAGGATCTTCGCGCCCGCGGCGAGGTACTCCTCGTCGGTGATGTGTGAGCCGAGGCCGGCACCCCGCTGGACGGTGACGTCGTGACCGTTCCGCACCAGCTCGTGAACACCGGCGGGGGTGACCGCCACACGGTATTCGTGGTTCTTGACCTCGGCAGGGACGCCGATCTTCATCGTAGGGATCCTTTCGGAGACCGGCACTTCGTCGTACCGGGTGGGGAGGGTGTTAGAGGCGCGCCCACGCTTCCGAGAGCACACCCCGCAGGATGGATCCGATCTCGTCGAACTCCCTCTGCCCCGCGATCAGCGGGGGCGCGAGCTGGATCACGGGGTCACCGCGGTCGTCCGCCCGGCAGTAGAGTCCGGCGTCGAACAGCGCCTTGGACAGGAATCCGCGCAGCAACCGCTCGGACTCCTCGGCGTTGAACGTCTCCTTGGTGGCCTTGTCCTTGACCAGCTCGATGCCCCAGAAGTAGCCCGAGCCCCGCACGTCGCCGACGATCGGCAGGTCGCGCAGGTCGTCGAGGGCGGCCTGGAAGAGGGGCTCGTTCTTGGTGACGTGGCCGAGCAGGTCCTCGCGCTCGAAGATGTCGAGGTTGGCGAGGGCCACGGCGGCCGACACGGGGTGGCCGCCGAAGGTGTAGCCGTGGGCGAACATGTTGTCGCCCTGCTTGAAGGGCTCGAACAGCCGCTCGTGCGCGATCATGGCGCCGATGGGCGAGTAGCCGCTGGTCAGGCCCTTGGCACAGGTGATGATGTCGGGCACGTAGTCGAACTTCTGGCCGCCGAACATGGTGCCGAGGCGGCCGAAGGCGCAGATGACCTCGTCGGAGACGAGCAGCACGTCGTACTCGTCGCAGATCTCGCGCAGGCGCTGGAAGTAGCCGGGGGGCGGCGGGAAGCAGCCGCCGGCGTTCTGGACGGGCTCGGCGAAGACGGCGGCCACCGTGTCGGGGCCCTCCATCTCGATGGCGCGGGCCACGCGGTCGGCCGCCCAGATGCCGTATTCCTCCGGCGACATGCCGGGGATGCCACTGATTTCGTCGGCGCGGTAGTAGTTCGTGTTCGGAACGCGCACCGAGCCGGGCACGAGAGGCTCGAACATCTGCTTGAACGCCGGGATGCCGGTGATCGACAGGGCGCCCTGCGGGGTGCCGTGGTAGGCGATCTGGCGGCTGATGACCTTGTGCTTGAGCGGCTTGCCGACGAGCTTGTAGTACTGCTTGGCCAGCTTCCACGCGGTCTCGACGGCCTCGCCGCCGCCGGTGGTGAAGAAGACCCGGTTCAGCTCGCCCGGCGCCTGCTCGGCCAGGCGGGCGGCCAGCTCGGCCGCCTTGGGGTGCGAGTAGGACCACAACGGGAAGAAGGCCAGCTCCTGCGCCTGCTTGGCGGCGGCCTCGGCCAGCTCGCCCCGCCCGTGCCCGACCTGGACCACGAACAGCCCGGCCAGGCCGTCGAGGTAACGCTTGCCGTGGATGTCGTAGATATAGGACCCCTCACCGCGCACGATGGTCGGGATCTCGTTCTCCTGGTAGGCGCTGTGCCTCGTGAAGTGCAACCACAGGTTGTCCTGCGCGGCCTTCAGGACGTCGTTTTCCGGCTGCGTCATGGTTATCTTCCCTCGTGTCGAACTCTCCACAGTGTGCATCTTCACCTGCGGTTTGCCAAGCGAATCGGTCGCAGCACTATGCAAGAAAATCGAGATCCGCAGAACCGTTGTGTAACAGCAACGAAATCCGCAGGTAGATTAACGCGCGGGTCATGCCTGTTTCCATACTGTGGAACCTTCTGTGATCCAATGAGACCAAACTGCCCAGAACGACCCCCGGGGGACCGTCCCGTGACTCCTGACCAGATCGAGAGCGCCGTCGCCGCCGCGATGCCCCGAGCCATCGAGGAGCTCAAGCGGCTCGCCGCCATCCCCTCCGTGGCCTTCCCCGGGCACCCTGAGGAGCCGGTTCTCGCCGCCGCGGCGGTGACGGAGGAGCTCGTGCGCTCGGCGGGCCTGCCGCACGTCCAGCAGGTCGCGGTCGAAGGCAGCTTCCCCGCGATCTACGGTGAGGCCCCCGCCCCTCCCGGCGCGCCCACCGTCCTGCTGTACGCGCACTACGACGTGCAGCCGGCCGGCGACCTGGCCGCCTGGCGCACGCCGCCGTTCGAGCCCACCCTGATCGACGGCAAGCTGTACGGCCGCGGCTGCGCCGACGACAAGTCGGGCATCATCTCCCACATCGCCGCGCTGCGCGCCTTCCAGGGCCGGTTCCCCGTGGGCATCAAGGTCATCATCGAGGGCCAGGAGGAGTACGCGGGCGAGCGCCTGGAGGCCTTCGTCGAGCGCAACCCCGAGCTGCTGCGGGCCGACGCCATCGTGGTCGCCGACACCGGCAACCCGCGCGTCGGCGACCCGGCGGTCACGACGTCGCTGCGCGGCATGGCGGCCTTCACCATCGAGGTGCGCACGCTGCGCGAGGCCCTGCACAGCGGCTCGTTCGGCGGCGCCGCCCCCGACGCGCTGGCCGCCCTGATGCGCATGCTGACCGCGCTGCACGACGAGAACGGCGACATCCGGGTGCCCGGCCTGCCGCGCGGCAGCTTCCTCGGCCAGGGGCCCTCGGAGGAGGAGTTCAGGAAGACCGCCGGCGTGGCGGACGGCGTCTCGCTGGTCGGCTCCGGCTCGCTGGCCGACCGGCTGTGGGCCTCGTACGCCATCACCGTCACGGGCCTCGACGTGCCGAGCGTGTCGGGCGCCGTGAACGCGGTCCAGCCGGCGGCGCGGGCCCGGGTGACCGTCCGGGTGCCTCCGTCCGGCGACCCGAAGACCACGGTCAACGCCGTGGTGGAGTTCTTGCGCCAGGTGGCGCCGTGGGGCGTGCAGGTGTCGTTCGACGACTTCACCGTCGGGTCCGGCTTCCAGGCCGACTCCGGCGGCAAGGCGCGGGCGGCGCTCAACCGGGCGATGGAGCGCGCGTTCGGCCGCCCGCCGCGCGACGTGGGCGCGGGCGGGTCGATCCCGCTGGTGAACACGCTGCTCAAGCAGTACCCGGCGGCCGAGATCCTGCTGTTCGGCGCCGAGGACGAGGACGCCGCCATCCACGCTCCCAACGAGCGGGTCGACCTCGACGAGCTGCGCCGGGTGGCCACCGCCGAGGCGCTGTTCCTCCAGGAGCTGAGCCTGCCGTCGGCACTCGGCGTCTGACCCTCACCCTGTAGGCCCCCTCGCCGCTGCGCCCCGGGCGGAAATTGCGTTGCCCTTCCTGGCCGTCGTTCGTCAGACTGCACGACGTTCCGGAATCCGTCAGGAAGGGCTGCGCATGTTGACCGACGAGCAGGTCGAGTCGTTCGTGGAGGACGGGTTCGTCCGGCTTCCCGGCGCGGTTCCCCGGGAGACGGCCGAGCAGTGCCGGGCCGAGCTGTGGGCGGCCAGCGGCTGCGATCCGGACGACCCGTCGAGCTGGACCGAGCCGGTCGTGCGGCTGGGCTGGATCGCGACCCCGTCCTTCCGCGCGGCGGCCAACACGCAGGAGCTGCACGAGGCCTACGACCAGCTCGTGGGCGCCGGGCGATGGACCGCGCCCATGGGCCTCGGCACCTTCCCGCTGCGTTTCCCCAGCGACAAGGAGCCCGGCGATGACGGCTGGCATCTGGAGGCGAGCTTCGCCGGTGACGCCGGCGAGTACCGGGTGAACCTGCGCTCGCGCGGCCGGGCCCTCCTCATGCTGTTCCTGTTCTCCGAGGTCGGCCCCGACGACGCTCCCACCCGGGTACGCGTCGGCTCACATCTGGACGTGCCCGCCCTGCTCGCCGACTCCGGGGACGAAGGGCGTGAATGGTTCCCGCTGTGCGGGGAGGCCGTGCCGCTCAGCGAGGGGCGCCGGGAGGTCACCGTCACCGGCTCCCCCGGCGACGTCTTCCTGTGCCATCCGTTCCTGATCCACTCGGCCCAGCCGCATCACGGGAGCGTGCCGCGGTTCATGGCGCAGCCGCCGCTGGTGCCGACCGGCCTGCTCGACCTCACCGGCACCGCGCCGACGCCGGTCGAACGCGCGGTCCTGAAGGGTTTGAACGGCACCGCTCCGGCTTAGGACGCCCGGCGGCGTGGCCTGATCAGAACGCCCGGCGGCGCGGGTCAGGCGTGGTGGTCCGCCAGGCGGCGGGGCCTGGTCGTGCCGCGGCAGACCAGGCGCAGGCCGGTCTCCACCAGGGCCCAGCCCAGCCGCCGTTCCCAGGCGCGGGCGACCGTCCCCGGGCGAGTCCGGTCTGTCCGGCCTGTTCGGCCTGTTCGGCTTGTCCGGCGGGGGGCCTGGGCGGCGGCGCGCAGCTCCTGCCCGCGTACTCGCTCGACAAGTAGGTATAAGTCGGGATTCATCCTGCTCTCCTCACGTCGTGAACGGGAACCCGTACAAGTGCACGGCCACGTTCTCGCGGCCCTCGGTGTCACCCGCCTCGCCGGCCGCCTTGCCGCGGGCCGTCCACTTCACGACCACGTCGTCGATCTCCTGCCTGAGGTCGCGCAACTCCCGCGCGGTCAGCGACAGCAGGAACTCCGACCCGAAGGACGAGTCCTGCCAGGCCTCGCTCCAGGCCCACTGCGCGTCGAGGTAGCCGTCGTACATCTCGGCGAGCTGGCGGGCGTGCAGGCGGGACAGGGTCTGGTGGACCACGACGCCCTCGGGGCTGTCGCGGAAGTCGGAGTTGCGGGTGGAGAAGCTCTCCGCCGACGTCCGCCACCAGCGCTCCCGCGCGTCGCCCCGGCCGCCCTCCGTCTCCTCGATGAGGCCGTGCGAGGCCAGCTTGCGCAGGTGGTAGCTGACCAGGGAGACCGCCTCGTCCACCTGCTCGGCGAGCTGCGAGGCCGTCGCGAGCTCGGCGACCTTGAGCGCGCGGTACAGCTTCATGCGCAGCGGGTGCGCCAGCGCCTTGAGCGTGCCGACGTCCTGGACGCGGGGCCGATCGTGGCTTGCCATACCTCCACGCTAGATGCGAAAGGAAAATTGCGCAATAAAAGTTGCGAGATTTTTCTGTCTCAGGCGCTCGCCATACTGCGTCCAGAAGCACCGACTTCAGGGACACCGACGATGGGAGCAAGAGCCATGAGCGAGGCACCGCGGGGCGTTTCCGGCGCGACGGCGCGGGGGTGAGGCGGATGGCGACGTTCGCGCTGATCCACGGCGGCGGCAGCTCCGCCTGGGACTGGCACCTGGTCGAGGCCGAGCTGCGCGCCCGGGGCCACCGCACGGTGGCCGTCGACCTGCCGATCGAGGACGAGTCGGCCGGCCTGGCCGACTACGCCGACACGGTGGCGCGGGCCGTCGGCGAGGCGGACGAGCTGGTCGTGGTGGCCCACTCGTGGGGCGGCTTCGTCGGCCCGCTGGTCTGCGACCGGCTGCCCGTCAAGCTGCTCGTGCTGGTCACGGCCATGATCCCGGTCCCGGGCGAGCCGCCGGGCGACTGGTGGGCCAACACCGGGTACAAGGGCGCCGACGACCTGGACACGATCGCCCAGTACATGCACGACGTCCCGGAGGAGCTGGCGGAGGAGGAGTTGTCGCGGGGGCGTCCGCAGGCGGAGAAGTCGTCCGTCGAGCCGTGGCCGGGCGCGGCATGGCCCGACGTGCCGACGAGGTTCCTGCTCTGCCGGGACGACCGGTTCTTCCCGCCCGAGTTCATGCGGCGGGTGGTGCGGGAACGGCTCGGTGTCATGCCCGACGAGATCGGGGGCAGTCACATGGTCATGCTCTCGCGCCCGAAGGAGCTGGCCGAGCGGTTCGAGGCGTATCTCACAGTGTGACGCACCGCATCACGAGGTAATCTTTTGTACTGACCAGTCAGTTCAAGAGATGGGGTTGTGGTGATCGTCGCGGAGGGCTTGTCGATCGAGGGGGTGTACCCGGCGGTCTCGCTGAAGGCGGGCCCCGGGACGCTCACGGCGGTCGCCGGGCCGGCGGGCAGCGGGCGTACGAGCCTGCTGCTCACGCTGGCCGGGCGGATGAAGCCGACGACGGGCACGCTCTCCGTCGCCGGGCACACCAGGCCGCGGGCCATCCGCAAGGCGGCGGCGCTCGCGCTGGTGGACGGCGTGACGGATCTCGACAGAGCGCTGACGGTCAAGGAGCACCTGCGGGAGCGCAGGCGCAGGCCGTACCAGGAAGTTCTGAAGCGGGCGGGGCTCGCGGCGCCGGACACGACGCCGGTGAGCGAGCTGGACCGCGAGCAGCAGGTGCGCCTCGGCGTCGCCCTGGCCCTGCTGGACGAGCCCGCGGTGATCCTCGCCGACAACGTGGACGCGGGCCTGCCCGACGACCGCGTACGGGAGCTCTGGGACCTCCTGCGCGACCTCGGCGCCGACCTCGGCACGGCCGTGGTCGCGACCTGCGTGCGCCCGCCCGCCCGCTACGACCACCTCGTGGAGCTGTGATGAAGGGCATGCTGCGGTCCCGGTTGACCCGGGCTGCGCTGGCGGCGGTGATCGTGCTGCCGCTGCTGTACGCCGGACTGTACCTGTGGTCGTTCTGGGACCCCCAGGGCAACCTCGACCGGGTCCCCGTCGCGCTGGTCATGGAGGACCGCCCGGCCACGGTCGACGGCAAGACCCTGCACGCGGGCCAGGACCTGGCCGACGAGCTGCGCGAGCGCAGGACGTTCGCCTGGCACGAGGCCACGCCCCGGCAGGCGGCCGACGGGGTCGCCGACGGCAGCTACTACCTGTCGCTCACCGTGCCCGCCGACTTCAGCGCCCGCCTGGCCTCCCCGTCCGACGACACGACGACCCCCACCCCCGCCCAGCTCGGCCTGCGCGTGGACACCGGCCGCAGCTACATCGTCGGCAGCATCTCCGACGCGGTCTTCAACGAGGTGCGCGCCGCCGCCGAGCGCACGGCCATCCACGACTACTTCGACAAGGTCTTCGTCTCGATCGGCGACATCCACGACGCCACCACCGAGGCCGCCGACGGCGCCGGCAAGCTGCACGACGGCGCGGTCAAGGCCGGCGACGGCGTCTCCCGGCTCAACTCCGGCCTCGGCACCGCCGAGAACGGCGCCCAGCAGCTCTCCGTCGGCCTGAACAGCGCCAACACCGCCACCGGCAAGCTGCGGGACGGCTCGGCCCAGGTCACCGGCGGCATCGGCAAGGCGCAGCAGGCCATCGGCGAGCTGCGCGACGGCCTGCGCAAGCTGCGCAGCGAAGGGACCTCCGAGCTGCGGAAGGGCACCAGGAAGGCGGCCGACCAGGTCCACACCCAGACGCGCGCGGTCAACCAGCTCGCCGACAAGTACGTGCCGGTGCTGAACGAGTGGGGCCCGAAGGTCGCCGACGCCGCCGAGCAGGTGGCCGACGCCGCCGACCGGCTGGCGGACGGCTCCGGCACGGGCGCCGGCGCGACCCGCGCGGCGGGCAGCGCCCGCGAGGCCGCCTCCCAGGCCCAGGCCGCGCTCGACCGCCTCGGCGCGGACGCCGACCCCGAGGTGCGCTCCCTGCTGCGCAGCGCGGCCAACGCCGCCGAACGCGCCGCCGAGCAGGCCGGCTCGGCGGGCACCGGCGGCACGGGCGGCACGGGCGGCACGGGCGGCGCCTCCGCCCTGTCCGCCCAGGCCCGCGAGCTGGCCAGGAACGCCAGGAAGATCGCGGCCGTGGCCCCGCAGATCGGCCCCAAGGTCGACCAGGTCAGGACCCAGGTGAACGCCCTGGACGACGGCCTGGCCAAGCTGGCCGCGGGCGCGGCGACCGTGGACGCGAGCCTGGCCAAGGCCGGCACCGGCGCGGGCACCCTCTACCAGGGCGCGACCAAGCTGCACGACGGCTCGGCCCAGGTCACCAGCGGCCTCGGGCAGCTCGGCGGCGGGCTGGTCAAGCTCAGCGACGGCGCGAGCACCCTGCGCACCGGGGTCGGCCGGCTGCACGACGGCGCGGGCCAGGTGGACAAGGGCATGGACCAGCTCGCCAAGGGCTCGAAGGACCTGGCGGGCGGGCTCGGCGAGGGCGCGGAGAAGATCCCCGACTACGACGCCCGGCAGCGGGCCGCGCGCGCCGACGTGATGAGCGACCCGGTGCGGCTGGCCAAGACGGTCGACAACGAGGTCCCCAACTACGGCACCGGATTCGCGCCGTTCTTCCTGCCGCTGGCGTTGTGGGTGGGCGCGATGATCACCTTCATGGTGCTCAAGCCGCTGAACCAGCGGCGGCTGGCCGGCACCCAGGGCGCGGTGCGCATCGCGCTGGCCGGCTGGCTGCCCGCGGTGGCGCTGGGCGCGGCCCAGGTCGGGGTGCTGGCGGCGGTGCTGCGCTTCGCGCTCGGCCTGGAGGCGGCGCACTGGCTCGGGGTGATCGGGCTGCTGCTGCTGGCGGGGGCCGCGTTCCTGGCGGTGGTGCAGGCGGTCAACGCGCTGCTCGGGCCGCCCGGCCGGGTGGTGGGGCTGGCGCTGCTGATGCTCCAGCTCACCTCGGCGGCGGGGACGTACCCGATCGAGACCTCGCCCGGCTTCTTCCAGACGATCTCGCCGTGGCTGCCGATGAGCTGGGTCGTCTCGGCGCTGCGCAGGCTGATCAGTGGCGGCGATCTGACCGTGGTGTGGCAGGCTTGCGGCGTGCTGTCCGCATTCCTCGTGCTCGGGCTCGCGCTGACCACCCTCGCGGTGGAGCGCGGCCGCGTCTGGTCCATGAAGCGCCTGCACCCCGAGCTGTCGCTGTGAGCAGGCAGGACACCCGGGCGAAGGTGTTCACGGCGGCGGTCGAGCTGATCGCCGAGCAGGGCTACGCGGCCACCACGGTCGACGCGATCGCCGAGCGCGCCGGGGTGGCCAAGGGCACCGTGTTCTACAACTTCGGCAGCAAGGAGGGCCTGTTCTCCGCGCTGCTGGAGCACTCGATCGAGCGGCTGGCGGGCGCGCTGGCCGCCGCCGACACCGGCGAGAGCGGTGTGGCCGCCCTCGACTCGGTCGTGCTCGGCCAGCTGCGCTTCTTCGAGGAGCACGGCCCGTTCGCCCGGGTGCTGCTGGCCGAGATGTGGCGCACCGCCTGGCAGGAGGCGGTGGCGCGGCTGCGCGAGAGCGCGCTCGGCGTGTACGCGGGCGTGCTGCGCAGGGCGGCGGCCAGCGGCGAGATCCGCGCCGACCTCGACGTGGAGACGGCGGCGACCGCCCTGTTCGGCATGGTCCTGACGGTCGCCATCGAGCGCCGCGCCCTCTACCCCGAGCGGCCGATCGAGCAGACCCACCAGACTTTGGTCGAGCTGCTCCACGGCCGCATCAGGTGAGGCGTCAGCGCACCGGCAGCTCGTAGACGCGGCGCACGCTGCTGCCCAGCTTGCCGACGTCGGCGCCGTACACGTGCAGCGACACCCCGACCTCGTCGCTGGTGTTGAGCACCATGTGGATGTCGCCGGGCGGGGCGAAGCCGCTGACCTCGCCCGGCCGGTTGTCGGCGCGCCCGATCTCCACCAGGTGGTCGCCCATGTCGCGGTAGAGCGTCTCGTGCTCGATGCCGCTGAGGATGCCGAACGTGCACCAGGACACATGGTCGTGGATCACCGTGTACTGGCCGGGACGCCACACGACGGCCACGATCGAGAACTCGTCCTGGGCGTGCAGCAGATGGGAGGAATAGCGGTCGGGCGTGCCGAGGCGTTCCTCGGGCGTGAGGATGTCCATGCCGGGCAGCCGGTCGCGCAGCACGTCGGCGACGGCGAACGCGGTCTCGCGGGCGCCGAGCTTCCTGGCCACGATCTCGGAGATGCCGGACACCAGAACGTCGAGCCCTGGCCTGGTGGTGGTCGCGACCATGTTCACGGTGTCCCCCTAGGGAAAATGTGGCAATTTGTCCTCCCTCTCTACGGTGGCCCATGGCGATCGATAGGTCCAACAGAAGTCTTCTGGCCTATTGATAGATACGATTGATGAATGCTCGATGTCGCCCGGCTCCGCGTCCTCGTCGCGGTGGCCCGCAAGGGGTCGCTCACCGCGGCCGCCAAGGAGCTCCACTATTCCCAGCCGTCCATCAGCCACCACCTGGCCCGGCTGGAGGCCGAGACCGGCGCCAAGCTCGTCCAGCGGGTGGGGCGCGGCATCCGGCTGACGGAGGCGGGCCGGCTGCTGGCCGACCGCGCGGCCGACATCATCGGCCGGATCGACGCCACGGCGGAGGAGCTGGCCGCCCACGTGGGCCTGCGCGAGGGCCGCGTGCGGCTGGCCGCCTTCCCGTCGGCGCTCGGCACGTTCATCCCGTCCGCCGTCCGCCGCCTGGCGGCCGCCCATCCCGGGCTGCGCCTGGAGCTCACCGAGACCGAGCCGCCCGAGGCCCTCAGGCTGCTGCGCGCCGGCCGGGTCGACGTCGCCGTCATGTTCCGGTACGACGACACCGCCCCCGAGGACGCCGGCCTGCACCTGATCCACCTCCTCGACGACCCCAGCTACCTGGTCTCCCCCGAGCCGGGCGGCGAGCTGGCCGACCACGCCGACTCCCCCTGGATCGCCGGCTGCGACCGCTGCCGCAGCCACCTGCTCGACATCTGCGCCAAGGCCGGGTTCGAGCCGCGCATCTCCTTCACCAGCGACGACATCGTGGCCGTGCAGGCGCTCGTGGCGGCCGGCATGGGCCTGACCGTGCTGCCCGGCCTCGCGCTCACCGCCCACCGCAACCCCGACGTCGAGGCCACCCAGGTGCCCGGCTCCACCAGGCACGTCTACGCCGCCGTCTACGGCGAGCCGCCACACCCGCCGGCCACCGGCGCCCTGCTCGAAGCGCTCGGCGCGAGCCTGCCGCCCGCCGGGGAAAGCCGTTGACGGCCTCCTTACGATGAACACATGCCGGACATCACGCATATCGCGCTGTTCTGCGTGGCCACGATGGGACTGCTGCTGGTCCCCGGCCCCGCTGTGCTCTACATCGTCACGCGCAGCGTCTCCCAGGGCCGGTCGGCCGGGTTCGTCTCGGTGCTGGGCGTGCACACCGGCTCGCTGGTCCACATCGGCGCGGCGGCCCTCGGCCTCAGCGCGCTGATCGCGGCCTCGGCGACCGCGTTCACGGTCGTCAAGTACGTGGGCGTGGCGTACCTGCTCTGGCTCGGCCTGCGCAAGCTGATGAAGCGCGGCGGGGAGTCCGAGGAGGTCGTCGAGCTACAGGTGCAGTCCAGGCGGCGGCTGTTCTGGGAGGGGTTCGTGGTCAACGTGCTCAACCCGAAGACGGCCGTGTTCTTCCTGACCTTCCTGCCGCTGTTCACCGTCCCGGCAGCGGGGCCGGTGGGACCGCAGATCCTGATGCTCGGCGGGTTGTGGCTGGTGCTGGGGATGGCCAGCGACGGCATGTACGCGCTGCTGTCGTCCACGCTGGCCGGACGGCTGCGCGGGTCCGTACGGGCGCGGCGGCGGCTCGACGTGGGCAGCGGCCTGGTGTACCTCGGGCTGGCCGCCTGGCTCACAACCGAGAAGGCATGACAAGCCGCGAAATTTCCCGCTCTTAATGCGATAGTGAGATCGATCGGGGGACGAAAAGCCGGGACGTAGCAGCTAGGCGGACCCATGGACGCGCCACCGCACCGCCTCGGCCTCGAACGAGTCGTCGAGGTCTACTCGGGGCACGACGACGTGGTCGGCGTGACCGGGACCGGCCATGTGATCGGCACGGATCTCGTGCTGACCTCGTCCCTCGTGGTGGACCCCGGGGCGCCCTGCCAGGTGCGCCCGCCCTGGTCGTCCCGGTGGGCGGCGGCCGAACAGGTCTGGCGCGGGCACGGCGCGGCGCTGCTGCGAGTGCCCGGACCGCCCTGGGCCGACGTGCCGGGCATCGGCCACGTCCGGTGGGCCGCCCTGGCCGGGGAACGCGTGCCGTGCCTGGCCATGGGGTTCCCGCAGGCGCGGCGGCGGTCGGGGTTCAGGGACGTCCGGGTGCTGTCCGGAACCGCCGCCGCCCCCACGGGCCCGGCGTCGCGGACGCTCGGCATGGACGTGCCCGGCCCGCCGCCTCCCATGGAGGTGTGGGCGGGCCTGGCCGGGGCCGCGCTGCTGGCCGATCCCGCCGGGCAGGTCGCCGCCGTCGTCACGGCCTCGGCCGCCGGGCACGCCCGTGGGCGGCTCGACTCGGTGCCCGTGGGCGTGCTGCTGGGCGACGAACGGTTCCGCGAGCTGACCGGGGCTGCGCCGGGTTCGCTGGAGGGCGTGTCCGCCGGTGACGGGCGGGTGGTCCTGTCCGGGCTGCTGTCGCCGGCGCGGGAGCCGTTGCCGTCCGACTGCCCGGACTGGCGGCTGCTGCTGCCGCGGCACGCCGTGGTGCCGTACTCCGGGCGGGACGGGCAGCTCGCCGCCCTGCGGGCCTGGGCCGGGGAGCGCGCCGAGCTGTCGGTCGCGGTGGTGACCGGGCGGAGCGGCACGGGCCGTACCCGGCTGGCCGGGGAGCTGTGCGAGGAACTGCGGGAAGCGGGCTGGGACGCCGGTTTCCTGGCCATGGACGCCGCGCTCGCCGCCCTGTCCAGGCGCGCGGCGGTGTCGCTGGAGGCGGTGCGGCCCTCACTGGTGGTCGTGGCGTCGCCGGAGCCGTCCGCTCCGCTGGTGGGCGAGCTGGTACGGCGGCTGGCCAAGCACGGGCACAACCCCCGCGTACGGGTGTTGCTGCTGGCCCGCGAGCCCGGCGAGGCGGAGTGGTGGCGGCGGCTGGACACGGCGGCGGGCGGCTGGCTGCGCCGGCTCAACACCACGACCGTGCAGCTCAACCAGCATCCGCTCACCCTGAACGAGCGCACCGAGCACGCGTTCACGGCCATGAAGGCGTTCGCGCCGAGCCGGGCCGCGCTCCCCACGCCCCCACGCCTGGACGACCCCGAGTACGGCCTGCCGCTCCGCGTCCACCTGGCGGCCCTGCTGCGGTTGCGCGGCGGCGAGTCGGAGGTGCTGCCCGCGCCCGCCGTCCCGGGGGCCCTGCCGGGCGGCGGGATCGGCGCACCGCCCTACCGGACGGCGCCCGAGCCCCGCCCGGGGACGTCCTGGAACGCCTTCCGTCCCGGCGGCCGGAGCGGGACCCGGACGCGCGCGGTGGTGACCGTCGGCGAGGAGCTGCTCAGCCGCTTCCTCGACCGCGAACGCGACCAGTGGGCCACCGTCTGGCCCGCCGGCCGCGACCAGGTGGACGAGACCACCGCCCGGCAGTCCGTCGCCCTGCTCACGCTCACCGCCCCCACCCCCGCCGAGCTGCCCGGCCTGCTGTCGGCCGTGCCCGCCCTGCACGGCGACCCGCAGGCCGCGGCGGTCGTCGCCGACTGGCTGGGACGCGTCTTCCCCGGCGTCGACCGGCTGTGCCCGCTCGGGCCGGACCTGGTGGCCGAGCAGGCGCTCGCCGAGACCGAGGACCTGGACGCGCTGGTCCTGGCCGTGCACGACCACGAGCGGCGGACGGCCGGGCACCTGGCACGCCTGCTCGACGTGCTCCGCCTGGGCGCGGAGCGGGCGGAGGTGGGGCGGGCGCTGCGTTCGCTGGTGACGTCCAGGATCGGGACGCTGGTCGCGGAGGCGGCGGCGAACCCCGCCACCCGGCTCGGCGACCTGCTCAACGCCGCGCTCACGCAGCTGCCGGCCGACCGGGCGACGATCGCGGCGGTGGCCGCGCTGCCCCGCGGACCGCAGGCGGAGCCGCGCATGGATGCGCAGGCGGATTCCCGGGCGGATTCATGGGGCGCTTCCCGGGCCGAGCCGCCGCTCGGGCTGCGGGCTCTTGAGGTGACGCTGGCCGAGCTGGCCGTACGGCACTTCCGTGCAGGTGGCAGGCGGACGGCTCTGGCGAGGGCGCTGGCCCGGTTGTCGTCCCGGTTGTCGGCCGTGGGCCGGGTGGGCGAGGCGGTGGTGGCCGCCGCCGAGGCCGTGGAGATCTTCGCGGCCGCTCCCCCGTACGAGGAGGCGGCCGGTCAGGCGGAGGCGCTGTTCGTCCTGGGGGCGTGCCTGCTGCTGGCGGGCGAGTCCGGCAGCGCGCTCAGGCCCGCCCAGGAGGCGGCGACCCGGTTCCGCATCCTGGCCGAGGACGACCCCCGGTACGCGGGACGGGCTGGGCAGGCGTACCACAACCTGGCGTGCGCGCTGCTGGACTCGGGGCGGACGGCCGAGGCGGTGGAGGCGTTCGCGGCGGCGGGCGGCACCGTCGAGATCGCCACGACCCTGACCGACATCCTCACCGCGAACACCTCTCCAGCCACCCCCACTCCCCCAGCGCCCACCACCGGACAAGCCCCGTCCCCCAGCCTCGAACAGGCCGCCACACCCGGCGCCGGACAGCCCACCATGCCCAGCGCCGGACCCTCCCCCTTGCCCCACGTCTCCAGACCGGCCACCACCCCAGACGCCGGACCGCCCGCCATTCCGGGCGTCGTCAGGCGGGCGCCCGCGCCTGTCCCGCCATTCGCTGCCCCCGACCCTGGTCCCGAGCCCGGGGCGTTGCCCGAGTTGGCCGCCTGTCTTGCCGTGGCGGCCACCGCCGCAGTGGCGGGCGCGGCGCCGACCGACAGGGATCTGGCTCAGCGGTTGTGCCTGCTGGCCAGGTGGCTCGGCGAACACGGCAGGGCGGCCGAGGCCGTCGCCCCTGCCGCAGAGGCCGTCGTACGGCTGCGCGGCCTGGCGGGCGAGGAGCCCGGCCTGCGGCTGATGCTGGCCGAGGCCGCGAGCCTGCTGGCCAGGCTCCACCGCGAGCTGGACGACCTGGACCCGGCCGAGCGGTTCGCCACCGAGGCGGTGCGGAACCTGCGCTCGTTGGTCGCGCTCGAACCCGACGAGCACCGCCCGGCCCTGACCGCCCAGCTCCTCGACCTGGGCGAACTGCTGCTGACCGACGCGCGCCCCCGCGAGGCGCTCGACCCGCTCCAGGACGCCGCGATCCTCGCCGCCGAACTGGACGAACGGCACACAGCCGCCAAGGCCCGCTCCAGGCACCTGCTCGCTCTGTGCCTGGCCGAACTCGACCGCCCCGCCGACGCCCGAGCCCACCTGGAGGCAGCGGCCGGTCTGTACGACGCCCTGAGCGCCGAAGACGCGTCCTACCGGCGACATCGGGAGGAGATCCGAGCCTGGCAGGAGTCGACGACCGGCCCCGCCGCCGCCGGAGAACCCGAACAGCCCTGGATGACAGCCCTGATCACCCCGCCACCCGACGTGGCCAGAGCCGAACGAAACCTCGCCGACCGCCGCGCCGCCCTGGAGGCCGCTGACGGGCCTGTACCCGCGAACGGGCCTGTGGGCCTGGAAGGACCGCAGGTCGCGGCAGGGCCTGGCGTCGCAGGAGAGCCGCAGGGCGCCGGTGGGCCTGCGGGCGTCAGAGAGGCACATGGCGTGAAAGGGCCACAGGTGGCAGGACGGCCTGAGGCCGCGGAAGGGCCGCAATTCCCAAACGGACCACAGACCGCGAACGGACCACAGACCGTGAACCGGCCGCAAGCCGAGCGGGTGCAAGCGTACGCCGCCGCACAGGCCGCACTGGCACGCGCCTGGGCCGAAACAGGACGCGCCCGCGACGGGCTCCTCCTCGCAACCCAGGCCGCCGACCTGCTACGACACGCGGGCGGCGCGGGCGCGGAGGGGGGTGGAGTCGGTGGGGGGATGTTGGGTGGCGCGGTCGTGGGTGGGGCGGTGGTGGGGGCGGTTGGGCGGGCGTTGGTGGGGCTGGGGCGGTATCGGGAGGCGGTGCCGTACCTTCGGGCTGCCGTCGAGGCGTGCGGGCCGCAGGCTGAGGTCAGCTTCGTGGTGCAGCAGGAGCTGGCCAAGCTGCTCACCCTGGAGGTCGTGGCGTTGGAGGCCACGGGTCGCCTGGAGGCCGCCGACGGCGAGGCGGAGCGGCTGGTCGCGGTGTGCGAGGGGCTGGTGGCCGAGCGGCTGGAGCCCCCGGTCGTGCTGGCGGGGGCGCTGCGTCTGCACGCGGGCCTCCGGCTGGCCGCCGGGAACCTGTCAGGAGCGCTCCAATCGGTCACCCGCGCGCTGGACATCCTCGTGCCCGAGCCGCCCGAGCGCACCCGTCTGCTCACCGCCACCTGCCTGGAGCTCAGCGGCCTGTGCCACGCCGACCTGGACGAACGCGACCTCGCCGCCGCCGAGCTGGCCAAGGGGATCGCCCTGATGTCCGAGGAGGGCCCGCTCACCCGGGACCTGGCCGGCGTGCACGTACGAGCGCTGGCCCGCCTGGCCCGGCTCCGCGTGACCGGTCACGGCCCGTCCGCCGGAACCGACCTGTACGCCCAGATCCTTCGGGTACGCCCGCTGCCCCACCCCGACGTGCTCACCACGGTCGTGGACGAGCTGTCCGCCCATCTGCGCGCGGCCACCCCCAGGACGGCCGCCAGGCTGCTGCCGCTGCTGACGGCGTTCGCCGAGGCGTTGGAGCGCGAGGCCCCGGTCAGCGAGAACCCGCTGCTCCACGAGCGGTTCGGCCGCTGCCTCATGCTCAGCGGCGCGACGGCGGCTCCGGCCGTACGCGTCCACAAGGGCCTGGCCGCGTTCGACGCCCGCCACCGGCACACCCTGGGCCTGGCGCTGGCCGCGCTCGGCGACGCCGACCTGACCGTCCTCGAGCAGGCCGTGGACCTGTTGTCCGAGGACGGGAGGGCGCTGGCCGAGACGCTGAACAGGTACGCGGTCAGGCTGTTGGAGGCCGGTCGGCCGGTGGAGGCGCTGGCCCACTCCGAACGCGCCGCCGACCTCTGCGACGAGCTGGACGAGCCCGCCGTCGCCGCCGTCACGTACGCCCAGCTCGGCGCGGCCCTGGCCGTTCTCGACCGTCCGCAGGCCGCGCTGGAGGCGGTGACCTGGTCGCTGGCCGAGCAGGAACGCGCCGCGGAGGCGCGGGGCGGCGAGGCCGGGCTGCTCGGCGTGCGCGCGCAGGCGATCCAGGTGCGCGGGCAGGTGCTGCGCGCGTCGGGCAGGACGCAGGAGGCGCTGGCCCACCTGGTGGAGGCCATGCGGCTGCACGTCCGGCTGGCCCGGCCCGCGGCGGCGGCCGAGGTGGCCGGGACGGTCGCCGACGACCTGCTGGCCGCCGGGCGTCCCGAGGAGGCCGCCGAGTACGCCAGGATCGCCGTCACCGGCCTTCCGCCGCGCACGCTCAGGCATGCCCTGGCCACCCAGCGCTTGGTCAGGTGCCACATGATGCTGGGCGAGGCGCGGGAGGCGGGTGCGCTGGCCGAGGAGCTGATCCGGCTGGCCAGGCGGGCGCCGGGCGAGCTGACGTACCGGGCGATCCTGGCCGATTCGCTCGCACAGAGCTCGGAGCTGCTGCCCCTGCTGCGGCCCGGCGCGGCGGCGGAGGCCGAGCAGCGGGCCCGCGAGGCCATCGCGATCTACGACGAGCTGCTGACCACGGGCATGAACGCCGAGGCGCTGCACGTCAGCCGGGCGGGCGCCGGGCTGACGCTGGCCGCCGCGCTCCGGCTGCGCGAGCAGCCGGCGGCGGCGGTGGGGCCGCTGCGCGAGGCCGTCGCCGCGCTCGAACGCCATGCCCCCGCGAACCCCCTGCTCGGCGGCGTCCTGTCCCGCGCCATGCTCATGCTGGGCGACGCGCTGATGGAGTCGGGCCGGGCGCTGGAGGCGAGCCTGGTCTTCCATCGGGGCGCCCAGGTCATTGACGACGAGCCGGCCGCCGCCGTCGCCCACGCCCGGCTCGGCTTCTGCCAGCAGGAGCTGGGCAGGGACGACGCGGCCGACACCGCCCTCCGGGTCGCGCACGGCCTGCTGCGCGGCCTCCTGACCACCGGCGGCACCGGCGCGGACGGCGCGAACCGCGGGACCGGCGAGCTCACCGAGTTGCTACGCGACGTGCTGCGCGGCCGGCTGCGGCTGCTGGAGAAGTCCGGCAGACGCGAAGAGGCGGCCCAGGTGGAAGCCGAGCTACGCACGACCTAGCCCCCGGGGCGGCGCGAGGACGCCGGGCAGGAGTGCGTTGAGGGTGGTCAGGTGGTGGCGGCCTCGGCGGTTTCCCTGGCCCAGCGGTAGTCGGCCTTGCCGGCGGGCGAGCGCACCATCTCCTTCACGAACGCGTACGAACGCGGCACCTTGTACCCCGACAACGACGCCCGGCAGTGGGCGTCCAGCTCGGCGGCGGTCACCTCGACACCGGGACGCGGCTCGACCACGGCCGCCACCCTGCTCCCCCACCGGTCGTCCGGCACGCCGGTCACCACCGCGTCGAACACCGCCGGATGGCCCTTGAGCACGGCCTCGACCTCCTCGGGGAACACCTTCTCGCCGCCGGTGTTGATGCACTGCGAGCCGCGGCCGAACACGTGCACGGTGCCGTCGGCGTCCACGGTCGCCAGGTCGCCGGTGAGCAGCCAGCGGGTGCCGTCGGGGTCGGTGACGAACGTGCGCGCCGACTTGTCCGGGTCGTTGTAGTAGCCGAACGCCACCCGCCCGGACCTGGCCACCGTCCCCATCTGCCCCGAACCTGGCGGAACGGGACGTCCCCGCTCGTCCAGGACGCTGATCCTGGCCGACGGGTTGGGCTGGTAGCGCAGCCCGGTCTCGGGCGTGGAGCCGGGCAGCGCGGAGGCGGTGTAGCCGGACTCCGTCGAGCCGAAGCTGTCCACGATCATGACGTCGGGCAGCAGGCCCTGGAGCCGGTCGCGGACCGCGCCGCTCAGGATCGCGCCGGTCGAGCTGACGACGAACAGCGACGACAGGTCGTACGTGCCCGTCTCCAGCGCCTCGGCCAGCGGCCTGGCCATGGCGTCGCCCGTGATGCTCATGGTGAGCACGCGCTCGCGCTCGACCGCCCGCCACACCTCGCCGGCCTCGAACTTGGGGACGAGCACCATCGTCCCGCCCGCCCACCAGCTGATGAAGGTGGCCATCTGCGCGGCGCCGTGCATGAGCGGCGAGGTGGCCATCATGATCATGGGGGTGGCCTTGACGGCCTCGTCTACGACCTCCTGCGGGGTGGTGCGCGGGTCGCCGTACGGGTTGCCGCCGCCGAAGGCCATGAACAGGTCCTCGACGTGCCACATCGCGCCCTTGGGCATGCCGGTGGTGCCGCCGGTGTAGATGATGTAGACGTCCTGGCCGGTGCGCGGGGCGAAGCCGCGTTCCGGCCTGCCGCGCTCCAGCGCCGCCTCGTACGGCACCGCCGAGGCGATCGACGACTCGCCGCCGACCGCGATCAGGTGCTCCAGCAGCGGCGCCTGGTGCGCGACGGCGGCCACGCGGGGGTCGAACTCGACGTCGTAGACCAGCGCGCGCAGGTCGGCGTCCTGGTAGAGGTAGAGCAGCTCGGCCTCGACGTACCGGTAGTTGACGTTGATCGGCACGGCCCGGATCTTGAGCGCGGCCAGCAGCCCGGCCAGGTACTCCACGCCGTTGTACAGGTGCAGCCCGACGTGCTGGCCCGGCCGTACGCCCAGGTCGGCGAGGTAGTGGGCGAGCCGGTTGGCCTCGGCGTCCAGCTCGGCGTAGGTGCGCCGACGGTCGCCGCAGATGACGGCGGTGCGGTCGCCGATCGCGTCGGCGAGTGCCTCGAACAGGTCCGCGTGGTTGAACTCCATCAGGGTCTCTCCCGTCCGACGATCCACATCGCGAAGAACTGGGCTCCGCCGCCGTAGGCGTGGCCGAGCGCCGTGCGGGCGCCGTCCACCTGGTGCTCGCCGGCCTGGCCGCGCACCTGGAGCGCGGCCTCGGCGAACCTGATCAGCCCCGAGGCCCCGATCGGGTTGCTCGACAGCACGCCGCCGGAGGCGTTCCACGGGATGTCGCCGTCGAGGGCCGTGGCGCCGGACTCGGTCAGCTTCCAGCCCTCGCCTTCCGCCGCGAATCCCAGGTTCTCCAGCCACATCGGCTCGTACCAGGAGAAGGGCACGTACACCTCGGCCACGTCGATCTGGCGGCGCGGGTCGGTGACGCCGGCCTGGCGGTAGACGTCGGCGGCGCAGTCCTTGCCGCCCTGGGGGCTGACGGTGTCGCGGCCGGCCCGGAAGATGGGCTCCGAGCGCATGGCGGTGCCGTGCACCCAGGCGGGGGTGCCGGTGACCTTGTGCTCGGCGGCCAGGACCATCGCGCACGCGCCGTCGCTGGACGGGCAGGTCTCCAGGTAGCGGATCGGCTCCCAGAGCATCGGCGTGGACTCGACCATCTTCTGGTCGATGCCGGGGATCCTGAGGTGGGCGTAGGGGTTCTTCAGCGCGTTGAGCCGGTCCTTGACGGCGACCAGCGTGCCGATGTGGCCGGGCGCGCCGGACCTGCGCATGTACTCGCGGATGTGCGGCGCGAAGTAGCCGCCCGCGCCGACCACGAGCGACGCGCTGAAGGGCAGGTGCGTGGACAGCGCCCAGGTGGCGTTGGACTCCGACTGCTTCTCGAAGGCCACCACCAGCACCCGATCGTGCACGCCGCCCTGGATCAGGCTCGCGCCGACCAGCGCCGTCGAGCCGCCGACGCTGCCGGCGGTGTGCACCCGCATCATCGGCTTGCCCGCCGCGCCGAGCGCGTCGGCCAGGTACGCCTCGGGCATCATCACGCCCTCGAACAGGTCGGGCGCCTTGCCGACCACGACGGCGTCGATGTCCTTGAACGTCAGCCCGGCGTCCTCCAGGGCCCGCAGCGCCGCCTCGCGGACCAGGCCCGCGATGGAGACGTCCCTGCGCTTGGTGGTGTAGTGCGTCTGCCCGACCCCGATCACCGCGCACCGGTTGCCCATGATTCACGCCTCCAGGACCGTGACGAGGTTGTGCTGCAGGCAGGGGCCGCCGGCGGCGTGCCCGACGGTGCGGCTCGCGCCGCCGTCGAGGATGCGCCGCGCGGCCTCGCCGATGCGGATGAGCCCCGTGGCCATGACGGGGTTGGCGGCGAGCGGGCCGCCGGACGGGTTGATCACCGTGTCGCCGCCCAGTTCGAGCGCCTCGCGCAGGATGAGCTCCTCGTGCGGGAACTGGGCGTGCAGCTCGGCCACCTCGACCGGGCCCTTGCCGACCCCGGCGGCCCGTGCGGCGTCGGCCGCGGAGGCCGACCGGGCCAGGTCCCGCATGCCCAGGTAGTGGGGCTCGATGCGGTGGGCGATGCCCCTGACGAACGCGGGGCGGCTGGTGAGCCGTCCGGCCAGTTCCGCCGTGGCCAGCACGATCGCCGCCGCGCCGTCCGTGACGGGAGGCACGTCCGTCTTCCTGAGGGGTTCGACCGCGATCTCCTCGCCGTCCGGTTCGGGCAGGTCGAGCGCGTACGGATTGCTCCTGCCGTCCGCCCTGGATCTGCGGACGATCTCGTCGAGCTGCTTCCTGTCCGCGTCGAGCGCGTTCGCCTGGAGTGCGGCCAGGGAGAGCTGGTCGAGGCCGAGGGGTTCCAGGTAGTAGGGGTCGAGCTGGAGGGTCATGATGGTGCGCAGGTCGCCGAGCGACGACTTGCCGAAGCCGTAGACCAGGGCGGAGTCGATGTCGCCGTGCTGGAGGCGGACCCACGCCTCGTACAGGGCCCAGGCGCCGTCCATCTCGACGTGGCTCTCGGAGACGGGCGGCCAGGCGCCGAGCGCGTCCAGGGCGCTGACGAACGAGAACGGCGCCCCGGCCAGGTAGTCGCAGCTCCCCGAGCAGGTGAAGCCGAACCTGGTCAGCCCGGTCCGCTCCTTGACCTCGCTGATCACGGGCAGGATCAGCTCGGGCTCGGTGAGCCCGGTGTCGTGGTCGGTGTGGACGGTCTGCGCGAACGCGACGATCGCGACCTCTCTCATGACAGCTCCACGTCGGGCTCGCCGGTGGGGGCGAACCAGCGGATGTTCGCCATGGACTTGCTCCGCTCCTCCTCGGGGACCCAGACGGCCCTGACCCGCATGCCCTGGCGCACCTCGTGCGCGGGTACGTCGCCGATCAGGGCGATCATGGGGATGTCGGCGTTGTCGAGCAGGATGTAGGCGGAGACGAACGGCACTTCCGGCGCGCGCGGATCCGGCAGGTTGTTGATGGCGAACGTGGTGATCGTCCCGGTGTCGGGCAGTTCGAGCGTCTCCGGGATGAGACCTCCGCACTGGGGGCAGGACATCCGGTAGGGCACGTACACCTGGTCGCACCGCTCGCAACGTCCGCCGAGGAAGACGCCACGCTCGACGCCCTCCAGGAAGACGCGAAGCGAGCCGCCCGCCTGGAGGCGGTACTCGGCCCGCACGTTGGACACGATCTTCGTGACCTCGGGCGCGAAGTGGGAGATGTCGGTGATGTGGCCCGTGGGCCGGTCGCGCCACACCGGCCAGACCCGGGAGCCCTTCGACAGCGCCTTGGGGCCGTCGGCGGCGACGGCGTGCACGAGCGCGGTGTCGGCGCCGTCCAGCAGGATCGTGGCCCAGGCGAAAGGCTGGTCGAGCGGGTGGTTCTCCAGGGGCTCGGGCACCCAGGCCCAGGAGGTCACCGTGCCGGCCGGGCCGACCTCGACGTACTCGGAGGTGACGGGGTCGCCGGTGGCGGGGTCGTATTCGAGGGGCGGCACGAGCACCTTGCCCTCTTTCGTGCGCACTCCGACGATGCGGCGGCCGCGTAACTCGGTGAGGAAGCGCCCGATCACCGGCCCGGTCGTCCGGGTGTAGCCGCCGGGGAACTCCAGGACGTGCTGGGCGACCAGCGGATCGTCAGATGGCACGGTCGTGGCCCTCCCAGTACGGTGCGCGGAGCTTGCGCTTGAGCAGCTTGCCGTTGGGCTCCCGGGGCATCTCCGCGATGAAGTCGACGCTCTTGGGCCACTTCATCCGGGCCAGGCGGCCCTCCAGCGAGGCGATCAGCTCGGCCGCGAGCTCGGGCCCCGGCGCGACGCCCGGCGCGGGCTCGACGACGGCCTTGATCTGCTCGCCCCAGTCGTCGTCCGGGATGCCGAACACGGCCACGTCCGCGACCTTGGGGTGGATCATGAGCTCGTTCTCGATCTCGGCCGGGTAGATGTTCGTCCCGCCGGAGATGATCATGTCGGCCTTGCGGTCGCAGAGGAAGAGGAAGCCGTCCTCGTCCAGGTATCCGATGTCGCCGACCGTGAAGTAGTCCTTGAGCCGGTTCGCGGCGGTCTTGGCGGGGTCGCCCTTGTACTCGAAGGGCACGCCCATCATCTTCATGTAGATCGTCCCGGGCGTGCCGGTCGGTACGGGTTCGCCCTGGTCGTCGGCGATCAGCAGCTCGCTGATCGGCCAGGCGGAGCCGACCGTGCCCGGGTGCGTCTTCCAGCCCTCGGGCGTGGCCAGGGTGCCGCCGCCCTCGGTGGCCGCGTAGTACTCGTAGATGCAGTCACCCCACCACTCGAACATCGCCCATTTGACCGGGACCGGGCAGGGGGCGGCGGCGTGGATCATCCACCTGAGCGAGGACAGGTCGTACTTGGCCCTGGTGGCCTCGGGGAGCGCGAGCAGACGCTTGAAGTGCGTGGGGACCATGTGGGAGTTGGTGACGCGGTAGCGCTCGCACAGCCGGAGCGTCTCCTCGGCGTCCCATCTGTCCATGTAGACGAGGGTGTGGCCCATGTGCAGGGCGCTGCCGCCGAACTGGGTGACGGCCGTGTGGTAGCTGGGCGAGGTGACCAGGTGCGCGTTGGGCGGTCCGGCCGTGATGCCGAACAGGCCGAGCAGGAAGGTCATCAGCTCGGCGCCGTCGTCGGGGTCGAGGCCGCTCAGCGTGCGCCTGACGCCCTTGGGCCGGCCGGTGGTGCCCGAGGTGTAGTGCATGGTGGCGCCGGCCGTGCGGCCGGGCGGCGCGGTGTCCGGTTGCCCGGCGGTCAGCTCGCTCGCCGGGCGGAAGCCGTCCTGGCCGCCGTCCCCGAGGAGGAAGCGGCGGTGCGGCTCGATCGCCTCGGCTCCCCTGGCGCCCTCCTGGAGGAAGCGGGGGTGGACGAAGAACGCCTTGGCCTCGCTGTCGGACACGATGTAGCCGATCTCCGGGCCGGTGAGGTGCCAGTTGATCGGCGTGTAGTACCAGCCGGCCTGGAGCGCGGCCAGATAGAGGACGAGGCCGTCCGCGCCGTTCGGGGCCAGGCCGCAGATTCCGTCGCCCGGCTCCAGGCCGAGCTCGCGTAACCCGTGGACGAGGCGGTTCGAACGGGCCAGGAGGTCACCCGCGCGGTGCTCCGTGCCGTCGGGGTCGACGGCCGCGATCCACTCGGGATCCGCCTGCGCCAGCCTCCAGAAACCGAGCGTGCCCATCTGATCTCCTCAGCTCAGGCGTAGCAAAACAGGAACTTGTTCTCGTTTGCTGTGGGGAGCGTATCCCGCGGGTAAAGTTCGTAGCAAGCGCTTGATTCTGTAGCTTCTGGGACTTGGGAGGCGCACATGGAGCTTCTGCCGATCAGCACCCCGCACTGCCGGGTGGAACGCGACGGCCACGTCCTGACCGTCACGATGAACCGGCCGGAGGCCCGCAACGCCCTCTCCTCGGACATGCTGATCGGGCTGGCCTCGGCGTGGGCGTACGCGTCGGCCGAGCCCTCGATCCGGGTCGCGATCCTGACCGGGGCGGAGGGCACGTTCTGCGCCGGGGCCGACCTCAAGGCCATGGGCCAACCCTCGACCGATCCAGACGTGCAAGCAAGAGCCGCCCAGATCCCGAATTTTCACTGGAAAGGGCTTTTAAGGGAGGACTTGCCGACAAAGCCGATCATCAGCGCTGTCGAGGGGTACGCGGTCGCCGGCGGCACGGAGCTGCTGGTCGGGACGGACCTGCGGGTGGTGGCGGAATCGGCCACCCTGGGGCTGTTCGAGGCCAAACGTGCGCTCTTCCCCATGGGCGGCTGCGCGGTCCGGCTGCCCCGCCAGATCCCGTACTGCCACGCCATGGACCTGCTGCTCACCGGCCGTTCCGTGACCGCCGCCGAGGCCCTGTCGATGGGGCTGGTCAACCGGGTCGTGCCGGACGGGCGGGCGCTGGCGACGGCCCGGGAGCTGGCGGCGGACATCGCCGCTTCCGGGCCGCTGGCGGTCCAGGCCATCCTGCGGACGTACCGGGACACCCTGGGCATGCCCGAGCCCGAGGCCCTGAAGGTGTCGGACGAGCTGGGCTGGCCGGTGATCGGTTCGGAGGACGCCAAGGAGGGCACCCGCGCGTTCCGCGAGAAGCGCCCGGCCCGCTATGAAGGGCACTGACCCAACCCCCCCGGCCGGAGAGACGCACGTCACATCCGTTCCTGTCACATCCCGTCCGGCTGCCCCGTCCGAGAGGTGGAAGCAGTCGACGACGACAAGGAGCGCGTCATGGAAGCCCGTCTGAACCTCTTCGAGAACCCGGTCGCGAACAAGGTCATGAAGCACCTGATCAGCACCAACAAGGTCATCATGGACTCGAGCCTCCCGCACGCCACGCAGGAGCTGGTGAAGATCCGGGCCAGCCAGATCAACGGCTGCGGCTTCTGCACCGACATGCACACCAAGGACGCCGCGCACGCCGGGGAGACCCAGATCCGGCTCAACCTGGTCGCCGCCTGGCGGGAGGCCAAGGTGTTCACCGAGGCCGAGCGGGCCGCGCTGGAGCTGACCGAACAGGGCACCCGCATCGCCGACGCCGCCGGCGGCGTCCCGGACGAGGTCTGGGCGAACGCCGCCAAGCACTACGACGAGGAGCAGCTCGCGGCGCTGGTGTGCCTGATCGCCCTGATCAACACCTTCAACCGGGTGAACGTCGCCATCCAGCAGCCCGCGGGCGACTACGTGCCCGGCATGTTCGGCTGACGGAGAGCCGGCCGAGAGCCGGCGGAGAGCCGCGGCCTGCGGGAAGGATCAGTCCCGCAGGCCGGCCAGGATCGTCGCCACCAGGTGCTCGCGGACGCCGCCGGGATCGTCCCGGCCCGGATGCCACGTGCAGGCGAGGTTGAGCGCGGCGAGCCGGCCGCTGTCCAGCACCACCCGCACGGCCCGCAGCAGGGCCGGGACGTCGGGCCCGCCGGCCGCCGGGTAACGCAGGCCGGGCAGGCGGGACGGGTCGAGGACGTCCAGGTCGAGGTTGAGCAGCAGCGGCCCAGGAGGCAGGGTCTCGGGCGTCACCTCGTCGAGGCTCGACCGGGTCACGCCCGAGGACGCCAGGTAGCCCGCCTCGGGCGGGTCGAGGTCGCGCGCGTCGACGAGCAGCACGCGGTCCTCCGGCGGCGGGCGCAGGGCCAGGCGGTCGGCCACGTCGCGGGGGCGGTAGCCGAGCAGGAAGCGCAGCGCCATGCCGCCGAGGTAGCCGGACGTGGTCGTCTCCAGCGTCTGGAGGTCGCCGTGGGCGTCGATCCAGACGATCGAGGGGTCGAGCCCGGCCCGTTGCAGGCCCGCCGCCATGCCGATCGACACCGTGCAGTCGCCGGAGACCACGACGGGCCTCTCTCCCGCCCGCACGGTCCGCTCGACGGTGGCGGCGACGGCGTCATAGAGCCGCCCGAGGCGGGACCAGACGTCCTCGCCGGGCAGCTCCACGGCGAATTCGGCGACGGGCACGCCATCGGGCAGCGGCACGTTGAGATCCGGCTGGTGCTCGTCGAGGTGGTACGGCACGTACAAGACCGACACGTCCCCACGGTAACAGCCGGGCGATCAGTCCCGGGTGATGCGGTCGAGGCGTTCCAGGGCCTCGGCGTACTCCTCCACGAGCCCGAACACCACGTCCTTCGTCGAGCGCACCTGGTTGGTGAGGCCGATGACCTGCCCGGCGGGGAACGTGGCCAGCTCCGAGGCGTCCGAGCGGCCGATCCGGCGCAGGGCGTCCGAGACCAGCATGAACTGCAGCGGCATCGGCAGCGTGCCCGGCGACTCCTGCGACTCCCACGCCTCGGTCCACTCGTTCCTGAGCAGGCGAGCGGGCTTGCCGGTCCAGCTCCGGGAGCGCACGGTGTCGCGCGAGGTGGCCTCCAGGATGCGGCGCCTGGCCACCTCTGGGGTGTCGGCCTCCTCGACGGTGAGCCAGAGGGAGCCGGTCCAGACGCCCTCCGCGCCCAGCGCCATGCCGGCCGCCATCTGCCGGCCGTTCCCGATGCCGCCCGCCGCGAGGACGGGGACGTCCACGGCGTCCACCACCTGCGGGATGAGCACCATGGTCGAGATCTCGCCGGTGTGGCCGCCGGCCTCGGTGCCCTGGGCGACGACGACGTCCACGCCGACCTCGACCTGCTTGAGCGCGTGCCGCGGGGTCGAGGCGAGGGCGGCGACCTTGACGCCGTGCCGGTGGGCGAGCTCCACGACGTCGGCCGGGGGCGGGCCGAGGGCGTTGGCCAGGAGGGCGATGGGATGGCGGAGCGCGACCTCGACCTGGGGACGCGCGGTCGCGTCGGTCCAGCCGAGCAGGACCCGGCCGGGGTCGGCGTCGGACGACAGGGGCGGCACGCCGTGCCTGCCCAGCAGGTTCTCGACGAACGCACGGTGCCCCTCGGGGATCATCGCCTGCAGGCGGCCGACCAGCTCCTCAGGGGCGAAGTCGGCGCCCTCGTAGGAGGCGGGCATGACCACGTCCACCCCGTACGGTTTGCCGTCGACGTGGTCGTCGATCCACTTGAGCTCCATTTCGAGCTCTTCCGGGGTGAAGTAGAGCGCGCCGAGCACTCCCATGCCGCCCGCGCGGCTGACCGCGGCGACCACGTCCCTGCAGTGGCTGAAGGCGAAGATCGGGAGCTCGATTCCGAACATGTCCGTGACCCGTGTCCGCATGGCCCGACGATAAGCCGCGCCACGGCTAAACTGCAACGCGTTCTACTCTAGAACCTTTTGTCGGGCGGCTTCCGGCTTGGAACGCGTTCTAGCGCGGCAGCCGGCGCCAGAGCGTCCGGGGCAGCAGGCGCAGCAGGCCGAACGCCGGGCCGAGCGCCCGCGGCACCCACACGGACGACGCGCCCTCGCGCAGCGCGCGCACGGTGGCCAGGGCCACCTGGCGGGGCGTCGAGGACAGCGGCGCCGGCGGCAGGCCCTTCGTCATCCGGCCGATCACGAAACCCGGACGGACGATCAGCACGCGGGCGCCCGACCCGTGCAGCGCGTCGCCGAGCCCCTGCGCGAACCCGTCGAGCCCGGCCTTGGCCGAGCCGTAGACGAAGTTGGCCTTGCGCACCCGGGCCCCGGCGACCGACGAGAGCACCACGAGGATGCCGTGCCCCTGCTCGCGCAGGACCCTGGCGGCGTGCAGGTCCACGGAGACGTGGCCGCCGTAGTTCACCGCGACGGCCTCGGCGGCGGCGGCCGGGTCGGCGTCGTAGTCGTCCTGGCTGCCGAGCACCCCGAACGCGGAGATCACCACGTCGAGGTCGCCCACCAGCTTCACGGCCCTGGCCAGGACGGCGGCGTGCGACCCCACGTCCAGCGCGTCGAACGGCAGGACGTGCACCTTGGCCGCGAGGTCCGCGGGCGGCGTGAGCTCGCCTCTGGCGGCCAGCACGACCCTGGTCGCGCCCAGCCCGACCAGCAGCCGGACGATCTCCAGGCCGATCTCGCTCCGCCCGCCCAGCAGCAGCACGCTGTCCACGGCCCCGAGCGCGTTCCTCACGCCGCCCTCCGCCCCGGAGCGGCGGCTGCGCGGCGGGCGTCAGAAGTGGTGGTCACAGTCGTAGTCTCCTGGACAGGTCCGAGCGGAACAGGCCCTCCGGGTCGGCCTCGTCCCTGATGCTCCGCCATCGTTCCAGTTCGGGGTACATCGCCGCCATCATGTCGGCGCGCAGCCGCGCGTCCTTGGCCAGGTACACCCGTCCTCCGGCCTGCGCGACGCGCTCGTCGAAGCCGCGCAGGAGCCCGCTCAGGCCGCGCTGACCGGCCGGGATGTCCAGGGCCAGGGTCCAGCCGGGCACGGGGAAGGACAGGAACCCGCCCGAACCAGGGCCGAAGCGCTTGAGCACGGTCAGGAACGACACCGTCCCGTGCGCCGACAACGAGCCGACGATGCCGCGCAACGTCTCCTCCGCGCCGAACGGCACCACGAACTGGTACTGCACGAAGCCGCGCGAGCCGTACATGCGGTTCCAGCCCTCGACGAAGTCGAGCGGGTGGAAGAACGGCGCGATGCCCTGCGTGATCGTCGCGCTGCGCGGCGCCCTGCGGTACCAGACCTCGTTGAACGCCCGCACGCTGAGCCCGTTGAGCAGGCCGTCCGGCACCCACGGCGGCGCGTGCAGCCGGGCACGCGGCGCGAAGACCGGCGGTTGCTCGTCCGCATCGCGCGGCGCGTGGTCGCCCCTGGTCAGGACGCTGCGGCCCATCCGGCGGCCGCGGGCCAGCAGGTCGATCCAGGCCACCGTGTAGCGGTAGCGGTCGTCGGTGCGGGTCATGACGTCGAGCGTCTCGTCCAGGTCGGCGGTGCGCCGTACGTCCACCCGCATCCGGGCCGTCTCGACGGGCACGCAGCCGAACGTCGCCTCGGCCACCACCCCGGTCAGCCCCATGCCGCCGACGGTCGCCCGGAAGAGCGGGTCGCCGGGGCGCAGCACCCTGGCGGCGCCGTCGGCGGTCACCAGGGTGAGGGAGCGGACGTGCGCGCCGAAGGAGGAGTCGCGGTGGTGGTTCTTGCCGTGCACGTCGGCCGCGACGGCCCCGCCGACCGTGACGTGCCTGGTCCCGGGGCTCACGGGCACGAACCAGCCGCGGGGCACCAGCGCCGTCATCACCTCGTGCAGGCTGACCCCGCCGGCCGCGGTCACGACGCCGGTGTGCTCGTCGAAGCTCCAGGCGTCCAGGCCGGTGCAGTCGAGGACGAGGCCGCCGGCGTTCTGGGCGGCGTCGCCGTACGAGCGGCCGAGCCCGCGGGCGACGACACCGCGGCCCGGCGCGGCCACCACCAGGTCGCGCAGCTCGGCCAGGGAGCGCGGGCGCCGCAGCACGGCGGGCGTGGGCGAGGTGCGGCCCCAGCCGGTGAGGAACGTGCTCACGCGTAGATCCCCAGCCCCACCAGGACGACCAGCGCGGCGGCGAAGACGAGGGTGGGCCGGTCGCGGATCACCAGCTCCTCGGGCTCCTCGCCGCCGCCCCGCTCGACGAGCAGGTTGTGCCGGAGCACCAGGAGCAGGAACGGGACGATGCTCAGCCCGTAGAACACGTTCTCATGCGCGTTCAGCGCCCACAGGCAGTACGTGACGATCATCGCCCCGGACGCCATGATCCGCACGTGCGTCAGGTACGCGGCCGGGTAGGCGGCGAGCGTGGCCCGCGTCCCCGACACGCCCCGCGACCGCAGCTCGGCCTCGCGCTTGCCGGCCACGAGCTGCAGCGCGGCCAGCGAGACGACCACGAGGAACCAGCCGGTCACCGGCACCCCGACGGCGACGGCGCCGGCGTAGGCCCTGATCACGTGGCATCCGGCGACCGCGATGAGGTCCACGACCTCCTGGTGCTTGAGCCAGGTCGTGTAGGCCAGGGTCAGGGCGACGTACCCGGCGACGACCGCGGGCGCCTGCCAGCCGCCGGTGAGCGCGGCGACCGCCGGCCCGAGGACCAGCAGGACGACGCCCGCCACCCGGACCGTGCGCACCGACACCGCGCCGGAGGCGACGGCCCGGCGGCGCTTGCGCGGGTGCAGCCGGTCGGCCTCCACGTCGGAGGCGTCGTTCAGCAGGTAGGAGCCGCTGGCGGCCAGGCAGAACGCGGCCAGGACGAGCAGCGCCGCGAGCAGGCGGCCCGGCTGCCCGAGCACCCCGGCCGCCATGGGGGCGGCCAGGACGAGCAGGTTCTTCAGCCACTGGCGCGGCCGGGCCGCCCTGACCAGGGCCAGCGCGGGCGCGGGCGACCAGGGCCGGGCGACCACGCCCTGGCTCATGCGGACCGGCGGCCGCGCAGGGCGAGCAGCAGGCCGCCCAGGAGCAGGACGACCCCGACCACGCCGAGCACGATCGGCAGCGTGGTCCTGATCAGGTTGATCTGGCTCTTGCCCTCGGAGGCGCTGTCGACCAGGCCCTTGACCGTGTCGTCGGTCATCTTGGCGGTGGCCACGAACGCCTTGGAGCGCTCGATGCCGTCCTGGCTCTTGAGCACCTCGTTGCGCACCTGCTCCTGCCTGACGGGCGCGCCGGTGGTGGGCTCGATCCAGTAGGTGACGGTGCCGGAGTAGAACCGGTTCAGCTGCACGTCGCCCGAGGTGCCCATGCCGAACCAGGCGGCGGGCGCGTTCAGCGTCTGCGTCCTGGTCTCGGGGACGGTCTGCTCGAACTTGTACGTGGCCAGCCCGTTGACCTGCTCCTCGCCGACGAACCTGGCGTCGAACGCCTTGCCCGCGCTGGCGTTGAAGACCTGGTAGGTCTTCTTCTCCACGTCGAACGGGAACTTGTAGATCTGGCCCTGCAGCTGCACCGGGGCCTTGTCGATGCTGGCGCCGCAGCAGTTGAGGCCGACGCCGGAGCGCTTGTCGAAGGCGCTGCGCCGCTCGCTGAAGTTGATGCCCGGCTTGCTGTTGGTGACGTCGTTGACGGCGGTGAACTCGTCCCAGACGACGCGGTCGTCGTTGGCCTCCTTCACGTCGCCGCGGGTGGTCACGATGATGTCGAGGTCGGCGGTCAGCACCTTGCCGTCCGGGATGCTGAAGTACTGGGCGCCCGTCGCGTGCAGCTTGCTGATGCTGTACTGGTCGCCCTTGGCGGCCATGAAGGCGGGCGCGACCTGGAGACGTACCAGGGGAGCCAGAACGATGAGGAATGCCCCGACGGCGATGAGGACGCTGCCAACGACGACCCGGTTCATGGACCCTCCATGTGCGCAGGTGCACTGACGCCTGTTTGGGTGGTTAAGTACTGAAACGAACTACCTACTCGCCGGTATGTTATTGCGACGAGTGACCGACGTCACCAGGGATGCGGAAACGTGACCGAAACAGGTTCTACTTCGAGCGGGGTGCCGGTGGTCTCAGGACACCAGACCTCGCTCGACGGCGTGCGCGCCGTGGCCGCCTTCGCCGTCCTGCTGTTCCACGTGTCCATGGAGGCGGGGACGGCGCTGGACCCGGGGTTCCTGGGCGGCGTGCTGTCCAGGGGCGAGATCGGCGTGCCCATCTTCTTCACGCTCTCCGGCCTGCTGCTGTACCGGCCGTGGGCGGCGGAGGTGCTGCTCGGCGACCGGGCTCCGGACACGCGGCGCTACCTGTGGAAACGCTTCTTCCGAATCATGCCGGCGTACTGGCTGGTGGTCGCCGTGGCGCTGCTGCTGTGGGGCGACGCGCACCGGGCCGACCCCTGGACGTGGGCGCAGATGTTGTTCCTCGTGCACACCTACGACATCACCCCCTGGTGGTACGGCCTCGGCCCCCAGGGGCTCGGCCAGATGTGGAGCCTCGCGGTCGAGCTGACCTTCTACCTCACGCTCCCGCTGATGGCGGCGGTGCTGCGCAGATTCGCCCTGCGCGGCGCTCCCGACCTGCGGACCAGGGGACGGCGGCTGCTCATCGGCCTGGCCGCCTTCGGCGCGCTGTCCTACGTGTACACGGTCTTCGAGTACTTCCCCGACTACCGGCCCTGGATGAACGTGTGGCTGCCGCGCTCCTGGACGTTCTTCGTGCCCGGCATGGCGCTGGCCGTGCTGACCGTCTGGGCCAGGGCCGAGGACGGCCGCGCACGGCGGCTGAGCGCCGCGCTGGCCTCCTCCTGGGGCACATTGTGGG
Source organism: Nonomuraea sp. NPDC005692 (assembly GCF_040631115.1). Classification (NCBI taxonomy): domain Bacteria; kingdom Bacillati; phylum Actinomycetota; class Actinomycetes; order Streptosporangiales; family Streptosporangiaceae; genus Nonomuraea; species Nonomuraea sp. NPDC005692. The sequence continues at coordinate 343,496 of NZ_JBEXYU010000005.1, read as the reverse complement.
TCATCGCGGGCCTGGCCTACCTCATCGCCGCCACGCCGCTCACCGGGCCGCGCGCGGTGGGCCTGGGCAGCATCTGGACCGCGTTCACCGAGCAGGGCCTCTACACGCTCGTCGCCTTCTGCCTGGTCGCCCCGGCCGCGCTGGCGGCCGGACGGCCCACGCGGGTGCACGAGCTGCTCGGCGGCCGGGTGATGAGCTACCTGGGCCAGATCTCCTACGGCGTCTTCCTGTGGCAGTTCGTCATCCTCTACCTCTGGTACGACTTCACCGGCCAGCGGCCGTGGACCGGCAACCTCCTGGTCAACCTGGTCGCCGTCACCGCCATCACGGTCACCATGGCCGGGCTCACCCACCGCTACGTGGAGGAGCCCGCCAGGCGGCTGATCCGCCTGGTGCCTCAGCGCGCTGCCGGGCCCGGCTCGCCGAAGGCCACCGCCCTGAGGCAGAACGCCTGACCCTGCGCACCGGCCGCGGTGATCCGCATGCCCCTGCCCGGCCCGTCGTGCGGCACGTAGAACAGCGCGCCCATGGCGCCGGTCGCGGGCAGCGTGGCCGCCCGCTGGGCCTCGCCGACCTCCACCACGACCTGCACGGGCCGCGGGCTGACGTACGACATGGCCACCACCACGCCGGGCCCGCCGAAGGACTCGACCGGGAACTCCTTGCCCGCCGGGTAACACCTGCGGCCCTTGACCGCGTCGAAGAACGGCACCACCCGCCCCACCAGGACGAGCTTGCCCGTGTCGTCCAGCACGTACGGCTCCGACGAGGGCCGCGGGTCGCGCATGCGCTCCCTGGTCTCGGCGTCGACCAGCGGCGCCAGCACGTACGAGGTCATCCGGCGCTCCCCGTTCCACGGCAGGACGATCTCCGGCGGCACCGGACGGGCGTAGATGTCGGCCTCCCCCGCCGCCGCGGCCAGCGAGGCCCTGGCGTTGTCCAGATAAGTCCTGACCCGGTCGCCGGTGAGCGTGTCGCCGAAGGTGTTGATCGAGATCAGCGACACGACGAGGAAGACGGCGGTCAGCGCGCCGCCGACGGCCGGCATGCTCGGCGGCGCCGGCCGGCGTACGGCGTCGGGCTCGTCCTCCACCGGCATGACGGCCAGCGCCAGGCAGAGCGCGAAGAGCACGGCGGCGTCGGCGACGTACCGGGTCTCGGCGCCGACCAGGTCCCAGGCGGTGGCCCGCGCGATCACGGTGGGCACCGCGTCGGCGACCACCACGTAGGCCGCCAGGATCGCCCACGCCCGCCAGGCGCGCCTGCGGTACACGCAGGTCACCACGACCAGCGCCGCGAGCACCGCCCACGCCACGGCCACGGTCACCGGGGCCGGGTCGGCCAGCCCGCCGGTCGAGGTGACGCCGCCCCAGCGCAGCGGGCCGCCGACCGCCCCCGTGGGGAAGGTCTCGCCCAGCAGCCTGCGCAGCAGCCCCGGGACCACCTCGGCCTTCGGGCCGGTCAGCGCGTCGGCCCCGGCGGTGTCCCGGCGCAGCCAGTAGAGCAGCGCGTACCCGGCCAGCAGCAGGCCGTGCGCCCACCAGACGGGCCTGCGCAGCTCGGCGAGCAGGGCGCGGCCCCACAGGCCCCGGCCGAGGTAGGCGCTGCTGACGCCGAGCACCACGAACGGGATGAACACCCCCTTGGTGGAGAAGGCCATCCCGACGGCGGTCCAGGCCAGGGCCCGCCAGCGGCCCTTGCCCTCGCGTACGTACCTGACGTGCGCGGCCAGCGCCGCGATCAGCGCGAGCTGCAGCGGCACGGCGTTGAGCGCGGCCGACCACCAGCTCATGGCGGGCACGGTGAGCGGCGCGAACGCATAGACGGTCAGCGCGGCGAGCACCGCCGCCCGGTCGCCGAACAGCCGCCGCAGCAGCACCAGGAACATGACCGAGGCGGCCCCCTGGATCGCGACGGTCACGAACGACACCAGCGCCCAGCTGTACGGCGCGACCGACGTGAGCAGCCACACCAGGCCGAGCGCGCCCGGCATGAGGTGCCCCTTGTGCACCCTCATCAGGTACTCCCAGGTCGGCCCGCTGTCGCCGGCCCCGGCCACGAAGAGGAAGTCGTCCTCGACGAAGTAGGCCTTGCTGAGCAGGCTCGCCCGGAACACCAGCGAGATCAGCACGATCAGCAGGCCCACGCCGATGACCGGCCCGGTGCGCACCGCCGGGATGGTGATCTGGAAGGGCTCGGCTCGCTTGACGTCTTCAGCCATGGACGTATCCCTCCACTGCAGTAAGCTCCGCGCCGTGGACACCGAACCGTTCCGAGCGGATCTCGGCAGATCCGTCCGGTTGCTGCGCGCCTTCCGTCTGGAGCAGAGCGACCCCGACTTCTTCTACGGCACCCTGGCCAGGGACACGGTGGCCCAGCTCGCCACCTACACCGACCTGGCCGGCGCGACCGTGGCCGACATCGGCGGCGGCCCCGGCTACTTCGCCGACGCCCTGCGCGCGGTCGGCGCGCGGCCCCTGTGCGTCGACTGCGACGCCGGTGAGATGCGCCTGCGCGACGGCGTGCCGCCCCGCGACGCCGTGCTCGGCAGCGCGCTCGACCTGCCGCTCGCCACCGGCTCGGTGGACGTGTGCTTCTCCTCCAACGTGCTGGAACACGTGCCCGACCCGCTGCGGATGGCCGACGAGATGGTCCGGGTGACCCGGCCGGGCGGCGTGGTCTACCTGTCGTACACGATCTGGTTCTCGCCCTGGGGCGGCCACGAGACCTCCCCCTGGCACTATCTCGGCGGCCACTACGCCGCCCGCCGCTACGCCCGCACCCACGGCAAGCCGCCCAAGAACGTCTACGGCGAGAGCATGTACGCCATCGGCGTGGCCAAGCCGCTGGCCTGGGCGCGCGGGCGGCGCGACGTGGAGGTCCTCGACGCGGTCCCCCGCTACCACCCACGCTGGGCCAGGCACGTCGTCCACCTACCTGGCGTCCGCGAGCTGGTCACCTGGAACCTGCTCCTCGTCCTGCGCCGCAGGTGAGCGCCGCCGCGACATCCACAGGGCGGCTCCCACGCAGCCCGCGCCGAGCAGGCCGCCGCCGATCGGCGCCACCGTGCCGAGCAGCAGGATCCAGCGCCGGTAGGCGGCCGCCGTCGCCAGGGCGGCGGCCACGTCCGGCTCGGCGGTGCGGAAGGCCGCGTCGAGGGCGGTCAGGCGGCCCCGGCCGTCCGCGGTGACCAGCGTCTCGGTCACCTCCTCCAGCGTCCTGACGGGCAGGCCGCTGACCGGTTCGACCCAGTACGTGCGCCGGATCTCGGCGTAGCGGCCGAGGCCGACGTCGCCCTTGCCGGGCAGGCCCAGCAGGCGGCGCGGCAGCGGCGGCGTCTCGCCGGGCACCAGCTGGCGCGGCGTGCGCTGGACGTAGCGGTAGGTCTCGACGCCGCGCACCCGCTCGACCCCGTCGAAGGCGGCCGTGACCGGGCGGCGCAGGCGCAGGTCGAACAGCGGGTAGTCGCGGCGCTCCGCGTTGAACGGCCAGCGGAAGGCCTGCCCGGTCTGCCGGACGGAGACGTCCTCGTCCAGGTACTCGCCACAGCAGTTCACGATCTCGCCGGTACGCCGGTCGAAGGCCAGGCGGCGCTCGTGGTAGTCCAGGCGGTGGCCGTCGCGGGTGGCCAGGGAGACCGACTCGCCCCACACCGCGCGGTCGTCGTCGCCGGCCAGCACGTCGCCGATCAGCCACCGGGTCTGGACCAGGTCGCCGGTCGTCTGCCGCATGGTCGCCGGGTCCACGTACGTGGCGGACCCGGCGGTCGCCCTGGTCATGCTCTGCTGTTCCAGGGGGGCCTTGAGCACGCGGTCGTAGACGTACAGGCGGCTCAGGGGGATGAGCGTCAGCAGGAAGGCCCCCACGGCGGCCAGCACCAACGCGAGGCTCCTTCGGCTCGGGGCGGTCACGGCCGGGGCACCGCCTGTCCCGGCGTCACGTCGCCCAGGCACAGGCCGGGCGGCACGTCGTGCACGACGATCCGGTCCGCGCCGGGCACGGCCAGCACGAAGACCCTGCCGAAGCCCGCGCGCAGCTTCATGTCGGTGGCGCGGTCGCCCATCCACAGGGTGACCGTCGTGTCGGACCGGGCCGCGTAACCCAGCCTGACCAGGGTGCCCTCGACCCGGGTGACGCGGTTGTCCAGCGGCACCTGGACGGTCCCGCCGGTCACCGGCCAGCACCGGTCGCGGGTCGTGGGCACGAGCGGGATGCCCTGCACGTCCACCGGCCGCAGCCGGCCCTGGTCGTCGAAGACCAGGCCGTCGAGCGCGGCGGGCGGCGCCTGCATCCTGGCCCTGAGCGCGGGCGTGGCCAGCGCGCCCAGCACCCGCGAGGTCAGGCTGTAGGCCCGGTACGAGTTCGGCAGCACCTCCGTCGGCACCAGCCGGTCGTAGATCACGCTGTCGGGGGCCGCCCTGGCCAGCTCGGCGCGGGCGGTCTCGATGTAGTCGTGCCGCCGCTCGGCCCCCATGTACCCGGCGAAGAGCGTCACCGTGACCAGTGACGCGCCCGCGAACAGCCCGAGCATCGCCCCGGCCGCCCCCGTCACCCGCTCCCGCGCCGGCAGCGCCCTGCGGTACGGCTCCTCCTCGCCGCGCAGCGGCAGCAGCACCAGGCCCACGACCAGCGCGAGCAGCGGGACGGCGTCGGCAACGTACCGGGTGTCGGTGCCGACGAACGAGCCCAGCAGGTGCACGCGTCCCCACAACACCGGCAGCGCGTCCGCGACGAGCAGGTAGCCCAGCAGCGTGGCCCAGGCCAGGATCGCCCGCCTGCGGTACCGGCTGGTGACCACCACCAGCGCGGCCAGGACGACGAGGGAGGCGACCACCAGCGGCAGCGGCGGCGAGGCCACCCCCCAGTCACCGCCCGCGAACCACCGCCACGGCCCGCCGAGCACGGTGGTGGCGAACGTCTTGCCCAGCAGCTCCCACAGGAAGCCCAGGGCCTGGTCGAAGATCGGCAGCGCCCCGGTGTTCGGCGCCGACAACGACCGCTGGACGTAGAGCGCGCCGAAGGCCACCAGGACGGTGACGTACATGGCCCAGGCGGCCAGGTGGCGGCGCAGCGCGGCGCGCAGGCCGCCGTGGTAGATCGCAGTGAGGGCGAACAGCAGCAGCGGCAGCGCGAACCCCTTGACGAAGCCCAGCAGCCCGACCAGCACCCACAGCGCCGCGGCCACGGCGTGCCGCAGCCGGCCCGTCCGCAGGTGATGCCAGTGCGAGGCGACCGCCATGGGCAGCGCGACCTGGAGGAACACGGTGTTGAGCCCGGCCGCCCACCAGGCGAGCGCGGGCACGGTCACCGGCGCGAGCAGGAAGACCAGCAGCGGCACCAGCGTCGCCGGCCGCCGGCCGAACACCACCCGCAGCATGCGCAGCACGCCCAGGGCGGCCAGGGCGTGCAGCGCCAGCACCGTGCCGGCCGCCCACCCCCAGTCGAAGGGGTGCAGCCGGGAGACCAGCCAGGCCACCAGGAAGCCGCCCGGCATGAACTGGCCGAAGTGGATCCGGGTCAGGTAGTCGAAGGACAGGTCGCTCTCCATCGCCCTGGCCACGAACTCGTAGTCGTCCTCCTTGAAGTACGCCTCCTGGACGACGGCCGCCTTGCCCGCCACCGCGGCGGCGATGAGCACGAGCCCGGCCAGCAGGACACCGTGGCGGCGGACCCAGCGGGCGGCACGCGCCACCGGGCCGGGAACCGTGATGACGGTCCCCGGACGCGGCTTGATCGTGTCGGTCACGGAACACTCGTCATGGTCGGGCCGCCTGCGGCGACGGTGATCGGTACGGTGGTCTGCCTGACCGGCGCGCGCCTGGCCGCCACCTCGACGAGGAGCTGCCCGAGCAGCGGCAGGCAGAGCAGTTGCGCCCACAGGCCGCCCGCGCCGAGCGCCACCGCGACCGTGGCGGCCAGGTAGAGCGCGAGCCCGCCGGGCGGCCCGAGCAGCAGGGTCCAGCGCCGCCGCCCGCGCAGGTGCTCGGCCTCCCGCAGCGGACGCGACCAGGCGCTCAGCACGAACGCCACCCCGGCCACGCCCGCCCCGGCCGGGCCGCCGACCCAGTAGCCGAGCGCCACGGCGAAGACCGCGACATGCCGGACCCGCGGCCGGGCGGCCAGGACGGGCGCCAGATGGCGTCCCGGCCGGCCCCTGCCCACCAGGGCCAGCCCGGCGACGAGCAGCGCCAGCGCCCCACCCGCGGCGAGCCCCGCCCGGTACGGCTCGTCCGGCTGGTAGGTGAGCGTCACCGTCCCGGCCGTGAACGCGGGCAGGAACCAGGCCTGCCGCCAGCCGTCGAGCCGGACCGGCTTGAGCGCCGCGGCCCCCAGCGTGGCCTTCCAGCCGGCGTTGAAGTTCTCGTTGACCACCAGGTAGGCGTCGTCCTGGACGTTCACCTGGACGACCCGCTCGCCGGCCGCCCACTTGGTGACCGGCGTGCGCCGCATGACGGTGGGCCCGGCGGCGGGGCTGCCCGGCTCGTGCCGCACGACGGCCGACTCGACCCGGTACGACTCCCCCGGCCGCACGGACAGCCGGGTCGGACCGGCCACGAGCTGGAGCCGTTCGCAGGTCTCGAAGGTCACCGGCCGGCCGGTGACCACGTCGTGCAGGGTACCGCCGGTGACGGCGGTGTGCACCTCGTTGCCGTCGATGGTGAGCGTCGGCCCGAAGCCGCACGGCAGCGTGAGCCTGAAGCCGGTCAGCGCGCCGAGCGGCCGCACGCCGGGGAAGGCCACGTCGCTGATCTCGATGGGCCGGCCGCCCGACGCCCCGAACTCCAGCGCGACCTTCCTGGCCGTCATCTCGGGGAAGCGGACGAGCCCGTCCGTGCCGACCCAGCTCTGCCGGACGCCGCCCTCCGCGCGGATCGTCACCCGGACGGGAGGGGCGCCCAAGTAGGAGTCGGGCGTGATGACGCGGATCTGCGACAGCTTCTTCTCGCGGGCCAGCTCGACGTTCAGCGTGGGCCTGGGGTCGAGCGGGTCGGCGAACCAGGCCGTCTTCGGGTCGCCGTCGAAGGCCCAGCGGCCGCCCGCCGCGCCGCTGTCCACCGCGGTGGAGGAGGCGCGCACGCTCAGGGAGTCGCCGGGCAGCGTGCTGAGGCGTTCGATCGTCGCGCGGTCGGTGACCGTGGCGCGGCCCGAGATGCCGTACGCGCCGTCCTTGCCGGTGACGAAGGCGCGGTCGAAGTCGTTGCCGTCGTCGCCCAGCACCTCGTGGCCCTTGGCGCAGCTCCAGGCGGCCGAGCCCCGGACGCAGCCGGGCACGTCGCCGGTCCTGGCGACCGCGATCGTGGCCGGCTCACCGGTGTCCTCGCGCGGGTCGGGCACGACGATCGAGCGTCCGGGCCGGACGCCGGGGATGCCGAGCTCGGTGATGCCGACCCGGCCGCCGAGGCGGTTGGCCGGTTCGTACGCGGTGGCGACGACCTTCACCCGCAGCCGCTCGACCGGCCCCTTCGGCACGGCCAGCTCCTGCGGGTCGGCCGTCGCGCGCACCTTCTGGCGCAGCGAACCGGCGCCGGTCTCCACGACGACCTCGCTGGGCGGCGGGCCGATCGGCGAGTTCTCGAACGCCACCTGGATCGTGGGGATGGTCAGCGGGTCGGCGAAGGTCACCTCCAGCCACTCGCCGACGGCGCCGTTCCAGCCGGTGGAGCGCCAGCTCGTGCGCCGGTCGCCGTCCAGGGCGGCGAAGGGCTGGTGGCCGGGCTCGCGGCTGCCCGCGGCGGCGCCGACGTCGGCCTCGGAGCTGGAGGCGGTGACGCCCGCGACGCCGGTGAGGCCCGCCGTGGAGACGTACCGCGCCCAGCCGGGGTCGAGCAGGTCGTTGGAGGGCGAGCTGCCGCGCAGGGGCTCGTCGGCGGTGAGCGTGGCGCTGGCGTTGCGGCGCAGGTCGGCGAAGGCGACCTCCCTGCGGCGCAGCGTGTCGGTCAGGATCGTGTCGTGCGCGGGCACCTTGACCACGCCCGCGTCGTCGTTGAGCAGGACGGGCCGGTCGTCGTCCAGGAGGCCCTGCTCGGCCAGGGAGAGCACGGACTCCGGCGCGCCGCCGACGCGCAGCGGGCGGGTGGCGTCCACGGTGCCGACCAGCGGCGCGGCGCCGGCCACGCGGTAGATCTCGACGGCCGGGTACGGCTGGTCCAGCCAGGCGGCGGCCCGGCCGTACTGGGCGATGCCGACGCCCGGTCCCATCCGGGCCACGAGCGAGACGCCGGGCGAGTCCTCCAGCGCCTGGTGCACCCGGACCGGCCAGGCCGTGCCGATCGTCGCCCGGTCCAGGTCGTTCCGGACCACCAGGTACGAAACCCCCATCCGGCGCAGCGTGGCGGCCAGCCCCGGCGAGCCCTTGCCGGTGGCCAGGCGGTCGTCCACGGCGGCCATGAGCCGCGAGATGCCGGCCGAGCCCCACGGCACGATCGTGTGCGTGGCCCAGCGGGCCTGCGAGAGCGCCTGCAGCGGCTCGTCCAGGGGACGGCCCCAGAGGTACTCGCCGCGTTTGGCGCCCGGCACGGCCAGCACCATGCCGTCGCCGGCGTTGCGGTTGAGCCAGGTGATGGCCTGCCGCCAGTAGTCGGGGATGGCGGTGAAGCCGCCGGCGGGGGCGAGGCCGGCGTACAGGATGGGCAGGCCCGACAGGGTCACGAGCCCGGCGGCCAGCACGGTCAGGGGCGTGCGCAGGCGCGGGCGGGCCAGTGAGAGCAGCCCGGCGAGGCCGAGCGCGACGGGCAGCCGGATCAGCGCGTCGAACTTGTGCAGGTTGCGGAAGGCGGCGAGCGGGCCGTCGAGCAGCCCGACCATGAACTGCTCGTGCGGCGTGCCGGGATGGCCGGTGGTGATGATCGCGATCCCGCACAGCAGGCTGATCAGCAGGAACGGCCGTTCGGGCAGCCGGAGCAGGGTGAGCCCGGCCAGGCCGAGCGCGGCCACGGCGGCGGTGACCACGATCAGCCAGGGGACGGTGGACTGCTGGTGGGCGTCGGGCAGCCAGGTCTGGCCGTCCACGGTCAGGAAGCTGAGCCAGCTCGACGTGCCGCGCAGCGCGTTGACCAGCGACGTCACGCCGGTCGTCGCGGTGGCGGTCTCGATGTAGGGCAGGAAGGAGAAGATGTAGCCGCCGAGCGTGAGCAGCGGGACGGCCCACCACAGCGAGGCCAGCGCGACCAGCGGCAGCCACCAGGCGATCAGCCGGCGCTTGACCGGCCCGCCGCGCCTGGTCAGCAGGTACACCATCGGCACCACGAGCACGGCCGCCTCGGCCACCGCGTTGACGCCGCCGCAGAACAGGAAGGCGAACGCCGACAGCGCGGCCGACCGGCGCGACGTCAGCTCGCCCTTGGCCCCCTTGACCAGCGGGAGCAGGATCCACGGCAGCACGGCGCTGGGCAGGAACTCCGAGGAGTTGATGCCGATGAGCGCCTGGGCGTGCGGCGCGAGCGCGTACACGAAGCCGGCCAGGACGCGGGTGTGCGGGCCGCCGACGCCGAACGCGCGGGCGAGCTGGACCACGCCGAGGAAGGCGACGCACAGCACGAGCGACATCCACAGCCGCTGGACGGCCCACGACTCCATGCCCAGCTTGAGGAAGATCGCGTAGAACGGGCCCATCGGGAACAGGTAGCCGTACGCCTGGTTCTGCAGGTGGCCGAAGTAGGCGCCGTCCCACAGGTGCAGCGCCCGGCCGAGGAAGCCCAGCGGGTTGACCGCCATGTCGAGCTTCGTCTCGGGGATGATCTTCTCGGTCGAGGTGTTGAACGCGATGGCGCCGAGCAGCAGACAGGAGGCGAGCAGCCGCAACCTGTGCCTGATCCGGGCCTCGTAGCTCTCGACGGTGGAGTCCCCGCGTTCCCCCGGGGGTCCAGGCGAGGCTTGGGTCACTGAGGGGCTCCGCCGCAATCTTGGAGTTTCGCCAGGATAAGTCCGGTCATGCTAGCCCCAGTTCGGGCCCACGTAAATTCCCCGGCCCAGGTACGGCAGGCCGCGGCCACCTCCGCCCGCCGCCGCGGGTCGGCCAGCTCCGCCAGCGCGCGGCCGGTCACCTCGGCCAGGCTCTCGCCGTCCCGGACGAGCCAGCCGGTGACGCCGTCCCGCACGGAGTCGCGCAGCCCGGCCACGTCGTAGGCCACGGTCGGCACGCCGAGCGCGGCGGCCTCGATCACGGTCAGCCCCCAGCCCTCGAACTCCGAGGCCGTCACGTTCAGCCGGGCGGCGGCCAGCAGGGCGTTCTTGCGCGGCTCGGGCAGGAAGCCGTGCAGCTCGACCCGGCCGTCCAGGCCCCGGCCGGAGATCCGCGCGGCCAGGGCGTCGTGCTCGGGACCGCGGCCCACGACGTGCACCCGCAGGCCCGGCCAGGCGTCGCCGAGCTCGGCGGCCAGGTCCACGACGCGCTCGATGCGCTTGTGGCCGATCAGGCGGCCGGCGTACACGAGGGCGGGCTCGCCCGCGGCGGCCGGCGGCTCGCTCCGCACGGGCTCGGCGCAGCCGTTCGGCACGACGGTGACCGGCGCGAGCCAGCGCAGCTTCGTGGCCAGGTCGCGCCTCGACGACTCCGAGACGGTGATCGTCAGGCAGCGACGGTAGACCAGTCGGGCCACCTCGCCCTCCACGAAGCAGCCGATCCGGGCCAGCCAGGCGGGCAGGAAGGCGTGGAACTGCCGGTCGTGGACGTGGTGCACGAGGCTGATCACGGGCGTGCGGCGGCGGACGACGAGCGGGGAGAAGAACGGGATGCCGTTCATGGTGTCGATGACGACGTCCACGCGCCGCCGGTGGATCAGCAGCCAGAGCGGGATCAGCAGGTAGACGAGGTACGGGTTGCCCATCCTGCGCAGGTCGACGCCGTCGAGCACCTCGGCGCGGCGCTGCCCGCGCTGGCGGCCGGTGACGAACACGACCGAGGCGCCCTGGGTCAGCAGGAACCGGCTGACCTGCCAGGCGTACTCCTCGGCGCCGCCGGCCGTGGACTGGTGGGGTTCGCGGAAGTTGAGCATCGCCACGCGGACGCCCGCGAGTGGCCGCTCGTCCGCCGTCGCGTCGCTCGTCCGCGGCTCGATCAGCCGTGCCGTGTCCGCCTTGCGCTCACCGGTAAAGACCACCATCACTCCTCGTCGGCGGGCATGAGGGCATGGCGGAGCCACACTCCGTGCTCGCTGTGCATGGCCCCGCGTCAAGCGGGATGGATCACCTGGTGCCGTAGTTGTAGAGCGGCTGGTTGGGCGGGGTGAGCGACGGTGAGGCCACGTTGACCACCGCGACGGAGGCTCCGACCGCCAGCAGGGCTCCTATCGCCAGGGCCACGAGAAGTCGCAACACGAAGCTCTCCCTTCCTTCCGGTGACGCGGTGTGCCGAGACTAGAACGTGTTTCGTCTTGAATCCATAACATTGGTCAAACCGTGATAAAGCAAGTTACCCTCCGGTACATCATGAAACAGCCGGTCAACGCCGCAGCAAGCGCAGCTCTTTGCCGTCGAAGACCGTTCTCCAACCGGGCGGCGCGGACGGGAACCCGTTCTCGCCCGCGGCCATGAGGAGATACCTGGCGGGCAGCTCGCCGTAGGCGCGGGCGGCCAGCAGGTCGCCGGTACGGCGGTTCAGCGGGTCCTCGCCGCGCACCCGCAGCCGGCCGCCGCCGGGCAGGCCGACCAGCAACGTGTCGTCCCAGAGCACCCGGCGCCGGAACAACTTGGTCGCCGGGTCGAGCACCACCCGGCCGCCGTTCCAGGCGAAGGCCCGGTGGGCGCCCCACGGCAGCGACACCAGCGCGCCCGGCGCGGGGTCACCGTCCACGATCCGCTGGACCGCCGTCCATTCCGCCGGGTACGTCACCGCCTCCAGCCGGCCGAACGCGCCCAGCGCGAACGTCGGCAGGGCCAGCACCGGGGCCAGCACCCCGACCAGCGCGAGCGCGCCCGACCGCAGGAGCGAGGCCAGGCCGACCGCCGTCAGCAGGGCCAGCGGAGCCAGGTGGACCTGGCCGTCGCGCAGCGGCCCGAACCCCGGCCACAGGGCGATGAGCCACTTGAGCGCCTCCCGTCCCGGCTGGAACGCGCCCAGCCCGGCGACGCAGAACCCGGCGGCCGCTGCCACCGCCAGGCCGCCCCACCAGGCGGGCCGCTCGGGGGCCGAGCGGAGGCGGGCGTAGCCGTACAGGCCGGCGAGGACCAGGAGGAGCCGGGCGGTCGCCGTCCACCACGCCTCCTGGCCCGGCAGCCCGGCCTCGGCGTTCCAGATGCCGCCGAGCGAGAGCAGGCTGCCCAGCACGCCGAAGGGCCCGTCGGCGCGGGCCGCGAACGCGTCCACGCCCGCCGGGTCGGTCACGGCGCCCGAGCCGAGCGCGGGCACCGCCCACGGCAGGCTGAACGCGACCAGCACCCCGGCGGCGACCGGCACCCTGCGCCGGGCGACGGCGATCGGCATCAGGGTGAGCCAGGACACCAGCATCGCCTGGAAGCCACCCACCGCCGCGGGCAACAACGCCACCGCCAACCGCCCGGACCGCGCGAAATCCGCCCGAAGCGTCCTCGGGCGTGCGTCCTCCCAGGTGAGCGCGCGGATCGCCCAGGGCAGCCCGGCCACGCCCAGGAGCAGGGCCCACTGGCCGAGCATGAGCCGCTGGGCGAGGTAGAGGTTCCAGGCGTAGAACGCGGCCGCCACCAGCCGGGCGAGCCTGCGCTCCGGCGGCACCAGCGCCGCCGCCCCGCTCGCGGCCAGCACGAACACGCCGACCAGGGCCGCCTTCTGCACGATCTCCACGGGCAACGCCCTGGACAGCAGCGCCACGACCAGGTCGCTGGGCACCGCCCGGGGGAAACCGCCGCGGTCGGGCCACAGGGGCGGATCGGGCACGAAGAGGAGGTCGTACCGGAGCACCAGCCCCCAGCCCAGCGCCGGGCCGAGCGCCAGCACCGCCAGCCCCAGCCCCAGCGCCGCCGGCCACCAGCGGCCCGCACGGCTTTCGCGCACCGTGACACCGCCTCTCCCTCGCGCCAGGACCGGCAATCCGGGCACAAGGGAGATTAGCCGCCGATGCCTCACATGTGTTACTTGCCGGGCTCCGGGTCCCGGGGCAGGCCGAGCATGCGCTCGCCGATGATGTTGAGCTGCACCTCGGTGGTGCCGCCGTAGATGGTCATGGCCCTGGTCGCGAGCACCGCCCGGTTCCAGTAGCCGGCGTCGCCGAGCTTCATGTCGGCGGCCACCACGGCCTGGGCGCCGAGCAGGCCGACGGCCGTCTCGGAGACGTGCTGGGCGTGCGAGGTGGACAGCAGCTTCCGTACGGACGCGTCGGCCCCCGGCTCGTTCCCGGCGAGCTGCTTGAGCGTGACCCGCAGCGACAGCGCGTTGATCGAGTGCCCCTCGCACACGACCCCGGCCACCTCCTGCTCCTCGGCCGGCGTGAGCTCGCGCCCGAGCCGGCCGATCAGCCCGAGCAGGTCGGGCACGGACGCGCCGGTGCCGCCCGATCCGGACGAGAGCGAGACGCGCTCGTTGGACAACGTGTTGCGGGCGACCTTCCAGCCGTCGCCGACCTCGCCCACGACCAGGTCGTCCGGGACGAAGACGTCGTCCAGGAAGACCTCGTTGAACAGGTTCTCGCCGGTCATCTCGGTGAGCGGCTGGACCGTGACGCCGGGCGCCTTCATGTCCACGAGGAAGTACGTGATGCCCTCGTGCTTGGTGCCCTCGGAGGAGTTACGGGCGATGCAGATGCCCCATTCGGCCACGTGGGCGACCGACGTCCAGATCTTCTGGCCGTTGAGCCGCCAGCCGCCCTCGACCTTCTCCGCCTTCATCTGCAGCGAGGCCAGGTCGGACCCGGCGCCCGGCTCGGAGAAGAGCTGGCACCAGATCATCTCGCCGCTGAGCGTCTTGGGCAGGAAACGTTCCTGCTGCTCGGACGTACCGTACACGGCGATGGACGGCACCACCCAGGCACCGATGATCATCGCGGGCAGCCTGACCTTGGCGGCCTTGAGCTCCTGGGCGATGAGCACCTGCTCCAGCGGCTTGGCTGCGCGGCCCCACGGCCTGGGCAGGTGGGGCATGACGAACCCGCGGTCGGCGAGCGCCCGCTTCTGCTCCTGGCCCTCAAGGCGGGCGATCTCGGCGATCTCCGCACGGATGCCCTCGCGCAGCTCCTCGGCGCCCTCGGGCAGGTCGATCTCCATCTCGCGGCCGACGCCCTGCAGGGCGAGCGCGGTCACCGAGGCGGCCCACTCGGCCGACGAGCCGAGCAGGGCGCGCAGGGTGAGGGCGCGCCGGTAGTAGAGGTGCACGTCGTGCTCGAAGGTGTAGCCGATGCCGCCGAACGTCTGGATCGCGTCCTTGGCGCACTGGACGGCCGCGTCGGGGGCCATCACCCCGGCGACGGCGGCGGCGTACTCCAGCTCGCGGCCCTCGGCCCTGGTGGCGTCCCAGACAGTGGCGCGGGCCTGCTCAAGGGCGACGAGCATCCGGGAGATCTTGTGCTTGATGCCCTGGAACTGGCCGATCGGGCGGCCGAACTGCTCGCGCACCTTGGCGTAGGCGGCGGCGGCCGTGACGCACCAGGACGCCAGCCCGGCGGCCTCGGCGCCGAGCAGGATCGCGGCCAGGTTGAGCACGTCGGGGCTCTCCACGCCGTCGAGCACGCGCTCGGCGGGCACGCTGACCTCAGACAGCTCCACCCTGGCCACCGGCCGGGTCAGGTCGAGCGACCGGACCGGCGTGACGGTGACGGCGGAGGCGTCGACGGCGATCCACTCCTCGCCCTCGGACGTGGTCACCGGCAGCACCAGCACGTCGGCCAGCGAGCCGGCCAGCACCGGGTCGGCCGTGCCGGACACGACCAGCGAGCCGTCGTCGGCACGGGAGCCGGTGAGCGAGCCGGACAGCGCGACGGCGCCCGTCAGCGTGCCGTCGGCGAGGGACCGGAGCAGGTCGTGCCGCTTGGAGGCGTGGATGACCGCGCCGGCCAGCACGGTCGGCACGTACGGGCCGGGGGCGAGCTTCTCGGCCAGCGCCTCGACGGCGACGGCCGCCTCCAGCAGCCCGTAGCCCGAGCCGCCGGACTCCTCGGGAAGGTGCAGGCCGAGCAGCCCCTGCTCGGCCAGGCCCGGCCAGAAGGGCGGACGTTCGTCCGACCCGGATCGCAGCAGCTCCGAGGGGATGTTCCGCTCGGCCCAGCCGCTCACCGAGTCGCGGAGCGCCTCGTGCTCCTCGCTCAATCCGATCGCCATTGCTCATCCTCCAGCCAGGTCAAAGACAGTGCCCGATGCCCAGAACCATATTCTAGAGCATGCTTCTGGCCTAGAGGGGCCTTACCTGCTGGAGGAGTGTGTTCAGATCAGCCCATCGCGCCTTGTTCTTCTCGGGGATCGAGGCCATCAGCATCGCCGGCTTGGTCTTGCCCACCTCGACGACCGTCACCATGGCCTGGGCGGTCTCCGTCTTGCCGGCCGAGACGTAGGTGACCTTGTAGCCCAGCGACCAGCCCTTGCCGACCGGCACCTTCCTGGACCCGGTCCAGGAGGTCAGCTCGGCGCCCGCCGGATACTGCGTACGCAGCGCCCAGCGGGCCGCACGGACGGCCATCTCGCGGTAGTCGGCGTCCTTGGAGGGCTTCTTCTCCGGGGCGTCGCCGGGGAACATGGCCGAGGCGATCACGGTGTGCGGCACGGCCACCTTGCCGATGCGCTGGGCGACGGTGAACGGCGCGAACGACTTGGCGTCCCAGGGCGCGGCCAGGCGGGGGTAGCTGATGCCGCTCGCCTTGTCGGAGATGATCCCGCTCACCACGGACGCCTTGCCCGGCAACGTGGGGAACGCCTTGCTCGCCGGCACCGACGGGAGCACGGCCGGCGTCTCGCTGGGGGCCGGGGAGGCGGTCGGGGTGGCGGTCGCGGCCGGCACGGGGGCGACGGAGACCGTCGTCCCTGCGGGGTCGCCGGTCGAGGGCACGTCGCCGGAGAACACGACGAAGACCAGCAGCACCGCCGTGACGGTGACGAGGATGGCGCCCACCAGATAGATCGCGCGGATGGGGATGTCCCCGATGCCGCGCTTGTGCGGCTTGGTGACGACCGGCGTCACGGGACCGGCTGGGCCCGGCTGCGGCGACCTGGGCGCTCCCGGCGGCCACACCTGCACGGGCTGATGCTGCGACGCCCTCCCCTGCCCCGCCCCTTGCACGAGCCCTTGACCCGGCCCGTACGCGCTCCCCTGGCCCGGCCCCTGTGCCTGTCCCGGCCCCTGTCGGCCGCCGCCCTGGAGCTGCTGGTTCCCGCCAGGAGACTGCGGCGGGCGGCCCTGCGGGCCGGACGGGGGCTGCGGGCGTGCCTGGGGGCCCGAGGGCGGCCCGGGGTAGGGACGCGGCTGCGGACCCGACGGCGGCTGGAGGGTCGGCGGAGCGGGCGGCGTGCGAGGCGGGCCGGACTGGGGAGCCTGAGGCGGCGCCGACCGGAGAGCCTGAGGCCCGGACGGCGGCTGCGGGCCGGACGGCGCCTGAGGGCCCGACGGCGGCTGCGGAGCGGGCTGCACCGGCTGGGACGCCCCCGGCCGCGGAGGACGCGGGATCTTGACCGTTTGCTCGGCAGGCGGCACGACGACCTTGCGGAAAGGTTGGGTGTCCTGTGCTGATCTCTCGTCGCCGACGTCCGCCATGGCCTTGAGGTTACGTCACCGAAGAGCAGGATAATTCCTCTATTCCCCCAGCAGAATCTAATTCTGTATGGTCTGCGGACATGAGGGGTTTCTACGAGATCGCAGCCGCCGACCCGGACCGTCCCGCCCTGCTCGGCGACGACGGCGCGACCTACGGCGAACTGCTCGCCCGCGCCAACAGAGCCTCCCACGGCCTGGTCGCGCGCGGCGTCCGGCCGGGCGGCGCCGTGGTGACCGTGCTGAAGAACGGGCTCGACGCCCTCACCATGATGCTGGCCACCTACCAGATCGGCGCCTACCTGGTGCCGGTCAACTGGCACTTCACCGCCGAGGAGATCGACTACATCGTCGCCGACTGCGGCGCCGACGTCGTGGTCTCCCCCGGCGCGCTCACGGTCGCCGACCTGACCGACGGCCATCCGGACACCGCCCCCGAGCACCGCCGGGCCGGCTCGATGATGCTCTACACCTCCGGCACCACGGGCCGCCCCAAGGGCGTGCGCCGCCGGCTGCTCGACCTCACGCCCGAGGACCTCTACCCCATCCTGATGCGCAAGAGCTGGCGGCACTTCGGACTGCCATCCGACGGGGTGCACCTGGTGTGCTCGCAGCTCTACCACTCGGCCCCCTACGGCCAGGCGATGATGGCGCTGCAGTTCGGCCACTCGATCGTGGCCCCGGAACGGTTCGAGGCCGCCGAGGCGCTGGCGCTGATCGAGCGGCACCGGGTGACGAACGCGTTCATGGTGCCCACGATGTTCCACCGGCTGCTCGCGGTGCCGGACCGGGAGACCTACGACCTGTCCTCTCTCACCCACCTTTACCACGGCGCCGCCCCCTGCCCGCCGGCCACCAAGCAGGCGATGATCGACTGGCTCGGTCCCGTCCTGTGGGAGTACTACGGCTCGACGGAGGCGGCGGTGGCGACGATGGTGTCGTCCCAGGAGTGGCTGGACAGGCCGGGCACGGTCGGCAGGGCCCTCGACGGGATGGCCTTCACGATCATCGGCGACGACGGCCACGAGGCGGCCCCCGGCGAGCCCGGGACGGTCTACATCGGCGGCATCAACCGCTTCGAGTACCACGGCGACCCCGGCAAGACCGCCTCGGCCATGCGCGGCGCCGCCTACACCCCGGGCGACATCGGCTACCTCGACACCGACGGCTACCTGTTCCTGCTGGACCGCAGGACCGACTTGATCATCTCGGGCGGCGTCAACATCTACCCCGCCGAGATCGAGGCCGCACTGCTCGAACATCCGTCGGTGGCCGACGTCGCGGTGATCGGCGTGCCCGACCCCGAGTGGGGGCACCAGGTCGTGGCGCTGGTCCAGCCCGCGCCGGGCGTGACGGGCGGCGCGGAGCTGACCGCGGAGCTACTGCGGCACTGCGCGCCCCGGCTGGCCAGGATGAAACACCCCCGGGTGATCGAGTACCGGAAGTCGCTGCCACGCACCCCGACGGGCAAACTCAGCAGACGCGACGTCCGGGAGGCGTATCTTTCCCGCTGAGCTGGGCAGAGACCTCCCCATGAGGGAGATCGTCGCCGGACTGGCAGCCGTCGCACTGCTCACCGCCTGCGGGCCGTCCACGTCCACCTCGACGTCCACCTCGACGGCCACCGCGAGCCCGGCCACGACCACGCCGGGCTCGCCGACCGCCTCCGAAGGGGCGCCGGGGAGCGCGCCGCAGTCGCTGGAGAGCGCGTACGAGCGGGTCATCACGGACGTCCTGCCGTCGATCGTGCAGATCAACACCAAGGTGGGCCTCGGCTCCGGCATCGTCTACGACACGGCGGGTCACATCGTCACCAACGCCCACGTCGTCGGCGAGGCGACCGAGATGAACGTCACGATCGCCACCGGCGGCGCACCCCGCCCGGCCAAGCTGGTCAAGGCGTTCGGCGCCGGCGACCTGGCGGTGATCAAGGTCGACCGGCCCGACGGCCTGCGCCCGGCCAGGTTCGGCGACTCGGGCAAGCTGCGGGTGGGCCAGATCGTCCTGGCCATGGGCAACCCGCTGGGCCTGTCGGGCAGCGTCACGAACGGGATCGTCTCGGCGCTCGGCCGTACCGTCAGCGAGCCCCAGAGCCCCGAGTCGCCGGGCGCCACGATCAGCGGCGCGATCCAGACCTCCGCCGCGATCAACCCCGGCAACAGCGGCGGCGCGCTGGTGAACCTGGCCGGCGAGGTCATCGGCATCCCGACACTCGCCGCCACCGACCCTCAGCTCGGCGGCGGGGCCGCGCCCGGCATCGGGTTCGCGATCCCGAGCAACACGGCCACCGACATCGCGGCCCAGATCGTGAAGGACGGCAAGGTCACCAACAGCCACCGGGCCGCGCTCGGCATCCGCGGCAGCACGGTCATCGGCGCCACCGGGCAGCCGAGCGGCGTGGGCGTGGCGAGCGTGGAGAAGGGCGGGGGCGCGGAGAAGGCCGGGATCCGGGCCGGTGACGTGATCCTGTCGATCAACGGCAAGAAGACCACGACCATGGCCGCGCTGGCGGAGGAGATCACCGCCTTCAAGCCCGGCGACCAGGTCAAGGTGGAGATCCTGCGGCCCAACGGCAGCACCCAGACCGTCACGGTGACGCTCGGCGAGCTCAAGGCCGAGTGACGGCCCCTCCGGGCGGGTCACCACTCAAGGCGAAACACGGCGAAATAGCTGTGCGTCACTGCCGGGCCGTGAAGACGATCTCCACGCGCCGGTTCTTCGCCCGGTTCCGTTCCACCGGCTTGCCCTCGACCAGGTTGGGCAGCTTGGGGCGCGTCTCGCCGTGTCCGGCCGCCTGGAGGGTCACGTTCCCGCCGCCGAGCAGGCTCTCCATGGCCGCGCGCACGGCCTGCGCGCGCCGCCGCGACAACGCCAGGTTGTACGCGTCGCTTCCCTGGTCGTCGGTGTGCCCCTCGATCCTGACGAGGCCGCCCGCGCCCTCCGCCTCGACCTTCGCGGCCACGTCCGCCAGCCGTTTCCTGGCCTTGGCCGTGAGCCGCCACTTGTCCAGCGCGAACAGCACGTCGCTGGTCAGCGCGACCGTCACCTCGCGGCCCTGCTTGATCTCGCTCTGCGCGCCGTCCATGGACTCGACCTCGCCGACGATGTCCTCGACCGGCAGCACCAGGTCCTCCACCCGGCCCACGGCATCGGACGGGACCGGGGCGGGCGTGGGCGTCAGGACGAGGGCCAGCGCGAGGCTAAGAGAGCGGAACATCGGTGAGCACGCCCAGCATCGGCATCTCGACGTTGACCTTCGTGACCTCCGGCGGCGGGGCGGCGAAGACCGCGTACAGCGTGCTGGACTTCCCCGCCTCCAGGAACTGGCCCTGGGTGCCGGAGCACACGCACGTGGCGTCGGCGCCGGTGCCGTTGCGGGCGACGCGGTAACGCTTGGCGTTCACCGGGTCGATCAGGGAGACGTTGGAGACGGTGAAGTCGAGCGCGCCGCCGCCCAGGCCGTTGTGCACGTTGACCTTGCCGTCGGTGGCGGTGATCGTCCAGTTGAGGGTGACGGTCCTGCCCTGGCGCTTGAGCGCGGTGATGTCGACGCGGGCCTCGCCGTACTGGCCGCCGGAGCCGACCTTGGCCGCCCGGGTGGCGATGACCACGTCCGCCTGCGGCGGCGCGGTCTGCTGAGGTGCGGTCTGCGGCGGCGCGGGGGCGGTGGTGCCCGCCTCCTTCGCGGCGGTCTGCGGCTGCCCGCCGGGCAACATGCCACACCCTGACAGGACGACGGCCGCCCCGATGAGCACGATCGTCTTTCGCATCTGCTGATCACCTTAATGCTCAGAAAAGGCCCAAGTCAGACACACTAGCCCGGATTGCTCATTTCGGGCCGGATAAACCCGATCAACCGGCCGCGGACGACTGGGTCAACCGGTAACGAGAGGGCGGGATGCCGTACCGGTCCACGAACGCCTGGCGCAGCGTCTCGGCCGTCCCGAACCCGCAACGCGCGGCGATCGCGGACATGGGCAACGAGGTCGAGGCCAGCAGATGCGCCGCCCCCTCGGTACGGGCCCGCCGCACGAACCTGCCCGGCGTCTGCCCCAGATGCTTGAGGAACAGCCGGGTCAGGTGGCGTTCGCTGACGCCCGCCGCGGCTGCCAGCGTGGCCGCGGTGAGGTCGGCGGCCAGGTTCGCGGAGATGTGCTCGACGGTCCGCCTGACCAGTCCGTCGGCGGGCGCCGGAGGGCTGACGAACATGCTCATCTGGGCCTGGTTGCCCGGCCGTTGCAGGTAGGTGACCATGCCGCGGGCCACCGTCCTGGCCAGTTCGGCGCCGTTGTCCTCCTCGACCAGGGCGAGCGTGAGGTCGAGCGCGGCGGTGACCCCCGCGGACGTGGCCACCTCGCCGTCCCGGACGAAGATCGGGGCCGGGTCCACGGTGACGCGCGGGTAGCGGGCGGCCATGTCGGCCGCCTCCCGCCAGTGAGTGGTGGCGCGCCTGCCGTCGAGCAGGCCCGCGGCGGCCAGCACGTACGCGCCGGTGCACACCGACGCGACCCGCCTGCTCTCCCGCGCCAGCCTGCGGACATGGCCGACGACCAGCGGGTTCGCGGCGGCGTCCACGTGACCGGTGCCGCCGGAGACGATGAGCGTGTCGACCGGCCCGGTGATCCGCTCCAGCGTGAGCTGGGCCTGCAGCACCAGCGCGCCGGCGGTGGTCACCGGGTGGCCGCCGGGGGTGGCCAGCCGCACCTGGTAGTACGGTGAGGCGCCGTGCCAGTTCGCGTTCTCCAGCGTCGAGGTGACGCACGCGATGTCGAGCAACTCGGCCGCCTCGTAGGCGACGACCACGACCCGCCGGCACTCCATGTCACGACTGTAGGTCCGGAAGACAAAGAACCCAAGTTTCCGGACATGTACGGCTTCGCCCCCTCCTCCCCGTCCCCCCACCCGGCCACAGTCGGAACCATGACACCGACGCCCCCTGCACCCGCCACCCCCGCTGCGACCGGACGCCGCTGGCCGAAGTTCGCCCTCCACTACGTGGAGATGATCGTCGCCATGTTCGTCGGCATGTTCGCGCTCGGCGCCCTCCAGTCGGCCGTCGGCCTGTCCGTCTCCCACGACGAGTCGCCCGAGCTCGCCTACCTGATCATGGCCGTCGACATGTCGGTGGGCATGGCCGTGTGGATGCGCTTCCGCGGCCACCGCTGGCCGCCGACGCTGGAGATGTGCGCGGCGATGTTCGTCCCGATCGTGCCGCTCTATCCGCTGCTCTGGCTCGACGTCATCGACGGCGGCGTCCTCATGCTCGTCGCGCACGTCGCGATGTTCCCGCTCATGCTGGCCGCCATGTTCCGACGCCTCGACGAGTACGCCGGCTGCCCCCACTAGCCCGGCAGCCGATCCCCCTCGGCCTCGCGCCCGCCGGGATCCCTAGGATGCCGCCATGGCACGCTTCGAGACCGTGACCCTGGTCTTCGCTCCCCCCGACGTGCTCTTCGACACGTCGCTGTCGGTCGAGACCCACACCGCGTCCATGGCCGGCTCGTCGGAACGCGCCGTCGCGGGCGTCACCACGGGCCTGCTCGGCCTCGGCGACCAGGTCACCTGGCAGGCCAGGCACTTCGGCCTCACCTGGCGGATGACCTCGACGATCAGCGCCTGGGAGCGGCCCGCGTACTTCGTGGACGAGCAGGTGTCCGGGCCGTTCCGCCACTGGCGTCACGAACACCGCTTCGAGGCGGCTCCGCAGGCGGGCGCCACCCTCATGACCGACGTCGTCGACTTCGCCGCACCCGCCGGTCCCCTGGGCCGCCTGGCCGAGCTGCTGGTCCTGCGCCGCCACATGACCCACCTCATCACCATGCGCAACCGGCACATCAAGACCACTCTCGAACGGTCCGGTTGACCGAACCCGAGCCGCCCGGCGGTCGTCCGACACAGGGGCGACGGCTGCCACGAGGAACGGAGACCGGGGTGCGCACGGACATCGGGAACGACCGCCCACCCGGCGCGGTCGCGTCGCGGCCGCTGCTGGTCCTGGCCCATCTCGCCGGCGCCTGGGCGGCGGGCTCGGTCTTCCTGCCGACGGCGTGGCTGGTGCTGGTGGCCGTGCTGTTCGCCGGCAGCGAGGCGGTGTTCCTCGCCGCCGCCGCGCTGGGCGTGGCGGCCCTGCTCGGTTACCTGGTCATCGTGATCAGGGCGACCCGCGGCGTGTCCGTCCTCGGCGCGACCCGCGGCGGCCGGCTCCTGTGGGCGCTGCTGGTGCTGGGCCTGGGCACCGCCGGCTGGGCCCTCGGATGGGTGGTGACCGACCTCGCGGGCCTCGGGGTGAGCCGCGACATGCTGCCGGCGGCCCTGCTCGGCGGGGTTCCGTACGCCCTCGTGGCCGGGACGCTGCTGCGCGGATGGCGCCACAGAGGGGTCGCGCTCGGGCTGAGCGTGGCACTGCTGGGGGCGGGCGTGGCCGTGCTGCGCCAGGAGCCGCCGGACGACCTGGCGGCGCGGCTGGCGGCGGGCGACCTGCACCGGGAGACCGCGTACGTGGTCGCCGTCCCCGGCTACCGGCCCGACGACCGGGACTACGGCGGCGGGCTGGGCGGCTCCGGCTTCACTCCGGCGGACCCGGCCTCCGTCCCACCCGACCGGTACGTCAGGATCGTCGCCCACGACCGGCTCATGCCGGGCGCGGCCGTGTGCGGCCAGCCCACCGCGCAGGACGCCGACCTGCCGACCGGGTCCTGCACGGCCGAGCCCGGCGGCCTGGTCCACCGGCAGGGCGCGGTCGAGCACGGCTACCAGGTGCGGGTGGGCCGCCGGTACGTCACGGTGGTGGGCAGCACCGCCGTCCCCCACGACCTGCTCCGGTCGGCCGCCCGGAGCCTGCGCCCGGCCACCGCCCGCGAACTGGGCGACCAGGAGCAGACCGGCGACTACTACGCGGCCCGCATCCCGGGTTACACCCCACACCTCATGGGCATCCCGCCGGGCCTGGTCTACACACCCTCCGACCACACCGGCAACGGCGGCCAGAGCGTGCACATCACGTTGTACGTCAGCCAGGCCGACGACGTCTGCTACCTCGCCGAGAAGTGCACCCCCGCCGGCTCCGGCCTCACCTACGTCCGCCGGGAGGACACGCACGGCTACGCGGTGCGCCGCGGCACGGTGACCGTCCAGGTGCTCGGCGGCCTGCGGGTGGACGCGAAGCCGCTGCGCCAGGCCGCGCTCGACGCCCGTCCGGCCACCGACGACGAGCTGCGCCGCCTCCTGCCGCCGCTGGAACCGCACACCGCCCTCGACCGCCTCCGCCGCTGGCTGCGCACGTTCTGAAAGTCTCGGACGCGCACGCCCCCGGACAGCGAAAAGCCTCCGACCCGCCGAGGTAATCGGCAGGTCGGAGGCTTTTGATCACGTGGAGGTGGCGGGAATCGAACCCGCGTCCTTCAATCCCAAGTCAGGGCTTCTCCGGGCGCAGCCTGTTGTGCTTTTCTCAGCCCCGGCGATCACACAGGCGAGTCGCCGACGGGCTCAGCCACTGTTTGATTTCCCGATCTCCCCCGTGGCCGGGTCGATCGGTTGAGCCTTCTAACGATGCCAGACACCGGGCCGAAGGCACTCCCGGGCTGACAGAGGTTTCGCTACTTAGGCAGCGAGAGCCAGGGAACCCTGGCTGACCTCAGTGCGCTTGGAATTGGCACTTATTGTTTTGCGGTCACAGGATTAACGAGGTTATGTCCGCAGTCCTCGGCCCGCTTCACCTGGCTTGCAAGATCGAAGTCGAAGCCAGTCACCCCCTGTGCAGTTGTCAACACGCCTCACGTGATCACACAGAGGCGAGCAACACTGAATCTACAGGGGACAACGCCCCCAACGCCAACTTAATTCCAGCATGGCGAAACCCCCGGGAGCGTGGCACAGCAGCACGCGCTCCCGGGGGCCGACCGGCAGGGTCGAGCCGGTCCGGACGGCAGGACTTCCCCCGAGATGAAGTCCTGATCTCATCACGGCGACTGAGTCCGCAACCCCCCGAGCGGGCCCAGTCATTCAGTAAGACGCAGGCGCCGCCCGGAATGGTTGCTCGCCGTCACAATATTTTCACGCAGAGTCACGAAGGCCCGAGAAGAAGCTGCCCGCGACGGCCGCCGCGTCGTAGTTCTTGGCCAGGACGGCGATCGCCACGTCCCCCTGCCAGCCGACGAACCAGGTCATCGGCTTGTCCTGGGTGCCCGCCGTCGCGCGCACGCCGTAGACCCTGCCCCGGCCCGCCTGGGCGGGGCTGCCGGCCGCACCGGCGCGCATCATCGCGGTCAGCGCGGTGCGCACCTTCGGGTCCATCGGGACGGGCGCCGGCTGCTTGGCCGGGACGACCTCAGCGGCCGGATCGGGCGACGTGGGCGCGGTCACGAGCACCGGCGGCCGCCAGGTGCCCGACCCCACGGCCGCCGCGACCAGCGCCATCGACAGCGGGCTGACCTCGACCGTCTGGCCCGCGATGGCCCTGGCCTTGTCGGCGTCGCTGGACAACTCGGGCATCGCCCCGCTGAACGACTTCAGCGGCAGCCGCCACGGCTCGCCGATGCCGAACGCCTTGGCGCTCGCGGCCAGGCCGCCGGCGCTGGCCCGGCGGGCCAGTGAGGCCAGCGCGGTCACGCAGCCCTTGGCGAAGTTGTCCTGGAACGTGGACGACGACGTGACCCCGGCGGTCTGGCTGGTGTGCACGAACTTGGCGCCGCCCACCGTGCGCTCGGCCGGGCAGGCCAGCCGCTGCTTGGTGCTGACGCCGCTCTTGATCAGCGCGTCGGCCGCCACGATCGAGAAGGCCGTGCCCGCCGGGAACCTGCCCGCCAGCGCGTCCTTCTCCTGGTTGAGCCCGCTGGTGCCGACCGCGAGGATCTCGCCGGTGTCGCGCTGCACGGCCACCAGCGCGCTGGTGGCCGTCTCGGCCACCGCCCGCTCGGCCGCCGCCTGGGCGCGGCTGTCGATCGTGGTCTTGACCGAGACGTTCTGGCGGCCCGGCCACTCCTGCAGCTCGGCCACCTGCCGGCCGGTCTTGAGATCGAGGGTGATCACCCTGGTCTCGGTGGAGCCGGTCAGATAGTCCTGGTAGGCCTGCTGCAGGCCGCTCTGGCCGATCGAGTCACCGGCCCGCTGGGGGCCGCCGAGCTTCTGCTCGTCCTCGGGGGTGAGCGCGCTGACCTTGCCGACGATCTGCTTGGGGGCGGCCGGGTCGATGGGCTGCGGCTGCGGGTCGGTCTGGATGCCGGAGATGCCGGCCAGCTTCGACTTCATCGACAGGTAACGCGAGCGCCCGAACGTGACCAGCGGCACGAACTTGTCGGGCGGCGAGGACCTGATCCGGCTCAGCAGCCGGTCCTGGGCGTAGCCGGTGATCGCCGACAGCTTGGCCACGACGTCCTCGGCCCGGTCGCCCAGCGCGGACGGCACCACTCCCACGACGTAGACGTAGAGCTCGTTCTGCAGGGGGTCGTCGGACCGGTCGACCACGGGCTGGCGCGGCTTGGGGTTGGTCTCGACCGCGAACCGCTGGCCCTCCTTGAGCTGCGGATGCAGCACCGACGGCGACCAGCGCACCTTCCACCTGCCGTCGACCAGGTGCAGCGGCAGCGAGCCGTCGTACGCCCAGAGCGGGGTGTTCTCCCCCAGGTCGACCTCGGCGCGGAAGTCGGCCTGGGACTCCTCGCCGTTCATGCTCACGCTCTTGATCTTGAAGCGGAACGAGGCCGCGTCGAGCTCCAGCTTGGCGTTGGCCAGGGCCTTGCCCACCTTGGCGGGGTCGCCGTCGGTGCGGCCCGCGGCCAGGGCGTAGTCCTCGGACTGCCAGCCGACGAGGAAGTCGCGCACCGCGTCGTGCGGCGAGGACTCCTCGAAGCAGCCGGTCAGCGTCATGCTCGCGACCGCCAGGGTGACGGTCGCGGCAAGGGTGCGGCGCGCGCGTGTCATCGGTTAGAGTGCCGCCGCTCTCATCGGTTGCGGTGCCGCAGGGCCCGCGCCATCTCCCGCTTGGCCTGCTGCTCGGCCAGCGACTGCCGCTTGTCCCAGTCTTTCTTGCCCCGGGCGACGGCGATCTCGATCTTGGCCCGGCCGTCCTGGAAGTACAGGACCGTAGGGATGATCGTGAGGCCGCCCTCCTTCGTCATGGCGGCCAGCTTCTCGATCTCCTTGCGGTGCAGCAGCAGCTTGCGCTTGCGGCGGGCGGCGTGGTTGGTCCACGTGCCCTGCGTGTATTCGGGGATGTGCACGTTGAGCAGCCACGCTTCGCCACCGTCGATGCTGGCGTAGCCGTCGACGAGCGAGGCGCGGCCCTCGCGGAGCGACTTCACCTCCGTGCCCTGGAGCACGAGCCCCGCCTCGAAGGTGTCCTCAAGGTGGTAGTCGTGCCGGGCCCGCTTGTTCTGGGCGATGACCTTCCGCCCGGTCTCACGTGGCATGCTTCGACCTTACCGGCGATTCCTCACACCCTGAGGTATCGGCGGAGCGTCACGAACGAGGCCAGCACACAGATCACGACGCCGATGGCCATGGTGAGCGTGATGGTCTGGGCCACCGCGTCCCAGCCGAGCTGGGCCATGCCGCTGCCGAAGTAGCCGGCGATCTCCTCGAACAGCAGGACCTTGGTCACGATCAGGATGATGGCCGCGAAGACGCCGCCGATCAGACCGGCGATCACGCCTTCCATGACGAACGGCAGCTGGATGTAGAGGTTGGAGGCGCCCACCAGGCGCATGATCCCCGTCTCCCGGCGCCGGTTGAACGCCGACAGCCGGACCGTGTTGCCGATCAGCAGCGCCGCGGCCAGCACCAGGACGATAGCGACGGCCAGCGCGTAGAAGGACAGCTTGTCGAGCAGGTCGAAGAACTTGCCGATGAGCTGCTTGTGGTCCATCACCTGGGACACGCCCGGCTGGCCCTTCACGGCGTCGATCACCGGCTGGTAGTTGTCGGGGTCGACCAGTTTCACGCGGAACGACTGCGGCATGTCCTCGACCCTGGTGGCCTGGACGAGCGTCGGGCTGGCCTGGTAGGCCGTCTTGAAGTTCTCGTACGCCGTGCTCTGGTCCTCGTAGAAGACCTCCTTGACGCCCTGGAGGCCCTCGAGACGGGCCTTCAGCGCCTTGGTCTGAGCCGGCGTGACGGCCTTGCCGTTGCACTCGGGGATCGCGGTGCCCTTGGTGCACAGGAAGACCGAGATCTCGACCTTGTCGAACCAGAAGGACTTGAGCATGGAGACCTGGGTGTTGATCAACAAGCCGACGCCCAACATCGCCATGCCGACGGCCACGGTGATGACGACCGCGATCGTCATGGTCAGGTTGCGACGGAGGCCGATCCAGACCTCGGAGAAGATGAAGTTCGCCCGCATGTTCTGTCTGCCGCTCCCTGTCAGTACGCCTGGCCGTAAACGCCACGCGACTGGTCACGGACGATTTTCCCGTCTTCCAGCTCGACGACGCGTTTGCGCATGGAGTCCACGATGGCCGCGTCGTGCGTGGCCATGACGACCGTGGTGCCAGTTCGGTTGATGCGGTCGAGCACCTTCATGATGCCGATGCTCGTCGCGGGGTCGATGTTGCCCGTGGGCTCGTCGGCCAGCAGGATCATCGGCCGGTTGACGAACGCGCGGGCCATGGCGACACGCTGCTGCTCGCCACCGGACAGCTCGTCGGGCATGCGATGGGCCTTGCCCTCCAGGCCGACCAGCTCGATGACCTCCGGCACGACCTTGCGGATGAACCGCCTGGGCTTGCCGATCACCTCTAGGGCGAACGCCACGTTCTCGTAGACGTTCTTGTTCGGGAGCAACCTGAAGTCCTGGAAGACGCAGCCGATGCGGCGGCGCAGGTGGGGCACCTTGAAGTTGGAGAGGCGGGCCAGATCCTTGCCGGCGACGTGGATCGCCCCGGAGTTGGGCCGCTCCTCCTTCAGGACCAGACGCAGGAACGTGGACTTGCCTGACCCCGAAGGGCCGACGAGGAACACGAACTCGCCCTTGTCCACGTCGACGGAGACGTGGTCGAGAGCGGGCCGGTTCTGGTTCGCGTAGACCTTGGTGACATTATCGAAATGGATCACGAGAGCATCACGGCATGCCAGTCTAGGGGTCAGGACGGAAGCGAGGGTGGCACATGCCCATTTCCCGCCGCCGACCGATCGGGGGCGCCGTCTTTACTGATGATCGACGTTCCGATTGGCCAGACGACAGTCTAGGGGGAAGACTGGCATGGAACGTCCATAACGGAAACAAAACGATTGTGCGGCTAGACTTGGGGCTGTCATGAGTTGTGAACACCTCGTATGCGCGCAGTGCGCCCACCCCGTGATCGAGGGCCGCTGCCCCCTCTGCCGAGCCAACAGGGAGCGGATGCACAATCACGGCTTCGCCGGACTGTCACCCGCTCTCGTCGCCGTCCTGCTCCTCGTGCTGCTCTTCGCGACGCTGGTGCTCAGGCACCTAGTCGGTGCCTGACTCCGCCCTGCGCATCCAGCGGATCTCCGACTCGATGAACCCGTCGAGGTCGCCGTCGAGCACCGCCGACGGGTTGCCCGCCTCCGTGCCCGTGCGCAGGTCCTTCACGATCTGGTACGGGTGCAGCACGTAGTTGCGGATCTGCGTGCCCCATGACGTGGTGGTCGCGCCACGCAGCTCCGACATCTTCTCCGCCTCCTCCTGCCGCTTGCGCTCCAGCAGCTTGGCCTGGAGCACGTTCATGGCCGAGGCGCGGTTCTGGAGCTGGGAGCGCTCGTTCTGGCAGGAGACCACGATGCCGGTCGGCAGGTGGGTGATGCGCACCGCCGAGTCGGTGGTGTTGACGCCCTGGCCGCCGGGGCCCGAGGACCGGTAGACGTCGACGCGCAGGTCGTCCTCGTTGATGTCGATGTGGTCGGTCTGCTCGACGACCGGCACGATGTCGACGCCCGCGAACGAGGTCTGGCGGCGGCCCTGGTTGTCGAACGGGCTGATGCGGACCAGCCGGTGGGTGCCGTGCTCGCCGCGCAGCGTGCCGTAGGCGTAGGGGGCCTTGATGGTGAACGTGGCCGACTTGATGCCGGCCTCCTCCGCGTAGGAGGTGTCGTAGACCTCGGTGGAGTAGCCCTTGCGCTCGGCCCACCGCAGGTACATGCGCAGCAACATCTCGGCCCAGTCGGCGGCGTCGACGCCACCGGCCTGGGAGTTGATGGTGACGAGCGCCTCGCGGGCGTCGTACTCGCCCGACAGGAGCGTGCGCACCTCGAGGGCGCCGATGTCGGTCTTGAGGGACTCCAGCTCCTTGTCGGCCTCGAGGCGCGTGTCGTCGTCGCCTTCCTCGTCCGCGAGCTCGTAGAGCACCTTCAGGTCGTCGAGACGGCGCGCGACGCCCTCGACGCGGTTGAGCTCCCCCTGGAGGTGGGAGAGCTTGCTGGTGACCTTCTGCGCCTGCTCGGGGTCGTCCCACAGGTCTGGGGCGGCAACCTGCTGCTCCAGCTCCTCGATCTGCTTGCGCATCGCGTCGAGGTCGAGCACGTCCTGGATGCTGCGGAGCGTGTTCGCGAGCTCGTTGATCTCTTCTGCCGGATCGATGCCTGCCACGTCTCCCTAGGGTACGCGACCCTCGCGTGCACGAATAACATGGCGAGGTGCGTGCATACGGTCGGGGGAAGATGCTGGCGCTCGCCGTCGGCGTGCTGGCCGCGGCGACCGCGTGCACAGGCCCTGCTCAGACGTCCCCGGCGGTGACTCAGGGAAAGGCGGGCGCCACGGGCGCGGCCAGCCCCTCGCCCACCGCGCCGCCGCCCGCCGTCACGCGTCAGGAGGCGGCCGAGGCGGTCGCCGAGATCCTGCCCACCGACGACGTGCTGCGCGTGGAGAGCCCCGTGACGGGGCGGCTCCTCCTCGGCACCGACCTGGTCCGCGACGGGCAGCTGGCGCTCACGCAGGCCGCCTTCGAGTCCACCGGCGACCGCCCGCCGCGCTACGCCTGGGGCTCGCCGACCCTCTACGTGCCCAGGTTCGCCCAGGGCGAGCGGGCGCCCTGGTTCAGCGCGCTGGCGACGCGCAACGGGCAGCCGACGCTGCTGACGTTCGCCAAGAGCGGCGACGACTGGCTGCTCAGCTCGGCCGCGCAGCTGCTGCCGGGCCAGGAGCTGCCGCGGGTGCGGCTCGACGCCGACGGCTACGCCGCGGCCCTGACGCCCGACGACAAGACCGTCACGATCAGCCCCCAGTACATGGGCCCGGTGCACGCCAGCGTGGCCGAGACCGGGTCGGCCGGGGTGACGGCGGGCCTGCTCGCCGACGGGCCGTACACGACGGAGGTGGCCAAGCAGATCGCCACCGACCGCGAGAAGGCCAAGAAGGACGGGTTCAGCTACGACTCGATCTTCAGCGCCGACAACTGGCCGGTCTACGCGCTGCGCACGGCCGACGGCGGCGCGCTGATCCAGTACTCGCTGTCGCGCAACACCTCGACCCGCACCGTCGCCAACAACACCTACATCATCCCGGTGCCACCGGAGGCGGGCTGGGCCATCTCGACCTCGTCGGTGCGCCGCAGCCTCAAGCTCACCGAGGTCCACCAGTACGCCACGGCGGTGCCCCCGCTGTCGGCCCCGGCCGCCGCCCGGGTCGTCGCCCACGACGGAGCCCTCACCCGCGCCAGCGGCGAGTGAGGGCCCCCTCGGGCGGTTCCTACGCCTCCGTGTGAGGCAGGTTGCTGGCGGCCACCAGCGTGCGGATCGCGCGCAGGGCCACCGAGAGCGTCGCCAGGTCGAAGTGGTCGCTCTCCCAGATCTCCGACAGTGTCTGGCGGGCGCGTCCCACGGCGGCCGAGTTGCCGTCGGTCCACCGGGCCAGCCGCTCCTCGGGGGGCAGGCCGGACGTGCTGTGGGCCAGCACGTCACGCGTCAGCGAGGCGTGCGCGGCGTACAGGTCGTCGCGCAGGGCCGAGCGGGCGATGGAGTTCCACCGGTTGTCCCTGGGCAGGGCGATGACGCGTTCGCGCAGGCGGGCCAGCTGCAGGCGGTCGGCCAGGTCGAAGTAGACCTCCGCCACCTCGTTCACCGGACGGCCTGTCAGGGACGCCACCTCGACCAGGTCCAGCGTCGAGTACGCGGGCACCATCGCCGCCACCCGCTCGGCCAGCTCCTGCGGCACCCCGCGGGCCACGAAGGAGTCGCGGCGCTCCTCGTACGCGGCCAGGTCGGGCCCGGTGAGCAGCTTGGGGATGTGCGCGGACAGCCCGTTGACGCCCTTCAGGAAGAAGCCGACCGACCCGGCCAGGTCGAGCGGCGGACGCCGGTTGACCAACAGCCAGCGGGTGCCGCGCTCGACCAGCTTGCGGCCCTCCAGCAGCATGGCGATCTGGGTGGCGGTGTCGACCTCGTTGTCCAGCGCCTCCACGGCCCGGTAGAAGCTCGGCAGGTCGAAGACCTCCCGAGCCACCAGGTACGCCCGCACGATGTCGGACGTGGAGGCGCCGGTCTCCTCGGCGAAGCGGAACATGAACGTGGTGCCCATGGCGTTGACCAGCTCGTTCACCACGCAGGTCGTGATGATCTCGCGCCGCAGCGGGTGGGCGTCCATGTACGTGCGGAACCGCTCGCGCAGGTCCGACGGGAAGTACGACACCAGCCACGACGCCAGGTACGGGTCGTCGGGCAGTTCGGAGCCCAGCACCTCGGCGTCGGCCACCAGCTTGGTGTAGGCCAGCAGGACCGAGAACTCCGGCGCGGTCAGCCCGAGCCTGGCCTGCCGCCGCTCGGCCAGCGTCTTGTCCGAGGGCAGGAACTCCAGCTCCCGGTTGACCAGCCCGTCGCGTTCGAGCTTGCGCAGGTAGCGGGCGTGGATGTGGAGCATGTCGACCGCCTGGGCGCGGGTCGCGTCGAGCACCACGTTCTGGGCGTGGTTGTCGCGCAGCACCAGGTCGGCGACCTCGTCGGTCATCGAGGTGAAGACCTGGTTGCGCTGCTTGTCGGTCAGCTCGCCGTCGCGCACGACCTGGTCGAGCAGGATCTTGATGTTCACCTCGTGGTCGGAGGTGTCCACCCCGGCCGAGTTGTCGATGAAGTCGGTGTTGACCAGGCCGCCGTTCAGGGCGAACTCGATGCGGGCGAGCTGGGTGAAGCCCAGGTTGCCGCCCTCGCCGATGACCTTGCACCGCAGGTCGCCGGCGTCCACGCGGAGCATGTCGTTGGCCTTGTCGCCGACGTCGGCGTGGGACTCCGAGCCGGCCTTGACGTAGGTGCCGATGCCGCCGTTCCACAGCAGGTCGACGGGGGCCCGCAGGATGGCGCTGATCAGGTCGTTGGGGGCCAGCGAGTTGACGCCCGCCTCGATGCCCAGAGCCTCGCGCATCTGCGGGGTGATCTGGATCGACTTGGCCGTACGCGGGAACACGCCGCCGCCCGCGGAGATCAGCGAGGGGTCGTAGTCGTCCCAGGAGCTGCGCGGCAGGTCGAACAGGCGCTGCCGCTCGGCGAACGACCGGGCCGCGTCGGGCGTGGGGTCGATGAAGACGTGCCGGTGGTCGAAGGCGGCCACCAGCCGGATGTGCTGGGAGAGCAGCATGCCGTTGCCGAACACGTCGCCGGACATGTCGCCGATGCCGGCCACGGTGAAGTCGGTGGTCTGCACATCGACGCCCATGGTGCGGAAGTGGTACTTGACCGACTCCCAGGCGCCGCGGGCGGTGATGCCCATGGCCTTGTGGTCGTAGCCGACCGAGCCGCCGGAGGCGAAGGCGTCGCCGAGCCAGAAGCCGTACTCCTTGGCCACGCTGTTGGCGATGTCGGAGAAGGTGGCGGTGCCCTTGTCGGCGGCGACGACGAGGTAGGTGTCGTCGCCGTCGTGCCTGACCACGTCGGCCGGCGGCACGACCTTGCCGTCGACCAGGTTGTCGGTGATGTCGAGCAGGCCGGAGATGAACATCCGGTAGCAGGCCACGCCCTCGGCCAGCACGTCCTCGCGGGTGCCGGACGCGGGCGGCTGCTTCACCACGAACCCGCCCTTGGACCCGGTGGGCACGATGACGGTGTTCTTCACCATCTGCGCCTTGACCAGGCCGAGGATCTCCGTCCTGAAGTCCTCCATGCGGTCGGACCAGCGCAGGCCGCCGCGGGCGACCTTGCCGAAGCGCAGGTGCACGCCCTCGACGCGGGGCGAGTACACGAAGATCTCGTACTTCGGCCGCGGCAGCGGCAGCACGCTGATCGCCTGCGGGTCGACCTTCAGCGAGATGTACGGCTTGCGCTGCCCGTCGACCGTCTGGAAGTAGTTGGTGCGCAGGGTCGCCTGGATCATCTCCAGGTAGGCCCGCAGGATGCGGTCCTCGTCGAGGGAGGCCACCTCGTCGAGGGCGCCCAGGATCTCCTCGTTGAGCGCCTCGACGAGGTCGACCCGCACGTCGTCGCCGCGCCTCGGGTCGAGCTTGGCCTCGAACAGGCGGACCAGCAGCCGGGCCAGCCGCACGTTGCCCAGCAGCACGCGTTCCATGTAGAGCTGGGAGAACGTGCTGCCGGCCTGCCGCAGGTACTTGGCGTAGACCCGCAGGATCTCGACCTGCTCCCAGGTCAGGCCCGCCCGCAGGATGAGGGCGTTGAAGTTGTCGGCCTGGACGCGGCCCTGCCACAGGGCGCTCAGGCCGTCCTGGAAGAGCCGCTTGAAGTCGTTCCTGTCCACCTCGCCGGAGGGGGTGTAGCGCAGGCCGAAGTCGTAGATCCAGGCGTTCTTGGTGCTCGCGTCGCCGTCCCGGTCGATCTCGTACGGCCGCTCGTCCACGACCTCGACGCCGAGCCGCTGGATCAGGGGCAGCGCCTCCGACAGGGAGATCGGCGAGCCGACCTTGTAGATCTTCAGCCGCCGCTCGCCCTCGGAGGCGTCGTACGGCTCGTACAGGTTGATCGCCACCTCCTCGCCGTCGGCGACGAGCTGCTCCAGGCGGCGCAGGTCGACCACGGCGACCTTGGGCGGGAAGTCGGCCTTGTACCCCTCGGGGAAGGCGGAGACGTACCTCCTGGCCAGCGCGGGGGCCTCCTCCTCGGAGGTCATCTCGTCGAGGGCGGTGGCCAGGTCGTCCTCCCAGGAGCGGGTGAGCGCGGCCAGGCGCGCCTCCAGCTCCTCCACGTCGACGGACGGCGCGGGCAGCTGCTTGCCCCGCTCGCCGCGCACGACGACGTGCAGCCGGGCCAGCACGGACTCGCCGATCATCGCGCTGTAGTCGAGCGACCTGCCGCCGAGCGCCTTGAGCAGCACCTCCTGCATCTTCAGCCGCACCTTGGTGGTGTAGCGGTCGCGGGGCAGGTAGATCAGGCAGGAGATGTAGCGACCGTAGTCGTCGCGCCGCAGGAACAGCTTGACCTGCTTGCGCTCGCGCAGCCGCAGCACGCCGAGCGCGATCGGCAGGAGCTGGGCGACCGAGGTCTGGAACAGCTCGTCGCGCGGGAACGTCTCCAGGATCTCGATCAGGTCCTTGCCGTCGTGGCTGTCGGGCGCGTGGCCGGCGGCGTTGAGCACCTCGGCCAGCTTGCGGCGCAGCACGGGGATCCGGGAGATCGACTCGTTGTAGGCCACGTGCGTGAGCAGGCCGAGGAAGCGGCGCTCCCCGATCACCTCGCCCTCGGGCGAGAACAGCTTGACCCCGATGTAGTCGAGGTAGGTCGCGCGGTGGACGGTGGCCCGGCTGTTGGCCTTGGTGATGATCACGAGCTGCTTCTCGCGGGCCTTGGCGCGCACCTCCGCGGGCAGCGCGGAGAAGCTGTCGGAGCCCACCTTGTCATCGCGCAGGATGCCGAGCGCGGCCCCGGGCAGGGCCTTGAGCATCTCGCCCTGGTCGGTGTGCTCCAGCCGGTACTCGCGGTAGCCGAGGAACGTGAAGTGCCCGTCGGCGAGCCAGCGCAGCAGGTCGAGGCTGTCCTCGACCTCGGCGGGCTCCAGCGGCGGCGGGTTCATGCTCAGGTCTTCCGCCGTCTGGACGGCCAGGGCCCGCATCTTCCTGAAGTCCTCGACCGCGTACCGCACGTCGGCGAGCACCCGCTGCAGGTCGGCCTCGACGCGCTTGAGCACCGCGGGGTCGGCCTGGCGGTCGATCTCGATGTGGATCCACGACTCGACCAGCATCTGGCCGGTGACGTCCTCCTGACCGCGGCCGAGCATCCGGCCCGTCATGTCGCGGCGCACCCGCATCTGGGGGTGGACCACGAGGTGGGTGCCGATGTCCTGCCTGTCGAGCTCCATGGTGACCGAGTCGACGAGGAACGGCATGTCGTCGGTGACCACCTCGACGACCGAGTGCCCCGGGTCCCAGCCGTTCTCCTCCAGCGTGGGGGTGTAGGCGCGGACCACGGCCCGGCCTTGCGGGCGTACCTCGGCGAGCTGCCGCTGGGACATCGCCGGGCCGTACACGTCGACGGGGTTGCGGTCGAGCAGGTCCTCGGGTGCGACATGGCGGTAGTAGAACCGCAGGAAGGAGAGGGCCTCCTCCGCGCTCATGTGCTCGCTGCCGACCGCGCAACTTTCCGCGGCTCTTTGCAGCAGCTCATCCTTGGCCTCGTCGAGCGGCATTTCGCTCTCACTCCTTTGTGAGGGTTTGCCATGGCTGTTCATAGCCAGGCTCTTAGTTCCCATAGCGAGGGGAAGTAGTGCAGACGCGTACGTCCGCGGAGACGGGCGACTGCCGGTCGCCTTCCTCGCCGGACCACCGATGCGGGGGAAACGGGCGCATCACCGTCGATGCCCACCGAACACCTCCCCCTGAACGCCCGGCCTGGTTCCGGGCGTGTGCCTCGCCGTACCGATATCACCCGAAAAGGGCATAGACGTCAACGTGACATCGACATGGGGGGATCATCGCCGGAGGCCGAGGGGGCGGTCTTGAGGTCGTCGAGCCGGTCCGGAAGCTCGGCCAGCTCCAGGAGCTCGGCCTGACATCGCTCGCACTGGTCGAGGTGGCGTTCGAACGCCTCGTGCTCCTCTTCGTCGAGGACACCGAGGACGTAGGCGGCCACCCCGTCGTGCATCAGCCGGCTACCCCCTTGTCCCGCAGCTGTTCGCGGAGAGCCCGGATCCCGTAGTAGAGCCGGGACTTCACCGTGCCCGGCGGTATCCCCAGAATCTCCGCCGCTTCACTTATCGTACGGTCTCGGAGGTAGGTCTGCTCAATGACTTCGCGGTGTTCGGCGGACAGGCTGCGCAGCGCGTCGGCGACGACGATCGCCGAGAGGGCGCGCTCGGAGCCGTCCGGCACCGACATCTGGTCGACTTCGGGCGGCTCGACCTCGTGAGGCCGGGCGCTCTTCCGTCGGCGTCCATCGATAACGATGCGGCGGGCCACTGTCAGCAGCCACGCCCATAAAAGGCTCGGTTCCCATTGCAGTCTTGCCGAGTTTCGCCAGGCCCTGACCAGCGTCTCCTGTACGACGTCCTCAGCCCATTGCAGATCGTTACCGGTCGATTTGCGTACGTGGCGCAGCAGAGGGCCGCCGAACTCCTGGTAGAGCACCGCGATGCGATGTTCCGCCTCGGCATCCGCACTCTCGAACCTGCCGTCGAGGTGACCTAGCACGGGGCACATCTTTACACCTTCGTTATCCGTCCGGCAGCCACTCCGATAACTCCAGTTATTTCTAACTATCTCCGGTCATGGGTGAACCCGATGGTGTAAGCCCGCGTACCTCCCACCATGCAACGGCTGACAACCATGAGAACCGGGCGCATGGCCGCGGCCATGACCGCTCTTGCCGTGGCGGCGGGCGGCCTGGTGTCCGCCGCCGTCATCGGCGTGGCGCCGGCACGGGCCGACCACTGCGACCCCGCCCAGGCGAGCCAGGACAACGCCCGCCGCCGGGGCGACCGCGCCCCCGACCAGCAGGCCCCTGACCAGCAAGCACCCGACCAGCAGGCCCCTGACCAGCAGGCGCCGGATCAGCAGGAGCCCGACCAGCAGTTCCCCGACCAGCAGGCGCCGGACCGGCAGGGGCGGGGCGGCGATCAGCAGGTGCAGGGCGGCGGGATCGTGCTGCGCGACCCGGCGCGGTCGCCGGAGCCGGAGGACTCCGGCGACGCCCTGTTCCGGCGCGACCGCTCCCCCCGCGCCCCCACGGCCGCCCCGGACGCGCCCCAGAACCCCGACCAGAACTCACAGAACCCCCAGGACCCGCAGGGCCCCCAGAATCCCCAGGACCCCCAGAACCCGCAGGACCCCGGTGACCAGTCGCAGGACCGGCGGGGCCGGCCGACCCGGACCGCCTCCCCCTCCCCCACGGCCTCCCAGGACGACGACTGCAAGGACCTCGGCCCGTTCGTCACCGACTTCGTGGACATCCGCCAGGTTCAGCCCCTGAGGCTGGACGCCGGCATCGGCAGGAACGGCTCACGCGGCACGTTCGTCGCTCAATGCGGCACCAACCGCAATGGTCACAACAACCCCGACAATTTCATCGTGGCCCCCGGCGTGAGCAACGGCGCCCACCACCTCCACGACTACGTCGGCAACCTGTCCACGGACGGCTTCTCCACCGACGAGAGCCTGGCCGCCGCCGGAACCACCTGCCGCCTAGGGGATAAATCCACTTACTTCTGGCCGGTTCTGCGCGACCGCAAAGTGGACGCGAACGTCCAGGACCCCGACGGCAACGTGGGCCGGGTGATCCGCGCCGGTACGGTGAGCCTGCAGTTCCGCGGCAACGCGACCTCCAGGGTCGTCGCGATGCCGAGGTTCCTGCGCCTGATCACCGGCGATGCCAAGGCGGGGACGAACGGCGCCGCGAACGCCCGCGCCCGCTGGAGCTGCACAGGATTCACAAATCGCATAAGTCCCGATAAATATCCGCTTTGCCCGCGCGGAAGTCAGGTTCTTCGTATTCTGGATTTCCCCAGCTGCTGGGACGGTCAGAACACCGACAGCGCCAATCACCGCACGCACGTGGTCTTCCCCGGGCAGAACGGCGCTTGTCCGCAAGGCACCAGGGCGATTCCGCAACTGCGCATGCTCCTCGCCTACACGGTTCCACAGGGTCCGTCGTTCGCCGTGGACGCGTTCCCTGAACAGAAGCACAACCCGGTCACCGACCACGCGGACTTCGCCAACGTCATGCCAGATCGGCTGATGCAGTTCGTCGTCTCGTGCATCAACCGGGGTCGCCGCTGCTGACACGTCCCCATCAGCCTTCCGAGTCGTACCCTCACCCGACCTTGGAGGGAAATAGATGCTCCACAGACGACACCCCCGGCACGCCCCCACCAAGCTGGACACAAGGAATGTCCGGCTGGGGGCGAGCGCCTCGTTGACGGCCGTCCTGTTGTCGGTGTTCGCGCTGGCCAGGACAGAACGCGGCGTCGCGCTGCTCGGCCGAGGAGTGAGTTTCCTAGAGTTCTACGCGGGCGTGTTCGCCCTGGTGCTGCTGACCGCGACGGTCGCGCTCGGCCTGCTCACCACCGAACGCGTGTTCCTGTCCCCGCCCAACCGGGTCAGGGCCCAGCTCGCGCACCGCGCCACCGCCCTCATCGGGCTCGCCTACCTGGTCACGCACATCGTCCTCATGATCGGCCTGGGACACGCGCCGCCGGGTGCGGCGGTCGTGCCGGTCGCCGGGATCTACGTGGGCTTCGGCGCGCTCGCCTTCGACCTGATGGTCGTGGCGGTGGCCACGGGGATGCTCAGGGGCCGCTTCGCCGTCCGGGGCACGCCGTGGTTGTGGCGGCTGCTGCACTCGGCCGCCTACCTGGCCTGGCCCATTGCGATCATGCACGGGCTGACGGCTGGCCGGTCGCCCGCCGGCTGGGTGGCCTGGTCGTACGTGGCGTGCCTGGCCGCGGTCGGGTCCGCGCTGATCGTGCGGGTGCTGGCCACGCTGCGCAGGCCGCCCGCCGTACCGGAGAGGGTCGAGGCGCCCGCCGTGACGGCCGGGGTGGCGGCGGACGTGCCCGTCGAGCGGCCGCGGGCGACGGCGGCGGCCACAGCGGCGGCGGTGGCCGACGCGCCGGTGAGCCTGGCCGACGCGCGGCGCAGGTACCGGGAGGCCGGATGAGCCCGCGCCGAGCGACCCCGGGGAGGCGGTCATGATCCCGCACCGGGTGCCGCGCGTGTTGCGGATGGGCCCGGCGCGGCTGACCGCCGGGCTCGACCACTGCCGGCGGCTCGACCTGCCCGCGCACCGGACGCTGCACGGCGAGCCGCGGCCGCGCGAGTTGGCCGAGCTCATCTCCATGGTGAACGAGGTCGACATGCGCGGGCGGGGCGGCGCCGCCTTCCCGTTCGCACGCAAGCTGCGGGCCGTGGCCGACGCGGCGGGCACGGGCGAGAGCGTGGTGCTGGTCAACGGCGCCGAGGGCGAGCCGGCCAGCTCCAAGGACGCCATGCTGCTCACCCGAAACCCCCACCTCGTGCTGGACGGCGCCATCCTGGCGGCGGAGGCGCTGGGCGCCCGCGAGGTGGTCGTGGCCACGGTCGAGGGCGAGGTGGCCGAGTCGTCCGTGGCGGCGGCCGTGGCCGAACGCCGGGCCGCGAACGTGTCGGGCGGTTCGGAGAGCCGCATCCCGATCCGGGTGGTCGGGCTGGCGGAGAGGTTCATCAGCGGGGAGGGCGGTGCGCTCGTCCGCGGCGTGAACGGCGAGGAGGCCATCCCGCCGGGAAGGAAGCGGCGGGCCGCGACGAGCGGCGTGGACGGGCTGCCGACCCTGCTGTCCAACACCGAGACCTACGCCCAGTTCGCGCTGCTGGCCGAGTACGGCCCGCAGAAGTACGCCGAGGTGGGCACCAGCAAGGAGCCCGGCACGATCCTGCTCACGGTGAGCGGCGGCGCGGCCAACGGCGCGGTGATCGAGGCGCCGACCGGCGTCCTGCTGGCCGACGTGCTCGCGCTGTGCGAGGCCGAGGCCGGGGACGGCGTGCTGGTCGGCGGCTACCACGGCGCGTGGCTGTCGGCCGAGGTGGCCGGGTCGGCGGTGATCTCGCGGGAGGGCATGAAGCTGGCCGGCGCCACGCTGGGCGCGGGGATCATCGTGCCGCTCGGCGAGGCCACCTGCCCGCTGGGCGAGGCGGCCAGGGTGGCCTCGTACCTGGCCGCCGAGTCGGCCGGGCAGTGCGGTCCATGCCGTCTGGGGCTGCCCGACGTGGCGCGTGCCCTGTGCGCGATCGCCGAGGGCACGGGCTCCGTCGACGCCGTGCGCCGATGCGTGCGGGCCGTCGAGCGGCGTGGCGCGTGCTTCCATCCCGACGGCACGGCCAAGTTCGTGTTGTCGGCGCTGGACGCGTTCGAGAGCGAGATCGCGCTGCACCTGGAGCACGGCTCGTGCGGCCGGCCGGTGCGCGGCGTGCTGCCGATGCCCGAGCCGGAGGTGGAGCCCGAGTACCGGCTTGAGGTGGACTGGACCCGCTGCCAGGGGCACGGCCTGTGCGCGCACCTGCTGCCGGAGTTCGTGGACCTGGACGACTACGGGTTC
The DNA here is from genome assembly GCF_040631115.1 of Nonomuraea sp. NPDC005692. NCBI lineage: Bacteria > Bacillati > Actinomycetota > Actinomycetes > Streptosporangiales > Streptosporangiaceae > Nonomuraea > Nonomuraea sp. NPDC005692. Next base: position 302,466 of record NZ_JBEXYU010000005.1, on the reverse strand, counting down.
CCGTCGTTCCGGAACGTGCCGGGGTGGATGGTCAAGGACGCGCGGCGGGCGGTCGAGATGTGCCCGGCGCTGGCCCTGCGGATCGTCCAGACGAGCGGAGAGGCGCCGAAGCCGCCCACGTCGCCGCTGCGGCTGGTCAAGGACGGCGTGCTGCGGAAGGCTCCCGGGCTGACGCGGGTGGGGGCCACCACGAACATCTTCGGATTCGGCGGGACAGCGGGGTGATGTCGGTAGTGATGTAGTTGTGACCAACTTGTCCGGAGGGCCAGGCGTCTCATCGATCGGTTCGACACGACCGACGGGGGACGCCCATGGACCGCCGCGACTTTCTCCACCTCACCGCGCTCGCGCCGCTGGCACTCGCCGCCGACGCGAGGACGCCCGCCGCACCGGCCATCGGCGCCCGGCCGTCCGGTCCGGGTCCCCACGGCCCCGGTCCGCGCGGCGCTGAGCTGGTCGGCGCGCTCGGCGCCGGGCGGTCGGCGCCGCCGCCGGACTGGGCGCGGCTGCGCGGGCGGCTCGCCGGCACCCTGGTGCTGCCCGGCGACTCCGGGTACGACAGCGCCCGCCGCCTGGTCAACCCGGCCTACGACCGGATCACGCCGGGCGGGGTGGCCTACTGCGCGAGCCCGGCGGACGTCTCGGCGTGCCTGGCCTTCGCGCGCGCGAGCGGCGTCGCGGTCACCCCGCGCTCCGGCGGCCACTCCTACGCGGGCTGGTCCACCGGCACCGGCCTGGTCATCGACGTGTCCCGGATGAACACGGTCGCCTACGCCGCCGGACGGGCCACCATCGGGGCGGGCGCCAAGCTGGTCGACGTCTACGACAGGCTGGCCCGGCACGGCGTGAGCATCCCCGCGGGCTCGTGCCCCACGGTCGGGATCGCCGGGCTGGCGCTGGGCGGCGGCATCGGGGTGGTGTCCAGGAAGTACGGCCTGACCTGCGACACCCTGGAGTCCGTACGCGTGGTCACGGCCGACGGCCGCCTGCTGACGGCGGACGCCACCCACCACTCCGGCCTCTACTGGGCCTGCCGGGGCGGTGGCGGCGGCAACGTCGGCGTCGCGGTCTCCTTCACCTTCCGGACCCACGCCACGCGCGACCTCACCGTGTTCTTCCTGCACTGGCCGTGGTCCAGGGCCGGGGCCGCGGTGCGCGCCTGGCAGTCGTGGGCGCCGTCCGCGCCGGACGAGCTGTGGTCCTCGCTGCACCTGGCGCGCGAGGAACGCGACCTGGACGTGCTCCTCGTCGGCACGTACGAGGGTCAGAAGGCGTCACTCGACCGCCTGCTCGCCCCGCTGGTCGCGCGGGTCGGCACGCCGTCGTCGAGGTCGGTGCGGACGACGTCGTACCGGGAGGCCATGATGATCATGGCGGGATGCGCGTCACGGCCGGTGGCGCAGTGCCGCCGGCCGCGGCGGGAGGCGTTCGCCGCCAAGTCGCACCTGGCCTACGCCGAGCTCCCCGCCGACGGCGTGCGCCGCCTGGTGGACGGGGTGGCCCGCGGCGGACGGCACGCCGTGCTGCTGGACGCACTCGGCGGCGCGGTGGGCCGGGTCAAGCCGGCGGCCACGGCGTTCCCGCACCGGGCCGCGCTCTACAGCGTGCAGTACTACGCGAAGGGCACGGACCGGACATGGCTGCGCCGGCTGCACGGCGAGATGACCCCGCACTTCGGCGAGCACGCCTACGTGAACTACGTCGACCCCGACCTGACCGGCTGGCGCGGCGCCTACTACGGCCCCAACGCCGCCCGCCTGGCCGAGGTGAAGTCCACCTACGACCCCGACCGGCTGTTCCGCCTGCCGCAGGGCGTCTGACCTACTTCTCCCGCACATAGACCGGCTCGCCGATCTTCACCATGTCGAACAGCCGCTTCGAGGTGGGCAGCGGCAGGCGGACGCAGCCGTGCGACGCTGGCCGCAGCGGCACCTTCGACGAGCCGTGCATGGCGATGCCCCCGACGAAGTAGAGCGAGTCGTACATCGTGCCCAGCGGGCCTTCCGTCCAGCCAGGCGCGCGGCTGGTGACGTGGAAGTCGCCGGTCGGGGTGATCGCGTTGCCGCAGTGGCCGTTCTCGCAGTAGTTCACCCGCGCGCCCGTCGAGACGTGCGAGATGAGCGCCGGGCGGCGGTGGCGGTAGACGATGAGGAGCTGGTAGCGCAGGTTGATCTCGACCCGGTCCGCCTCGCCGCGCGGCACCAGCGGCTTCATCCGCACCGGACGGTCGAAGGCCCGCCACACCTCCGGCCCGACCGCGCCCTGGGGACGCAGGTGCCGGTGCTTCTGGAAGGCCCACACGCCGAACTTGGTCTGCTCGTCGTAGACGCCGTTGAGCCTGCCGTAGTAGTAGCCGTTCCGGTGCAGCCGCTCCTGGAGGCGTCTGACGGTCTCGCCGCGGTCGCCCGGCCGCAGCACGATCCCCCCGCCGGGCACCGCCTTGTCCGCCTTGACCGCCCGGTCGACACTTTCTGGTCGGTCCACCCTTTCTGACCGGTCCACCCTGTCTGGCCGGTCCACCCTGTCTGGCCGGTACGCCCTGTCTTCTATGTCAACCGTGTCCGCCGCGTCCGCCCTGTACGGCCTGTCCGGCCTGTCCGCCACCGCGGGCGTGTCCGCCCTGTCAGCCTTGTCCGGCGTGTCCGCCACGGCGGGCGTACCGGCCAGGAGGGGAAGCCCACCACATCCGAGAGCGGCGAAAACAACCGCTCTCCGAATCTTTGTGATCATAGGTCAACGCCTACCCAGATCGCCGACAATTCACGACAATGGCAAATCCCACTAAAAACAGGCATATCGCTTTTGCTCGACGACACGGTCAAAGCTTTAGCAAGCGTCGACCGAGGCGAGATATCCACGAAATCGACGCAACGAAGAAAAGGCGGATGCGCCATGGACGCATCCGCCTTCTCTCCAGAGGCCGGGGAGCGAGCTGCGCGTTCACCCGCCCGGCCTCTGTTCACCCCTCCGAACAGCCCCAACCTTAGCCAAGGCGACACCGGGAACGCACACCGTTCCGCAAAACCTTTCCCGGATTCCTCGGGGTAGGGCAAAAAAACGAGTCGCGTGCGCGGGGGTAAAGCTGGAAGTATGCCGGAATATGCGTAACTGGCCGCTCTTTGAGCTCTCCATCACCACGCCGCGGCTGGAACTGCGGCACCCCACCCTCGACGACCTCGACGAACTGGCCGACCGGGCGGCCGAGGGCGTCCACGAGGCCGGTTTCATGCCGTTCATGTTCCCGTGGTCCGAGGCGGCCCCGGCCGAGCGGGCCCGCCGTACGGTGCAGTACCACTTCCGGAGCTGGGCCGGGTTCACCGCCGACGACTGGTCGCTGGAGCTGGTCGTGGTGCACGAGGGCCAGGTCGTCGGCACCCAGGGCGTCAGCGCGACCAGTTTCCCCGTCGCCCGCGAAATCAGGACGGGCTCCTGGCTGGGCCGGCGGTTCCAGGGCCGCGGCATCGGCACGGAGATGCGCAGGGCCGTCCTGCACCTCGCCTTCGCCGGGCTCGGCGCGCGGCACGCCGTGACGGAGGCGTTCGAGGACAACCACGCCTCGCTGGCGGTGACCAGGAAGCTCGGCTACCGCGAGGACGGCGTCACCGTCCACGCGCGCAAGGGCGAGCCGGTCGTCACCCGGCGTTTCCGCATGGCCCGCGAGGACTGGTCGCCGTCCCCCGACGTCGAGATCCGCAACCTCGACGCCTGCCTGCCCCTGTTCGGCCTGGAGCCCTGAGCCCCGCCACCTCCGTCCAGCGCCGTCACGGCCTGAAGTGCCGCAACACCTCCGGATTGGCCATGGCGTCGAGGTTGGCCGCCTCCTCGACGGGCGTGCCGAGCAGGATCTTGCGTACCGGCACCTCCAGCTTCTTGCCGGACAACGTCCGGGGGATGCCGGGCACGACGCGGATCTCGTTCGGCACGTGCCGGGGCGACAGCTCCTGGCGCAGCGCCGCGCACAGGGCGCGTTCGAGCTGCTCGCCGAACTCGGCGCCCTCGGCGAGCGTGACGTAGAGCAGCAGGCTGCCCTCCTGTCCGAGCTGCCCGGTGTCGATCACGAGACTGTCGGCGATCTCCTCGAACCGCTCCACGACCCGGTAGAACTCGCTGGTGCCCATGCGCACGCCGCCCCGGTTGAGCGTGGAGTCGGAGCGGCCGTAGATGACGCAGCTGCCGTCCTCGTTGACCTTGATCCAGTCGCCGTGCCGCCACACGCCCGGGTAGACGTCGAAGTAGCTGTCGAAGTAGCGCCGTCCGTCGGGGTCGTTCCAGAACATCACCGGCATCGAGGGCATCGGCCGGGTCAGCACCAGCTCGCCCACCTCGCCGACCACCGGCTCGCCCTTGGGGTCGTACGACTCCACCTTGGCCCCCAGTGACCGGCACGGGATGATCCCCGCCCTGATCGGGTGGAGCATCGTGGCCCCGACGAACCCGGTGCACACGTCGGTGCCGCCGGAGAACGACCCGATCGGCGTGCCGGGCAGCTCGGCGGCGACCCAGGCGAAGCCCTCGGGCGGCAGCGGCGAGCCGGTCGAGCCGATGCCGCGCAGCCGCTCCAGCCCGTCGGGGTGGAGCCCGGCCTTGAGCGAGGCCATGATGTACGGCGCCCCCACCCCGAAGTACGTCACCTTCTCCGAGGCGGCGATCCGCCAGAGCGCGGCGGGCGAGGGATGTGTGGCCGAGCCGTCGTAGAGCACCGGCGTGGCCCCCACCAGCAGGGCGCCGACGAGGTAGTTCCACATCATCCAGCCCGTGGTGGTGTACCAGAAGAACACATCGCCCTCGCCCAGGTCCTGGTGGAAGGCGAGCGACTTGAGGTGTTCGAGCAGCACGCCGCCGTGCCCGTGCACGATCGGCTTGGGCAGCCCGGTCGTGCCGCTGGAGTAGAGGATCCACAGCGGATGGCCGAACGGCACCCGTTCGAACTCCAGCGGCCCCGCCTCGGCCCGCAGCCCCTCCCAGCCGATGACCTCGCCGTGCGGCACCGAACGGGCGTGCCCGGCGGCCGGCCCGGCCTCCTGGGGCGCCCGGCCCTCGCCGGCCGCCGACAGGTAGGGGATCCACACCGTGGCGCGCAGCGTGGGCAGCTCGGCGGCGATCTCGTGCACGGCGTCGGAACGGTCGTAGGTCTTGCCGTTGTAGTGGTAGCCGTCGACCGCGATGAGCACCTTGGGCTCGATCTGCCGGAACCGGTCGACGATGCTCGGCACCCCGAAGTCGGGCGAGCCGGCCGACCAGACGGCGCCGAGCGAGGCCGTGGCGAGGAAGGCGATCAGGGCCTGCGGGATGTTCGGCAGGTAGCCGGCCACGCGGTCGCCCCTGGTGACGCCGAGCCTGGCCAGACCGGCGCGGACGCGGGCCACCTCGTCGCGCAGCTCGGCGTAGGTCAGCTCCTGGCGGGCGCCGTCCTCGGAGACGAAGACCAGGGCGGTGCCCTCGGTGCGCCGCAACGCGTTCTCGGCGTAGTTGACCTCGGCGCCGGTGAACCAGGTCGCCCCGGGCATCTCCCCCGACAAGACCGGCCCGTCGCCGCGCTCCCCGATGACGTCGAAGTAGTCCCAGACCGACGTCCAGAACTCCTCAGGACGGTCGACGGACCACTGCCACACCTCCTCGTAGCTCGCGCCGGACCGCCCCAGCCACTCCAGGTAGCGGGTCAGCTTGGCGGCGGACACGACCTCGTCGGTCGGTTCCCAGAGAAGCGCACCTTCAGCAACCATGTGCCCCATCCTGTCGCCCGTCAGGTGGAAAGTCATACCTGACCTCCCCCATAACTTGCTACCTCCGTAGGTGGTCCACCGCCATACGGGCGGCGGTGCCGATCACCGCGTCGGCGCGCGGCTGGATGACCGCCGTGCTGAACGAACGGGTGAACACCGCCACCGCGTACCGGCCGCCGTCGGGGTACTCGACCACGCCGACCTCGGTGCGCAGCGTCGGCAGCGACCCGGTCTTGCCGCCGACCTCGACGTCGTCGTACGGAAAACCCGAGGCCAGCCGGTGTGGCCACACCTGCATGTTGAGCACGCCGCGCATCCAGGAGCACGACTGCGGCGAGGCGGCCTCGTCCCGCCAGATCATGGAGAGCAGGCGGGTCATCTCGCGCGGGGTGCTGCGGTTCGTGTGCGCCGGGTCGAGCGCCCGCATGCGGGAGATGTCGTCGGGATCCAGGTACGGCCACCCGTGGCCGGTGTCCAGCTCCATGGTCTCGTACAGGTCGCGGCCGCTCTGCAGCAGCCGGGTGCCGCCGAGGCCGAAGGCGTCCAGCATGGCGTTGACCGCGTCCATGCCCACCCGGTCGAGCAGCACGTCGGCGGAGGTGTTGTCGCTCACCGCCATCATCAGGTACGCCAGGTCGCGCAGCGACATAGTCACGTCGTCGAGCATGGCCGACAGGCCCGTCGGCCCCGAGACCCGCTGGCCGGACGTCACGGTCGTCGGGGCCGTCGCGTCCAGCCGCCCGGCGTCGGCCTGCCGGCAGAACTCGACCAGCAGCGGCAGCTTGTACACCGACGCCAGGGGCATCGGCTCGTCGGCGCCGTGGCCGGACTCCCGCCCGGAGTCGATGTCGCAGGCGTGCAGCCAGCCCGTCACCCCGGCCATCCGGAACAGCGCCGCGTAGTCGGGATCGCTCATGCCAGCATCCCCGGCCTCCGGCTGATCCGCCGCGCGGGCGCGGCGCCCTCGTCGGTCATCCCGGCGCTCTCCTTCAACGTGCGTACGGCGACGTCCGAGAACTCGGCGACCCAGTCCTTCTTCGGGCCTGTCGCGGCGTGCCAGGCCGTGGAGACCCGGTACGCGATCGGCGAGCCTAGCAGCGGCCGCCAGGCCAGCCCAGGGACGTCCGCCTTGGGCCCGAACGCCACCGCCTGGCCCGCGAGCACCAGGCCGAGCCCGGCGCCCTGGTGCACCTGGCCGGGCACGTACCCGTGCCGGCGGCACTCGGCCAGCGTCTCGGCGTGCCAGCCCGGCTCGCCCTCCTTGGGCGGCATCAGCAGCTCACGCCCGGCCAGGTCGGTCAGGTGCACCTCGCCGGCCTCGGCCAGCGGGTCGTCCCCGGCCAGCAGCACGCCCAGGGGCTGCACGAGCACCTGGCCGAAGTCCAGGCCGGGGGCGGCGACCGGATGGCGGACGAGCCCGACGTCGATCGTGCCCTCGGCCAGGGCGGACACCTGGTCGGCCGTCCAGATCTCGACGGGGACGAGCCGTACGTCCGGATTGACCGCGCGGAAGCCGGCGACCAGGGCGGCGATCACGGAGGCGGCCAGGTCGGGCGGTACCCCGATCTTGAGCACGCCGCCGTCGCCGCGGCGGGCCAGCTCGCGCAGCCGCTCGACCCTGGAGACGATCTCGCGGGACTCGCCGAGCAGCAGCCGTCCGGCCTCGGTCAGGCGTACCTGCCGGGCGGAGCGGTCGAACAACTGCACGCCGAGCTCCTCCTCCAGACGTTTGATGCGCTGGCTGAGCGGCGGCTGCGCCATGCCGAGGCGGATCGCGGCGTTCCCGAAGTGCAGTTCCTCCGCCACGACGACGAAGTAGCGGAGATGCCGGACCAAGTCCATGACCAGCCACTATATCCAGATTTATATCTTTACAGTCCTCATATCAATATTGGACGACACTCCTCCGCCTCTGGTGTCCTCGGGCCATGGCATCACAAACGGGGACACTGTACGGGCGCGCCCGGCCGGAGGGACCACGTCGCGGACGGCGGCGCAGGTGGCCGCTGGTCCTGACCGTCCTTGTCGTGCTGATCGTGGCGGCGGGGGCCACGATCTGGCTGTTGCGCACGAAGGGCTCACCCGAGCAGACGACCGACGAATACCTCTCGGCCTGGTCCGCCCAGGATTATGCGAAGATGCGCGGGCTCGTCGCCGACCCGCCCACCGACTTCGAGGCCTGGCACCGGCGTTTCCGCGCCGACCTCAAGGTCGAGCACGCCACCTTCTCCCGCTCCCGGTCGACCGGCCCCTTCGCCGACAACGGCCCGGACGACGACGGCTACCTGGGCTTCAACGTCAGCCTGACCGGCCCCCGGGACTGGAAGTACAGCAGCCGGCTCAAGCTGGTCGAGCGGGACGGCGCGTGGAAGGTCGCCTGGACCCCGGCCGCCATCCACCCCAAGCTCAAGAAGGACCTCTCGCTGCGCCTGGTCGCCCTGAAGCGCGAGTCCACCAGCGTCCTGGCCGCCGACGGCACCGAGATCAGCGGCGCGGACGCCCCCGGATCGGTGCAGCAACTGGTCGAGGGCATCAAGCAGACCTACCCCGACCGTTTCAACCTGGGCGGCGACTCGATCATCGGCCTCTACAAGGGCGACGAACTGGTCGAGACGCTGGCCAAGCCGGGCGGCACCAAGCCGTTCAACACCACGATCGACCTGAAGGTGCACGCGGCGGGGGCCGCGGCGCTGGAAGGCGTCACCAAGCCGGCCTCGCTGGTGGCGCTGCGCGCCTCGACCGCCGAGATCCTGGCCGTGGTCAACAAGCCCGGCGGCTTCAACCGGGCGCTGCTCGGCAAGTACCCGCCCGGCTCGACGTTCAAGGTCGTGACGGCCTCGGCGCTGGTCGCGGACGGGGTCGAGCCCGGCAGGACGGTCACCTGCCCGGCCGAGAAGAACATCGGCGGCTTCCCCTTCCACAACGCCGGCTTCAAGGACTACGGCACGCTCTCCTTCCAGGACGCCTTCGCGCACTCGTGCAACACGACGTTCGGCGAGATGAGCGTGGCCGAGCTGAACGGCGGCAGGCTGGCCGAGGTGGCCAGGAGCTTCGGCTTCGGCACCCCGATCAAGCCGGGCGTGCCCGCCGTGCGGGCCGAGTTCCCCGACCCCAAGGACGACACCGACCTCGCCTCGGCCTCCATCGGCCAGGGCCGGGTGCTGGCCAGCCCGCTCAACATGGCCTCCGTCGCCGCCGCCATCGCCTCGGGCGCCTGGATCCCGCCGCGGATCGTGTCCAGGGAGCTGGTCCCCGACGACCGCCCGCGCCCGCTGGAGCGGGGCGTGGTGTCGGCGCTGCGCAAGCTCATGCCCGCCGTCGTCACGGACGGCACCGCCAAGGGCGCGCACTTCCCGGCGGGCACCGCGGGCAAGACCGGAACGGCCGAGTACGGCTCGGGCAAGGAGCCGCCCGCGCACTCGTGGTTCATCGGCTACAAGGGGGACGTGGCGTTCGCGGTGATCGTGGAGGGCGGCGGCGCCGGCTCGGCCGTGGCGGCCCCCGTCGCCGCCCGCTTCCTCGCCGCCCTGCCCTGACGCCCTGCCCGGACCACCTGCCCTGACGCGCCGCACGAAGGCGCGCGTCAGCCGGGCGGGACCGAGGGGGGTCAGCCGGCCTTGCGGTCCAGCGGGGAGGTCAGGCCGGCCACCGCGGCCACCACCTCCGAGGCGTCCGACAGGTCGGGCAGCACCAGGTCGGCGCCCGCCTCGCGCAGTTCGGCGGCCGTCGACCGCCCGGATGCGACCCCGATCATGGCGGCCCCGCCGATCCTGGCGGCCTGCACGTCGCGCGTGGAGTCGCCGATCACCACCGTGTTGGCCGCCGTGAACGGCGTGCCCAGCCGCTGCTTGGCCCTTCCCTGCGCGACCTGCAACAGCGTCGCCTTGGGGTAGACCTCCTCGCCGTAGCCGCCGAGCTCGAAGTCGACGTACCTGTCCAGCCCGAACGCCTTGAGCTTGTGCACGGCGTTGCCCTTGATCGTGCCGGTCAGCACCGACTGCACGACGCCGTCGAGCCGGGCCACCGACTTCAGCGCGTCCTTGGCCCCCGGCATCATCCGGCCCTCCTTGGCCAGCCGGCCGCGCCGGTCGGCGAAGGCGAGGGCGAGGGCGGCAAGGAACCTGGGCAGGTGGTCGTCCTGCGCCGGGATGCCGTTGACGGCCAGCGTCTCGAAGACGATCTCGGAGTCGGGACGGCCGAGCGGCGGCACGAGCTTGACCAGCGGCCGGCCGGTCACGGCGCGGAACGCCTCGGCGTAGGCGTCCCGGGTCACGATGGCGACGTCGACCAGGGTGAGGTCGACGTTCCAGAGCACAAGGCGGTTGATGGCGGCCTCCTGAGGGGTTCCCGGCAAGGGTACGGCTCCGGCCCGGCCGGAGGCTGCCCTCCGGCGGATCCGGTATGTCCCCTCAGGCGTACTGGAGCGCCTGGGCGAGCGTGTCCACCACGGGCAGGCCGGTGCCCTCCAGCTCGGCCCGCGTGGTCATGCCGCCGGTGTAGAGCACCGCCCGCGCCCCCACGTGCCGCGCGGCGAGCCCGTCGTCGACGCTGTCGCCGATCACCAGGATCTCGCCGGGGTCGAGGTCGAGGGCCTGGATGTGCGCCGTCATGTGCACGGCCTTCTCGCCGCCCGTGGTGCCGACCAGCCCGTCGATCCGGGTGAAGTGCCGGGTGATGCCGAACGACTCGACGATCGGCACCAGATGGGCGTGGGGGGCCATCGAGCACAGCGACTGGGTGCCGGCCCAGCCGCCGAGCACCACCTCGGCGTCGGGGGCCAGCCCGCAGGCGGCGCTGAGCCTGAAGTAGTGCTCGTGGAACCCGTCGTCCAGCAGCTCCCACTCCCCCTCGGCCAGCGGCCTGCCGAGCAGCCGCTCGTAGGCGACCCAGATGGGACGGGTGTAGACCGCACGGAACCCGTCGGCGGTCAGCTCAGGCAGCGCGTACGGCTTGAACAGGGCGTTGGTGGCACCGACGACGGCCTCGACGTCGTGGAAGAGCGTCCCGTTCCAATCCCAGATGATGTGTTTTGTCATGTCCCGGCAAGCTTATTCGACAGGTGTGACGATCCTATGAACCCAGCAGGTCCGGGATCTCCTGGGTGGCGTACCACATGAGCTCGTGGGCCTCGGCGCCGTCGACCGTGAAGCGGGCGTCGTCGTCGCCGTCGTCGGCGGCGGGCAGCGCCTCGACGGCGGCCTCGATGTCGCCGACGGCGTCGTGGTCGTCGACGTGCACCGCGGCCACCTTCGCCATCGGGACCACCGCGGCCAGCCGCACGCGGGCCCGCTCCTCCAGGTCGACGCCGGCCGAGACCGAGCCGTCGGGCACCTCGGCGGCGACCACCACCCGCCGGTGCGCGGCGGCCACGCCGTCGGCGCGGTCGGCGGCCAGCATGCGCAGCGAGGCGCGGGCCGCCTCGGTCAGCGCGACGTACTCCAGTTCCTCGGTGTCGCCCGAGGCGTACCACTCGGTCAGCGCGGGGGTCACCGCGTAACCGGTCAGGGGGGCCGGACCCAGCTCCCCCGCCTCGACCGCGCGGGCGAGGGCGGGGAGGGTGCACGGCAGATAGACGCGCATCACGAACCTTTCCGAAATCGCAAGGGCACCATCATGCCCGTCGCAGCGTGAGCCGGAGTACGGTCTCCAACTCTGTGAGGGTCGTGTCGGCGTCGCGGTGGTGGATGCCGGTGATGCCGAGTGCGCGGGCGGCCAGGATGTTGGCCTCGATGTCGTCGATGAACACGCACTGCTCGCCGGGCAGTCCGACCTGGTCGAGGGCGTGGCGGAAGATGCGTTCCTCGGGCTTGCGCATGCCGACCTCGCCGGAGATCACGACCGCGTCGAAGAGGCCGTCCCATTCGTGGCGGGGGTAGGTGTTCGACCAGGAGTTAGACAACAAACACGTCTTAACACCATTTTTCCGTACGTCGCGGAGCATGTCGTACATGGCGTCAACCCGTTCGAAGCCCGCGAACATGCGCTCCAGCAGCCCCTCGGCCACCGGCGGCACGCCGTCCACGGTGAGCAGCCGCGCGGCCAGGTCGCGCTCGAAGGCCGGGCCGTCGAGCTCGCCGCGTTCGAGCGCGTGCACGACGTTCTGCCCCTCGCCGCCCCGGTAGGCGTGGTCGACCAGCTCGCGCATCACCGAGCGGTAGTGCTCGGCGTCGATCCGGTCGGCCGCGAGCCACCGGGCGATGGAGTCGGTCAGGCTGGTCGTGAGCACGCCACCCCAGTCGATGAGCACCCCTGCGACCACGACCGCCTCCTCGCTCGAATCCGGTTCTAGGATAGAACCCCACGGAATCGGCTTTTGCCCGGCCCAGCTCTTTATTTACGGATAAATCCCCTTGAACGGCCGACGCGATTCGGCCATGGCCGTCCTAACCCGCGGCCCGCACCTTGGCGGCCAGCCTGCGGTGCTCGGGCGAGCGCAGCACGCCGGCCGCCTCCTGCGCCGACGCGACGGGCGCCGCGGCCAGCAGGCCCCTCTTCTGCTTGAGCCTGAGCAGCCGGACGACCGACTGGTCGAGGCGGTCCTCGGAGATGCGCCCCGACTTCACCGCCGCCAGCACCGCCTGGTACGCCTTGCCCAGGTCGTACGGCATGAGCAGCAGGTCGGCCCCGGCCAGCACCGCGCGCACCGCCACCTCGCCGTCGCCGTACTTCTTGCGCACGCCCTCCATGTTGAGCGCGTCGGTGGAGATCACGCCCTTGAAGCCGAGCTTCTGCCGCAGCAGGCCGGTCAGGATGGGCTTGGACAACGTCGCCGGGTCGCCCGAGGGGTCGAGCTTGGGGAAGACGATGTGGGCGCTCATCACGGCGTCGACCCCGGCGCCGACGGCGGCCCTGAACGGCGGCGCGTCGATCCTCTCCCACTGGGCCATGGTGTGCTTGATCACCGGCAGGCCGGTGTGGCTGTCGACGGAGGTGTCGCCGTGGCCGGGGAAGTGTTTGGCCGTGGCCGCCACCTTGGCGTCGCCGAAGCCCTTGACCGCCGCCGCGACCATCTTCGCCACCGCGGACGGGTCGTTGCCGTAGGCCCGCCGGCCGATGACCGGGTTCCGCGGGTTGACGTTGACGTCGGCGACGGGCGCGAAGTCGAGGTTGACCCCGAGCGCCCGCAGCTCCTCGCCGGTCGCCCTGGCCACGGCCCTGGACATCGCCGGGTCCTTCGTGGCGCCGATCTCGGCCGCGCCCGGGAAGTCGGTCATCAGCGCGGACATGCGGGAGACCAGGCCGTTCTCCTGGTCGGTGCCGACCAGCAGCGGGACCTTCTTGGACGCCTCCTGCAGGCCGTTGGTGAGCTGGACGACCTGGGCCGTGGACCTGACGTTCGCCGGGAAGAGGATCACGCCGCCCAGGTGGTAGCGGGCGATCACCTTGGCCGGGGTCTGGGCGCCGTAGCGGGCCTGGTTCTCGCCGGAGACGGTGTCGGCGGCGGTGCCGTACAGGACGGGCATGAAGAGCTGGCCGACCTTCTCCTCCAGCGTCATCCGCCGCAGGGCCCGCAGCACCGGGTCGGACGCGGCCTGGGGCGGGCTCTGTGGTGTCGTGCTGCCCGCGGGGGTGGCGGGGGTGGCCCCGTCGCCTGCCGGGGCCGCGCTCGCCGGGGCGCCACCGCCGCCACCGCACGCGGTCAGCGCCAACACCAGGAGCCCTGCGGGGCCGATCCGTCTGAACATGCCTTCCAAGGTATCCATGCCGCGGCCCGTACGAGCCCGGCGACCCGAAAACGGCCCGTTCACACCCCCAGCGCCGCGAGCCCCGGCAGGTGGGTGCGCGCGACCGCGCGCGCGTTCGCCGCCGTGACCTGGGCCCGCGCGTTGCGCGCGGCCAGCCGGCACTGCTCCAGCGTGTGCGCGGCCAGCGCCGCCCGTACGGCCCCCAGCGCCCCCGCCCCCATCGACAGCGTGGTCGCCCCCAGCCCGACCAGCACGCACGCCAGAGCCGGGTCGGCGGCCGCCTCACCGCAGATGCCCACCGGCTTGCCGTGGCCGCAGGACATGGCGATCAGGTCGAGCAGCGCCGGCTGCCACGGGTCCTGGAACCCGCTCACCGTGCCGAGCTGGCGGTCGGCGGCGAAGGCGTACTGGGCCAGGTCGTTGGTGCCGAGCGAGACGAAGTCCACCACCCCGGCCAGCTGCCCGGCCCGCAGCGCCGCCGACGGGATCTCGATCATGACGCCCACCTTGGACAACCCGCGCGCCCGGCAGGCGTCGGCGAACCACCTGGCCTCCTCGGCCGTGGCCACCATGGGCGCCATCACCAGCAGCTCGGCCGGCGCGTCCTCGGCCGCCGCCGCCAGCGCGCGCAACTGCGCGTCCATCACCTCGGGGAAGCGCCTGAACAGGCGCAGCCCGCGCTCTCCCAGCGCCGGGTTCGGCTCGGCGGGGGCGGGCAGGAACCGCAGCGGCTTGTCGGCGCCCGCGTCGAGCGTGCGCACGACCACGGTGGCGCCGGGCACGGCCTCCAGCGCCGCCCGGTAGGCCCGCTGCTGCTCCTCGACGGCCGGGGCCTCGGCCCTGTCGAGGAAGAGGAACTCGGTCCGGTAGAGCCCGACGCCCTCCGCCCCGGCGGCCAGCGCCTCCTCCAGCTCGGCGGGGCCGGCGACGTTGGCCAGCAGCGGCACCGCGTGCCCGTCAGCGGTCCGGCCCGGCCCCTTGGCCGCGCCGATCGCCGCCTGCTTCGCCGCCGCCGCGTCCCGCGCCCCGGCCACGTGGTCGTCGGACGGCTCCAGGCTCACCTCGCCCGTCGTGCCGTCCACCAGGACCGGGACGCCGGCGGGGATGCCGGTCGCCCCTGGGCAGGCGACCACGGCGGGCACGCCCATCGCCCGTGCCATGATCGCGGTGTGGCTCGTGGGCCCGCCCTGCTCGGTGACGAACCCGGCCACGTCCCGCCTGGACAGCAGCGCCGTGTCGGCGGGCGCCAGATCGGCCGCGACCAGCACGTACGGCACCTCGGGAGCGACCGGCAGACCCGGCATCGGGTGCCCGGTCAGCAGGGCGATCACCCGGTCCCTGATGTCGTCGAGGTCGGCGGCCCGCTCGCCCAGGTAGCCGCCGGCCCCGGTGAGCACGTCCCGGTACTTCGTGAACGCCTCGAAGACCGCCCGGGGAGCGGCCAGGCCCCGGTCGATGAGGGTCCTGACCTTCACCACCAGACCGGGGTCCTCGGCCATCAGCGCCTGGGCCTTGAGGATCTCCTCGGCCTCGCCGCCCGCCTGGTTGCCGCGGGCCTCAAGCTCGCCCGCGACCTGTGAGAGCGCGGCCGAGGCCCGCTCCTTCTCCTGTTCCGCCTCACCGGTGTAGGTGCTGCCCTCGGGGGGTTCGGGCACAGAGGCGGTCAGAACGTACGCGGGGCCGTGCCCGATTCCCGGGCTGACCCCAACCCCCCGCAGGTTCATGGCGCTCCGGCGATCGTGGCCAGTTCGTCCAGGATCTCCTCGGAGCCGTCGCCCTCCGCCCGGATCACGACGGTCTCGCCCTGCCGGACGTCGAGCGCCATGATGGCGAGGATGCTCTTGCCGTTGACCGGGGCCCCGCCGCCGCTGGCCTTGGCGACGCTGATGTCCATCGGGGCCAGCTGGGCCCGTTTCACGAACGTCGCCGCGGGACGGGCGTGCAGACCCACCTCCGCCGCGACCGTGACCTTGCGCTCACCCATGAGCCTCTCCTTCTGTACCCGGTCCAGACCAGCTGGACCCTTGCGTGAATGGCGGCCGGCCGCTCGGGGTCGGGCCGGGCGCCGGCATGGCTGGGGGCACGCCTATTGTGACGTCTTCTGCCGGTACGACCGTGCCGATGAGCCGCCGTACGCCGATCTGGGGGACCGCGCCGACGGTGTCTACATCCATGTGAACAGCTCGTCCCCCACGTGCACCGCCCCCTGGACGATGCCGGTCACCGACTCCGAGAGGGCGTCCAGGGCCACGACGGGGCAGACCGGGGACCGTCCGCCGGCCTCGACGACGGACGGGTCCCACGCCACGACGGGCTGCCCCGCGCTGACCCGGTCGCCCTCGGCCGCCAGCAGCTGGAACCCCTTCCCCTTCAGCTGGACCGTGTCGATGCCCAGGTGCACCAGCACGCCCCTGCCGTCGTCCCCCACGATGACGTAGGCATGCGGATGCAGTTTCATAATTTTTCCCGCTATGGGGGCTACGGCCTTGCCGGGCCCCCGCAGCGGGTCGATCGCCGTTCCCGGTCCCACCATGCCCGCGGAGAAGACCGGATCGGGCACGGCGGCCAACCCCACAGCCGCCCCCTCGACCGGGGCGAGAACAGTCGTCATGGTCTCGCCCTTAGCCGATGATGTCCTCGATGTCGCTGGCGATCGTGTCCGCCTCGGGCCCCACGACGACCTGGACCACGTTGCCCGCGGCCATCACGCCGTGCGCCCCGGCCGCCTTGAGGGCGGCCTGGTCGACCTTGGACGCGTCGTGCACTTCGGTGCGCAACCGGGTGATGCAGGGCTCGATCTCGATGATGTTGTCGGCACCGCCGAGACCGGCGATGATCGCATTCACATCCGCCGCCATCCGGTCCTCCCTCGTTCCAACTCCGTGACCAGGCTAAACGAGGTGCCCCGCTCAGTCCGTCTGCGTGACCTTGTTGAGGCCGCGCGGCGAGTCGGGGTCGATGCCGAGACGGCGGGCCAGCGCTTCGGTGAGGAGCTGGCCGGGGATGATCAGGCCCATCGGCGCCACCCATTCGGGCAGGTCGGGGCCGTTCAGCGCGGCCGTGCCGGCCTGCGCGAGCGCGTCGCCGCCGCCGATCGTGTACGCCGCCGCGCCCGCCGCCACGACCCGCTCGGCCAGGGCCACCGTGCCGGACAGCGTGGGGCTGTTCTCGGCGGCCACCAGCAGCGCCGGGGTGTCGGCGTCGACCACGGCGATCGGGCCGTGCAGCAGGTCGGCGTAGGACAGGCCCATGGCGTGCAGGTAGCAGGCCTCCTTGAGCTTGAGCGCGGTCTCCAGGGCCGTGGAGAAGGCGAGCCCGCGTCCGGAGACGACCACGCCCGGCTTGTCCAGCAGCCCCTCGACGACCGCGTCCAGGTCGCCCGGCTCGGCGATCAGCTTCTCGACCGCGTCGGGCACCCGCCGCAGGTCCTCGGCGTTCACGTCGGCGCCCAGGCCCAGCGCCAGCACGGCCAGCGCGGCGAGCTGCGTGGTGTAGGTCTTGGTCGCCGGGACGGCCTTCTCCTCGCCGGCCAGCGTGCACAGCGCGACATCGGCCGCCTGGGCCAGCGGGCTGTCCTCGCCGCCGTTGGTGATGCCGACCGTCTTCGCGCCGCAGTCCTTGGCCCAGGCCAGGGTCTCGACGATCTCCTCCGTACGGCCCGACTGGGAGATCGCGACGGCCAGCACGCCGTCGAGGTCGAGCTTGCGCCGGTAGGTCGTCGCGATGGACGGCGCGGCCAGCGCGCCCATCCGGCCCGCGTGGGACTCGACCAGGTAGCGGCCGTAGACTGCGGCGTTGTCGGAGGTTCCACGCGCGATGAACAGCAGCTGGCGAGTCTGCTCGCCCACCGCCTTCACCTCGCCCACCCTGGGGAGCAGGGCGTCGAGCGTGGCCCGCAGCGCTTCCGGCTGCTCGGCGATCTCACTGCGCATCTTGGTGGTCATCCTGAGCTCATCCCTCGATTCATACGGTGTCGGACTTGACCGTCTTTCGCGACATGTGGTCTAGTCCGGACTAGACCAGTACGAACCATAGCCCATGGCCACCAAACAAGAAATCTGCCCATAGACTGCCGCACCACCAGATCCAGATTTCTTCTTTGCCGATCGAGGGGAGGATCCGTGGCGCACATCGATCCGGATAGCCCGGTGCCCAAGTACTTCCAGCTTCGCGAGATCCTGCTGGACCTCATTGACAGCAACGAGCTCAGCATCGGCGCGGCCATCCCGTCCGAGCGGGAGCTCTGCCAGCGGTTCGGTCTGTCCAGGATGACCGTACGGCAGGCCGTCGACCACCTGGTCTCCGAGGGCCGCCTGCACCGCGTGCCGGGCAAGGGCACGTTCGTGGCCAGGCCCAAGATCGAGCTGGCGCTGCAGCTCACGTCCTTCACCGACGACATGAGGGCGCGCGGGATGATCCCGGGTTCGCGCGACCTCGACCGCCGCATCGTGCGGGCCAGCGCTCACCTGGCCAAGGAGCTGGGGATCCAGCCGGGTGAGGAAGTGCACTTCATCGAACGCCTGCGCACGGCCGACGGCGAGCCGCTGTCCATCGAACGGGCACACATCCCGGTCAAGCTCGCTCCCGACCTGGCCGATTACGACCTGTCGGACAAATCGCTGTACGAGCTGCTGGAGAGCCGCTACGGGCTGGTCATGGACGCCGGCGAGCTCACCATCGACGGCGGCATCGCCGACCCGAGCGACGCCGACCTGCTGAAGCTGCCGCGCGGCGGCGCCGTGCTGCTGCTCCAGCGCAGGTCCTTCTCCGGCGGCGTCTGCGCGGAGCTCGGCGTGTCCACCTACCGCGCTGACCGCTATCAGCTGCGGACCATCCTCGAAATGCCCGTTAGACGGGGCTAAGGCCACTCCGCCGGGCCCGGACGGCCTGCCCGGCGGACGCCTGACTCCCACCCCCCGGAGGAACGCCCGGTGAACGAGACCACCGCCGCCGCCCGGCCTTCGCCGTTCGCACGCGTGATGAACGTGCTCCAGCGGCTGGGCCGCTCGCTGATGCTGCCCATCGCGGCCCTGCCCGCGGCCGCGCTGCTCTTCCGGTTCGGGCAGCCCGACATGCTGGGCTCCAACGGCCCGGCCCCCGGCGGCCTGGCCGACGTGCCCGGGTTCGCGTGGATGAGCCAGGTCGCCGAGGTGCTGGCCGCGGCCGGGGACGCGCTGTTCCAGAACCTGCCGCTGCTGTTCGCGGTGGGCGTGGCCATCGGCTTCGCCCGCAAGGCCGACGGCACCACGGCGCTCGCCGCCGTCGTCGGCTACCTGGTGTTCGACCGGGTGTCCAAGGTGATGTTCTTCGGCTCCGACATCCGCGACACCGTGGCCATCCGCCAGGTCCAGGACCAGGGCATCAAAGAGGTCATCAACTACGGCATGCAGAACCCCACCAAGGTGCTCGGCGGCATCGTGATGGGCCTGGTCACCGCGCTGCTGTGGCAGCGCTTCCACCGCATCAAGCTGCCGCCGTGGCTGGCCTTCTTCGGCGGACGCCGGTTCGTGCCGATCATCACCTCCATCGTCGCGCTGCTCCTCGGCGTGCTGTTCGGCTGGCTCTGGCCGGTCCTCGGCGAGTGGATCCGGCACGCCGGCGAGGCGCTGGCCGCCATCGGCCCGATCGGCACCGGCATCTACGGCCTGATCAACCGCCTGCTCATCCCGCTCGGCCTGCACCACTTCGTGAACTCGGTCGTCTGGTACGTCGTGCCGCAGTGCGAGGTGGGCGGTCACGTGCTGGGCGGCGACTGGAACTGCTACTTCGGCGGTGCCCCGCACTCCGGACAGTTCATGGCCGGCTTCTTCCCCGTCATGATGTTCGCCCTGCCCGCCGCCGCCCTGGCCATGTGGCGGGCCGCGCCGCCGCACCGCCGGGCCACGGTGGGCGGCATCATGCTCTCGGCCGGGCTGGCCTCGTTCGTCACCGGCATCACCGAGCCGATCGAGTTCGCGTTCATCTTCGTCGCGCCCGCGCTGCTGGTCGCGCACGCCGTCCTGACCGGCCTGGCGATGGCGCTCACCACGCTCATCGGCGGGCAGCTCGGCTTCGGCTTCTCCGCGGGCCTGCTCGACATGCTGCTGAACGTCAGCAAGTCCAACACCCAGAACCTGCCCGGCATCCTGCTGCTCGGCGTGATCTACGGCGTCGTGTACTACGTCGTGTTCACCTTCCTCATCCGCAGGTTCGACATCATGACGCCGGGCCGGGAACCCGAGCCCGACCTCGACTCCGGCGAGACCTAGCGCCCGTTTTCCGCCACGCCCGCCGTGGTAGGAACCTGGCATTCCCCCGCTGACGGACCACCGAGCGGGGGTGAGGACCATGGGCGCGTCGCCCTGGTCGGCGACGTTCGCGGTGCTGCAGCGTATCGGCCGCTCGCTCATGATGCCCATCGCCGTGCTGCCCGCCGCCGGCCTGCTCTTCCGCTTCGGCCAGGACGACCTGCTCGGCAAGGACGGCCTCGGCGGCCTCCTGCCCTGGATGCTGCCCGTCGCCAACGTCCTGGCCGCGGCCGGCGGCGCCCTGTTCGACAACCTGCCCGTCCTGTTCGCGATCGGCGTCGCGATCGGCTTCGCGCGCAAGTCGGACGGCTCCACCGCCCTCGCCGCCCTGGTCGGCTACCTGGTGTTCGACCGCGTCAGCCGCACGCTCTTCTACGACGCGGGCCACGGCGCGGTCTACCACAAGGTCGTCGTCACCACCCCTCAGGGGCCGATGCTCAACCTCGGCGCCCAGAACCCCACCGGCGTGCTCGGCGGCATCGTCATCGGCATCACCGCGGCGCTGCTCTGGCAGCGCTTCTACCGGCTGAAACCGCCCCCGTGGCTGGCCTTCTTCGGCGGCCGCCGCTCGGTCCCGATCATCACCGCCGTCGCCGCCCTGGTGCTCGGCGTCGTGTTCGGGCTGGTCTGGCGTCCGGTGGGCGACTGGCTGTCCAGCGTGGGCGACTGGCTCTCGGCCCACGGCACCGCGGGCACCGGCATCTACGGCGTGGCCAACCGCCTGCTGATCCCCGTCGGCCTGCACCACTTCCTCAACACCATCGTCTGGTTCACCCTGCCCGAGTGCCACGCCGGCGTGAACGGCGCCACCCGGAACGCCGCCGGCGACCTGAACTGCTACTTCGCCGGCGAGCAGGGCGCCGGCATCTTCATGACCGGCTTCTTCCCCGTCATGATGTTCGGGCTGCTCGGGGCCGCCATCGCCATGTGGCGGGCGGCTCCGCCGGAACGCCGCAAGTCCGTGGGCGGCATCATGTTGTCAGCGGGGCTGACGGCATTCATCACCGGCATAACCGAGCCACTGGAATTCGCCTTCATTTTCGTGGCGCCGGTGCTTTTCGTGGTGCACGCCCTGCTGACCGGGCTGTCGATGGCCCTGATGGCGGAATTGGGCGCGCGGCTCGGCTTCACCTTCTCCGGCGGGGCCATAGACATGCTGCTGAACGCCAGCAAATCGAACACCCACCGGCTCGGGCTGATCATCGGCTTCGGGCTGCTGTATTTCGTTCTCTATTATCTGATCTTCGCGTTCCTGATCCGCCGCCTGAACATCCCCACCCCCGGCCACGAACCCCCCGCCCCGCCGGCTCCCTAGTCAGCCCGGCGCGAAACGACGAAGCCCCCGCCCCCTGCTCGCGCAGGGAGACGGGGGCCCGCTCAGGCTCGCCTCAGCGTGTCAGACGGCGTTCTTCGGGTCGCCGTGGCAACGCTTGTACTTCTTGCCCGACCCGCAGGGGCAGGGCGCGTTGCGCTCGACGTTCCCGTACGCGGCCCGCTCGGCCGACGTGGTGCGCACCCGGGTGTGCTCGACGTCGCCCTGCTCGCCGGGGGCGGAGTACTCGAGCTCGGTCGGGCGCTGCGGCGCGCGCAGGGCGGTGGAGATGATCGACCGCGTCTCGGTGACCGCGGCGTCCTCCTCCTCGACGATCGGGTTCTCCTGCACCTCGACCTCGAGGTTGAACAGGAAGCCGACGGAGTCCTCCTTGATGCCCTCCAGCATCGCGGAGAACATCTCGAAGCCCTCGCGCTGGTACTCGATCTGCGGGTCCTTCTGCGCGTAGGCCCGCATGCCGATGCCCTCGCGCAGGTAGTCCATCTCGTAGAGGTGCTCGCGCCACTTGCGGTCGAGCACCGACAGGATGACCTGGCGCTCGAAGTTGCGCGTGGCCTCCGCCCCGAGCTGCTCCTCGCGCCTGGCGTACGCCTCCAGGGCGTCGGCCTTGATCTTCTCGGAGATGAACTCGGCGGTCAGCTCCTCGCGGCTGCCGGCCTCCTCGACGAGGTTGTCGATCGTGACCGTGACCGGGTAGAGATCGCCGAACGCCTTCCACAGCCTGTCGAGGTCCCACTCCTCGGCGAAGCCCTCGGAGGTGGCGCCCGCGACGTAGCCGTCGATCACGTCGCCGACGAAGCCGCGCACCTGCTCGTGCAGGTCGGCGCCCTCCAGCACGCGGCGGCGCTCGGAGTAGATCACCTTGCGCTGCCGGTTCATGACCTCGTCGTACTTCAGAACTTCCTTGCGGATCTCGAAGTTCTGCTGCTCGACCTGGTGCTGGGCGGAGGCGATGGCCTTGGAGACGATGCCCGACTCGATCGGCTGGTCGTCGGGGATGCTCAGCCTGTTCATGATCATCTCGACCCTGGCCGCGTTGAACAGGCGCATGAGGTCGTCGCCGAGCGAGAGGTAGAAGCGCGACTCACCGGGGTCGCCCTGACGGCCGGAACGGCCGCGGAGCTGGTTGTCGATGCGGCGCGACTCGTGGCGCTCGGTGCCCAGCACGTAGAGGCCGCCGAGCTGGGTGACCTCGTCGTGCTCGGCCTTGACGGCCGCCCTGGCCTTCTCCAGCGCCTCGGGGTAGGCCTTCTCGTACTCCTCCGGCGTCTCGACCGGGTCGAGGCCGCGCTGGCGCAGCTCGAGGTCGGCGCGGAACTCGGAGTTGCCGCCGAGCATGATGTCGGTGCCTCGACCGGCCATGTTCGTGGCGACGGTGACGGCGCCCTTGCGGCCCGCCTCGGCGACGATCGCGGCCTCACGCGCGTGGTTCTTCGCGTTGAGCACCTCGTGCACCACGCCGCGGCGCTTGAGCGCCTTGGACAGCCGCTCGGACTTCTCCACCGAGGTCGTGCCGACGAGGACCGGCTGCCCGGCGTCGTGGCGCTCCTTGATGTCCTCGACCACCGCGTTGAACTTGGCGTCCTCGGTCTTGTAGACCACGTCGGGCTGGTCCTTGCGGACCATCGGCCGGTTGGTCGGGATCGGGACCACGCCGAGCTTGTACGTCTGGTGGAACTCGTTGGCCTCGGTGACCGCCGTACCGGTCATGCCGGACAGCTTGGCGTAGAGGCGGAAGTAGTTCTGGAGGGTGACCGTGGCGAGAGTCTGGTTCTCGTCCTTGATCTTCACGCCTTCCTTGGCCTCGATGGCCTGGTGCATGCCCTCGTTGTAGCGCCGGCCGTGCAGCACGCGGCCGGTGAACTCGTCGACGATGAGCACCTCGCCGTCGGCGACGATGTAGTCCTTGTCCTTCTTGAACAGCTCTTTCGCCTTGAGCGCGTTGTTCAGGAAGCCGACCAGGTGGGTGTGCTCGGGCTTGTAGAGGTTGTCGATGCCGAGCCAGTCCTCGACCTTCTCGACGCCGGCCTCCAGGACGCCGACCGTGCGCTTCTTCTCGTCGACGATGTAGTCGCCGGTGCTCTCCTCGCCCGGGTTCTTCGCCTCGACGCCCTTGCGCAGCCTGGGAACGATCTTGGCGAACTCGCTGTACCACTTGCCCGACTGCTCGCCGGGACCGGAGATGATCAGCGGCGTGCGGGCCTCGTCGATGAGGATCGAGTCGACCTCGTCGACGATGGCGTAGTGGTGGCCGCGCTGGACGCACTCCTCCAGCGACCACGCCATGTTGTCGCGGAGGTAGTCGAAGCCGAACTCGTTGTTGGTGCCGTACGTGATGTCCGCTTCGTACTGCTTGCGCCGCTCGTCCGGCGCCTGGCCGGAGAGGATCATGCCGACTTCCATGCCCAGGAACCGGTAGACGCGGCCCATGTTCTCGGCGCCGACCTTGACCAGGTAGTCGTTGACGGTGATGACGTGGACGCCGTTGCCCGCCAGCGCGTTGAGGTAAGCCGGCAGCGTACAGGTCAGGGTCTTGCCCTCACCCGTCTTCATTTCGGAGATGTTGCCCATGTGCAGGTTGGCCCCGCCCATGATCTGCACGTCGAAGTGCCGCTGGCCGAGCACGCGGCGGGCCGCCTCGCGCACGGTCGCGAACGCCTCGGGAAGCAGATCGTCGAGGCTCTCGCCGTCGGCGTAACGCTGCTTGAACTCGTCGGTCAGCGCGCGCAACTCCGCGTCGGACAGGCTCGTGAAGTCGTCCTCGATGGAGTTGACCTGATCGGCGATCCGCTTGAGCTTGCGCAGAGTCTTGCCTTCGCCGGCACGTAGGATCTTGTCGAGAATGGCTGCCACTTTATGTAAAGCTCCTCGCAGGTCTACCCCGGCGGCGCCGCCAGGAGGAGAGGCCGAGACAAACTTCCCCGGTTGCCATCGTAGGCGGTTCCGCAACCAGACACAGCCACCGTGACGACGAGGGCGCCGGACACGTCTGGGAGAATGGGGCCAAGGCAGAGGGTATGCCGGTTGAGCGCCGGTTCGCACCAATAGCGGGATATCCGGCAAAGGAAGGATTTAGTCATGGTTGAGGGGAAGAAGTCCGAGCACACGGAGAATCTCGGTAACCACGGCGGGCGCGCCTCCTCGTGGCTGGCCGTGACTGTCATGGTGGTGGGCACCATCGTGGCCGGCTTCGGGCTGACGGCCGACAACTGGACGCTGGTCTGGGTCGGCGCCGGCGTGTTCGTCGTCGGCGGCATCCTCGCCCTCGTCTTCGACATCTTCACGGACGTGGTGATCGACGCGCCCCGCGTCGGCATGCGCGCCGAAGACCACCGCTGACCCACCCGGCACACGGCGGGCCCCGGCGAACCGGGCGCCCGCCGTTCCCATGCCCGGCCCGCTCCTGACTCTTTGTTCTCGGCATCCAATTCCCCAACCCCAGTACATCGGCGTGTCGCCCCCTCTCCACCCCGCCTACCCCTGCCCAGCCTGCCGGCCTGCCCCGGCCCTCGCTCAGCCCGGCTTGCCCACCTACCCCTTCCCCTCGCCCGACCTGGCCTGCTTCCGTACGCCTGGCCCTCGCTCCGCCCCGGCCTGTTCCTGACGCCGCGCTCAGCGTGTCGCTCGGGGCCCGTTCCGCGTCCGGGGTGTGCCGGGGGCGGGCCGATTCTGTCGGTGGGCGCCGCTAAATTCCTCCCATGGATAGCTCTACCGTCCCCCAAAGCCGTCCGGGGTTCGCCGCATGACGAACGTGACCGACCTGACCGCCGACGAGGCGCGCCGGGTCATCCTGCGTGCCCAGGGGCTCATCGGCGCCGACGCGCGCAAGGCCGGGGTGCGCGGCATGCTTCGCC
Organism: Nonomuraea sp. NPDC005692; assembly: GCF_040631115.1. Taxonomy (NCBI): domain Bacteria; kingdom Bacillati; phylum Actinomycetota; class Actinomycetes; order Streptosporangiales; family Streptosporangiaceae; genus Nonomuraea; species Nonomuraea sp. NPDC005692. The sequence continues at coordinate 277,584 of NZ_JBEXYU010000005.1, read as the reverse complement.
GGCTCGGCGCCGTACAGCTCGACACGATCTCCGTCCTGGCCCGCTCCCACGAGCTGGTCGCCTACGCGCGCCTCGGCGCGGTGGGCAGGCCCACGGTCGAGCGCGCCTACTGGCATGATCCCGCCCAGAGCTTCGAATACTGGTGTCACGCCGCCTGCATCCTGCCCATCGAGCACTGGCCGCTCTACGCCTTCCGGCGCCGCGCCTACCGCGACCGGCGCTACCGCTGGCACGAGGTGCCCGACAGCGTCGACAAGCTGCTGCAGCAGGTGCGCGACTCGGGCCCGCTCACGACGTCCGACGTCGGCGGCGCCAAGAACGGCGGCCCGTGGTGGGACTGGTCCGACTCCAAGATCGGGCTGGAGTGGCTGCTCGACATCGGTGAGATCACCTGCGTGCGCCGCGTCGGCTGGCGCCGCGTCTACGACCTGACCGAGCGCGTCGTGCCCGCCGACCTGCTGGCCGACGACCTGTCCGACGAGGAGTGCGTCGTCCTGCTGGCCGCCATCGCGGGCCGGTCGCTCGGGGTGGCCAACCGTACCGACCTGCTCGACTTCCTGCGGCTCAAGGGCAAGTACGCGGCGATGCTCGACCAGGCCCTGCTCAGCGGCGCCGCCGGGCTGGTGCCGGTCAAGGTGGCGGGCTGGCCGGCCAAGAGGGGTTACGCCGACGCGTGGGCCGACCCGCAGGCGCTGGAGTCCGAGCCGCGCGGCCGCCACCGCACGACGCTGCTGTCGCCGTTCGATTCCCTGATCTGGCACCGCGGCCGCACCGAGCGCGTCTTCGGCTTCAAGTACCAGCTTGAGCTCTACGTGCCCAAGGAGAAGCGCGTCCACGGCTACTTCACGATGCCGGTGCTGGCCGGGGGACGTCTGATCGGCCGGGTCGACCCGGCTCGCGAGGGCACCACCCTGGTCGCCCGTCAGGTCCACCTGGAGCCCGGCCTGTCCCCCGCCAAGTGGGCCGACGCCCTGCGCGACGCCCTGTGGTCGGCCGCCGAGTGGGTGGGCTGCGACGCCGTGCGCGTCGAACGCACCGACCCTCCGGAGCTCGCCCATCTCCTGACCGCGCCCCGGCCGTAGACGATCAGCGGGGGTGGGCGGCGGGCCGGCGCCTACGGCCGCGCCCGCCACGGCCGGAGAAGGGGAACAGGTGACGCGGGGTGGCGATCGCGCCGGGTCACCGTCCCCGAAGGGCGGGCTCGGCGGCGCGCCCGGCATGCTCTGCGCGGGCCCGCGCCACAGTCACGTGATCGCGGGGCCTCCGCACGAGCCCGCAATACAGTCACGTGATCGCGCGGCCTCCACGGGCCCGCACCACGTGATCGGGGGCGCGGCCGGCAGCGGCCTCCGCTGGGGCTCGTGCCGGGGTCAGGTGATCTCCAGCATGCGTTCGCGTACCGCGTAGACCACCGCTTCCATCCGCGAGTGCAGCTGGAGCTTGTCGAGGATGTTGCGGACGTGGTTCTTCACCGTGTTCTCGGAGATGAACAGCTGCTTGGCGATCTCACGGTTGTTCATGCCCTTGGCGACCAGGCGCAGGACCTCCATCTCGCGGTCGGTCAGCCGGGGCACGGGCAGCTGCGGCGGGCGTTCGGCCTCCTTGCGGCTCATGTTCGCGAACTCGCTGATGAGCTTGGCAGCCATCGCCGGGTTGATTAAGGACTGGCCCTCGTGCACGCCGCGCACCGCGGCGGGCACGTCGTTGATCTGCACGTCCTTCAGCAGGTAACCGGTGGCGCCGGCCTTGATGGCCTCGAAGAGGTCCTCCTCCTCGTCGCTCACCGTCAGCATGATGATGCGGGTGCTCGGGACGGACGCCCTGATGCTCTTGGTCGCCTCGATCCCGTCCTGCCGGGGCATGCGCACGTCCATCAGCGCGACGTCGGGCATGAGGCGATCGGCCAGTTCGACCGCCTCCTGCCCGTCGCTCGCCTCACCGACCACCTCGATGTCGGGCTCCGCGGCCAGCGTCAACGCCAGGCTTCGCCGGATCAGCTCGTGATCGTCAACGATCAGCACGCGGATCGGCTCGCTGTCTGCCGTGCGGACCTCGCCGGACTCGGTCACGAGCCCTCCTCGGTCCGTCTTGCGCCTGCCTTGCTCACGGGGAACCTGCTCATCGGACGGCCGCTCCACTGTCACGCCCGGTCGGGGCCGTAGCGGCGGTCCGCGTGGCGGTTGTCCCGTCAGTACCCTCGCTTCGCTCGCTCATCTGAACCTGACTGAGCTCGCTCACGTCTCCTCCTCGTCGGGGGGCCAGAGCCGTCGGACCGCCATGATGGCACGTATGGCACGGTCCTCGGGTGGTCGAGAAGATCTTCCGGTGTGCGATCAGGGCTCTATGAGCCGCAACACGCCGTAGTTGTACCCGCGCCGGTTGTAGACCACGCTCGGCAGGCCGCTCTCCTTGTCACGGAACAGGTAGAAGTCGTGCCCGACCAGTTCCATCTCGAGCATGGCCTGGTCGATGGTCATGGGTTCCGCTCTGTGGAACTTCTCCCGCACGACGAGCGGACCGTCGCCGTCCATCTCGATCGGGACGATGTCGTCGTCGAGCTTCTCCTCCTGCACCGGCAGGTCCTCGTAGGACTCGGCCGGCTCGGGGACGGACTTGGTTCCCCGGAGCGGCGGGCCGGCGACGTCAGGGAGCGTCGCGGTGAGCTCCGCCACCGAGGGCGGGCAGTGGTTACCGTGATGGACCTTGCGCCGGTCGGCCAGCCTGCGCAGACGGCCTTCCAGCTTGTCGAGGGCTATGTCGAGGGCTACGAACCGGTCGTCGGCCGAGGCTTCGGCGCGGATGGCCGGGCCTTTCGAATGGATGGTGAGTTCGACGCGCTCGCGCTGGTCGGCGAGGCGAGGGTTGCGTTCTTTGGACACCTCCACATCGACTCGGATGAGTTTGTTGTCCAGACGTTCGATCCTGGCCAGCTTGGTCGTCACCTGGTCTCGGAACCGGTCACTCACTCCTGTGTGCCGACCCTTGACGATGATGTCCATGCAACAGCCCCCCTTCGTCTAACGACTGAGCAAGAGCGCCCGACGATGTGCGTACCGGACGGGGTTTCCTGTCCGCCTCTCTGTCACCGCTACCCTCTTCCGCCACGACGTCACCGGGTTCTCGGGTGGCACCCGTCCGGCCGACCTGGTCTTCGACCCCACATTCGCCTGCTGAGGATTTCGCAGCTCTGTTGCCACTACTGCCCTTCTCTTCTGGCGAGGGACATCTGGACCCTCGGGAAGGCAGGACTTACCCCTAAGCCGCACCGTGATCGGTCGACAAAGAGTCGCCTTACGTGGACCGTTTTGCCTGCGGCTGGCCTCGGCTAGCAGAGCCGGGGACACCGACTCTGCGCAACCACGGACCCGGACGGGTGCCATGTCAGAACGCTATCCGCATCCTGGGCGAATGTCAGCCTGAGCCTCTACCAAAGGATCACTTTCCGTGATTTTCCCGAGGTTCCGGACGCCCGAATGACCCCGGTGCCACCGCACGCCAACCCCTGCGGCCACGCGCCTTCCGGCCGCCTGAGCAGTGCTGCCTCTTCTTCCCGGGAAGAGACATCCCCCCTTCAAGACGTCCCCAAGAATTGGATCTTTCTTTACCGACAGTGATGCCGAGCATTTCAAGATCTTCGGCGTGTCGCGGCGACGGTGGCCGCCATCGGCACCCGGAGGCCGGCGGCGCGCAGTGCTCGCGCGGCTTCGGTGAGCGAGGCGCCGGTGGTCAGGACGTCGTCCAGCAGCAGCGCAGACGGCGCTGGAGGGCCTTTCACGCGCCCGGCCACACGGAGGGACCCGGCGAGGTTCGCGGCGCGCTGCGTGGAGCTCAGGCCCGCCTGGTCGGACACCCGCCGAACCTGCCGCAGCGCCGCCCACGGCTCGGCCCGCACGCCGCACGCGACCAGGTGACGGGCGACGAGCACCGCAACCCGGCCCATGGGATCGTGCCCCCGGGCCCGCAGCGCCCTCTTCGCACTCGGCACCGGCACGACGGCGAACGGCCCCCGCGCCCACCCGGCCCCGGCCCCGGCCGCCGCGCCCAGCGCCGTGAGCACGGTGAACGCCAGCACCTGCGCCAGCACGCCGGCCAGCCCCACCGCACCCCGCTCCTTGTACGCCAGGATCGCCGCGCGGGCCGCGCCCTCGTACGGAGCGGCCGACCAGCACTCGGGCAGGCCGGGTGGGCTCGGTTGCGGCCCGCGCCTGGCGGGGGCGGCCGCCATCCCGGCCGCGCACCCGGCGCAGCACCGCGCCCCGACACCGCCGCAGCCCACACAGGACTGCGGCAGGAACACATCAAGCACCCCCGCCAACACGCCGCCCAGCATGCCCGGCACCACCGACAGTTCCGCGGGTCCCGGCACGCGCCCCAGCTCAGCGGAAGGGAGGAGGTGTTCTCAGCCCAGGGGGAAGAACGGGTTCTTGGCGTTGGGTTCGATCTTGCTGGTCCAGCCCTGCCGGTCCTGGTTGAGCTCGATGATCTTGGGGCCCTTGTCGGTGTTCGCCTCCGCGAGCACCCGCCCGCTCAGCGCCGTCACCCGCGCCAGCCGGTCCTTCAGCGGGATCCCGATGGTCTCGCCGTCGCCGATGTCGATCTCGTTCAGGATCTGCCCGGCCTTGCTCTGGATGAGGACCAGCAGGTGCTCGTCGTCCTCCCAGGCGATGTCCTCGATCTTGTACTCGACCTCCGTCGAGGTCAGCGTCTGGAGGTTGCCGAGCATGGGCCCGTTGAGCCCCTCGCTCAGGGCCCCGAGCTGAACGGTGTTCTTGCCGGTGCGCAGGGCCACCCGCACGCCGTCCCTGGCGATCCGGAACGCGGTGACGTCGAGGCCGTCGAGCCCGGGGGCCGAGACGCGCTCGGGGCCGCGCCCGCCGTTGGGGTCGTACCGCAGGACCACCTTGTTGTGCTGGTCGAAGGTCCACAGGGAGCCGTCGCGGCGCCAGGTGGGGTCGGTGAGGTCGGTGCCCTCGATGACCTGCTGCCAGCGGCCCTCGGGGGTGAGCCCGGCGATGGAGATGCCGGTGGAGGTGCGCGCCGCGACGATCGCGCCGGTCTGCTGCGTGGACAGCGCGAACGCCTTGAAGTCGGTGTTCCCCTGCCCCGCCGGCCCGGACACGGCGACGCCCGGCCCCTCGTTGCTCATGACGTGCACGGAGCCCTTGCTGGTGTAGTACGGCGTGCCGCCGCCGTTGTCCAGCCAGTGGGCCTCCAGGTTGGGCGGCTCGGTCCAGTACTGCTCACCGTCCACCTGCACCTCGATGGTGCGGCTGTTGGCGACCTTGTTGTTGGTCAGGCTGTACTTGAGCTGCGCCACCAGGGCGGCCTTCTCGCCCAGGTCGAGCGGCAGGAGCGGGCCGGAGAAGTTGACCAGGACGCGGTCTTCGCCGGTGCCGACCGACTCGACCCGCGTGCCCTCGGGGAACACGGTGCCCACGGCGCCGCGCAGCGCGCTGCTCGGCCCCTTGAGCAGCCGCTTGACGATGGTCTGGGCGAAGGTCTCGGTCGGCTTGAGCCGCAGGCACACCCGGTCGACGACCAGGCGCTCGCGGGCGCTGTTGAGGTAGTACAGGTTGGTCAGCCGGTACGCCCGCGCCACGTCGGACTTGGTGAGCAGCAGCCCGTCCGGCAGGTCGTCGACCCGATAGACGCCCCGGGCGTCCTTCTTCAGCACGAACAGCCGCTCGGGCGCGTTCCCCGACAGCGGCACGTACGCGTCGTCGGGGTCGATGCGGGCGACCTGCTTGCCCTTGAGCCCGTACGTCTCCGCCTCGTCGCCCTCCCCCGGGTACTCCACCTGGTACGCGTCCTCGATCACCGTCACCGGCCCGGACGCCTTCCACTTGGCCTGGGCCTTGGGCGTCAGGTACCTGGCCAGCACGGTGGGGTCGTCGGGGTAGGCCGCCATGGCCGCCTGGAGCCCCTTGATGAGCAGCTCGGGGTCCCAGTCGTCGCGCGGCGGGATGGCGATCATGCGCTGGAACGGCTTGTTCAGCGGATCGCCGCCCCCGGTGTCGCTCACCGTGTACGGCCCGCTCACCGGGATCACCGTGCACCCCGAGCCCGCGCAGGCCACGGCCGCGGCCAGGGCGACCGCGGCCCCGACCCGTCTAGTCCTCCTCATGGCCGCCTCCGTCCCCCGAGGCCGGGAGCAGCACCGGCGTCATATGGCTGCGCCACGTGCGCCGCATCTCGATCTCGGGCGGCACCAGCGACAGCGGCGAGCCCTTCAGGTCGGCCCCGGCCAGCCTGGGCAGCGTGAGGCGGAACTGCGAGCCCTCGCCCGGCTGCCCCCACGCCTGCAGCCAGCCCCCGTGGAGCGTGGCGTCCTCGCGGGAGATGGCCAGACCGAGCCCGGTGCCGCCGATGGTCCTGGCCCTGGACGGGTCGGCCCGCCAGAACCGGTCGAACACCATCGTCTCCTCGCCCGGCTTGAGCCCGATCCCGTGGTCGCGCACGGCGACGGCGACGGCGTCCCGGTCGGCTCCCACGGTCACCACGATCTCCCTGCCCTCGCCGTGCTCGATGGCGTTGAACAGCAGGTTGCGCAGGATGCGCTCGACGCGGCGGTTGTCGACCTCGACCATGCACGGCTCGTGCGGCAGGCGGATGTCGAAGCGGGTGGAGTGGCGCTCGGCCAGCGCCTCGGAGTCGGCGATGGCCCGGTGGACGACGTCGCGCATGTCCACGGAGTCGACGTCGAGCGTGGCGGCGCCGGCGTCGTAGCGGCTGATCTCCAGCAGGTCGGCCAGCATCGACTCGAACCGTTCGAGCTGGGCCTGCATCAGCTCGGCCGAGCGGGCGGCCATGGGGTCGAAGTCCTCGCGGGCGTCGTACAGCAGGTCGGCCGCCATGCGGACGGTGGTCAGCGGCGTGCGCAGCTCGTGGGAGACGTCGGAGACGAACTGGCGCTGGACCTGCGACAGCTCCTCAAGCTGGTGGATCTTGAGCGCCAGGTTGGCGGCCATCTCGTTGAACGAGTTCGCCAGGCGGGCGAGGTCGTCCTCGCCGCGCACCTTGAGGCGTTCGTCCAGCTTGCCGGCGGCCAGGCGCTCGGCGGCCTGGCGGGCCAGCCGCACGGGCGTGACGACCTGCCGGGCGACCAGGTACGCGATGGCGGCCAGCAGCAGGACGAGCCCGAGCCCCACCACGACGATGGCCAGCCGGACGTTGGACAGCAGCTCCTCTTCCTCGCTGAACGGGAAGAAGTGGTAGACCTGGTAGTCCTCGCCGGTCAGGGGCTCGTGCACGACGCCGCCGACCACGTACGTCAGCGTGGCCTGGCTCTGCCCGGCGAACCTGATCGACTGGATCTGGGCCTCGGTCTTGCCGTACTCGGCCCGGTTCATGTACTTCTGCAGGTGCTGCCGGAGCGAGGCGGGCACGTCGGCCTGCACGACCCGGCCCGAGGCCCGCGACATGCCGGGCGTGGCCTCGTTGAGTATGAGCACGTCGTAGCGCTTCTTGGAGCCGTCCTCGCCCGACCCGGTGACGGTGTCCATGACCTCGTCGAGCGGGTTGACCTTCTGGTCGGTGTCGGGGGCCTTGGCGCCGTCGTCGGAGGGCGGGATCAGCGCGTCGGCGATCTGCAGCCGGTCGGCGTACGCCTCGTTGAGCGACGACTGCTGGCTGCTCTCGACCACGGACCTGTTGATCTCGTCGGACAGGAACGTGCCGAGGACGACCACGACGGTCACGGAGATCACCAGCGTGCTGGTGACCACCTGGAGCTGCAGCGAGCGCCGCCACACGCTGCGCACCCGGCCCGCCGCACGGCGCACCCTCCGGCGGACGCCGCCGAGAATCTGGCGGATCGTCCGGCGGCGGGGCTTCTTGGTCGGGGGCATGGCGGGGCGGGGCGAAGGCTAGGCGGGGCCGGCTTTGTAGCCCACACCGCGGACCGTCACGACGATCTCGGGGTGCTCGGGGTCCTTCTCGATCTTGGCGCGGAGTCGCTGCACGTGCACGTTCACCAGGCGGGTGTCGGCGGCGTGCCGGTAGCCCCAGACCTGCTCCAGCAGGACCTCGCGGGTGAAGACCTGGCGCGGCTTGCGGGCCAGGGCGACGAGCAGGTCGAACTCCAGCGGCGTGAGGTTGATCGTCTCCTCGCCGCGCTTGACCGAGTGGCCGGCCACGTCGATGGTGATGTCGCCGATCTGCAGGATCTCAGGCGTCGGCTCGTCGGTGCGGCGCAGCCGCGCCCGCACCCGCGCCACGAGCTCCTTGGGCTTGAACGGCTTGACGATGTAGTCGTCGGCGCCGGACTCCAGCCCGAGCACCACGTCGATCGTGTCGCTCTTGGCGGTGAGCATCACGATCGGCACCCCCGACTCCGCCCTGATCCTGCGCGCCACGTCGATGCCGTCGGCGCCCGGCAGCATCAGGTCGAGCAGGACAAGGTCCGGGCGTGTATCCCGGAACGCGTCGAGGGCCTTGTCGCCGTCGGAGACGAAGGACGGCTCGAAGCCTTCTCCGCGCAACACGATGCCGAGCATCTCGGCGAGAGCGGCGTCGTCGTCGACGACCAGCACGCGACCTTTCATGGCCCCTCATTCGTTCTACGCATTGTGGGACATACCCGCACGATCGCTGAAGGTTACCCTTGGTCGGCCCATGTGTGGGACATGAGGCCTACGAAAGGCGAATTTTAGGTTCCCCCCGCAACCACAAACCCAGTCTGCGGTAACGGAGCGACTTTCGGCCATCCCCGGCTGCCTTCCTTGCCCCGTTTCGCCGATAAATGAGGGCAAGATGAGCCGGCGAATCACCTCGGTGACACCAGCCACCCGCCCAGCGTGCCAGGATTGGGATATGTCAGACGGTCACGGACGCACGCCCGAGACGCCCCCAGGCTGGTCTGCTGAACAGCCCCCGCCCTACAGCGCCCCGCAGGCTTCACCGTGGACCGCGCCGGGATCGCCCACGCAGACGCCGTACGGCCAACCGTACGAGCCGCAGGGCGAAGCCCCCCAGCCGCCGCCCTACGGCCCGCCGGGGCCTCAGCCACCCTACCCCCAGCCGGGCCACCCGCAGTCCGGTCATCCGCAGTCCGGTCATCCCCAGCCCGGATACCAGCAGGCCGGATACCAGCAGCCCGGCTACCAGCAGCCCGGCTACGGCTACATGCCGCCGCCCGCGCTGCGGCCCGGCATCATCCCGCTGCGGCCGCTGGGGCTCGGCGACATCCTCGACGGCACGATCAAGCTGATCAGGTCCAACCCCAAGGCCGTGCTCGGCCTGTCCGCCGTCGCCGCCCTGCTCGGCGCGGTGCCGCTGGCCGTGGGGCAGGCGGTCATGTTCGGCTCGATGGGCGACATCCTCGACGACCCGCAGGCCGCCTCCGCCGGTCTCGACAGCTTCTACGGCATCGTCGCCCAGTACGGCGGCATGCTGGTCTCGTACGCGATCCAGTTCGTCGTGGTCACGGTGCTGACCGGCGTGCTGACGCGCATCCTCGGCCGGGCCGTCTTCGGCGGCAACATCACCGCCGCCGAGGCCTGGCACCTCAGCAAGGGCCGGCTCCCGGCGCTGTTCGGGGTCGTCGGGCTGATGGCCGTCATGATGGTCGTGCCCCTGATCGTCGTCACGCTGGTCGTGGTGGCGCTGGCGATGAACGTCTCCTCCTCCGAGGGCGTCGGGCTGACCCTCGGCGTGATGGGGCTGTTCGTCCTGCTGTTCATCCCGTACTACCTGTTCATCACCACGCGCTTCGCGTTCGCCGCGCCCGCCGTGGTGCTGGAGGGCAGGGGGCCGATCGACGCGATGCGGCGCTCGTGGCACCTGGTGACCGGTGACTTCTGGCGGGTGCTCGGCATCCTGCTGCTGACGTCGCTGCTGGTCGGCCTGGTGTCGGGGGTGCTGTCGGTGCCGTTCTCGTTCGGCGGGACGCTGATCGGCATGCTCGGCGCCGGCTCGCCGGGCTCGGCCGTGGTCGCGGCGGTGTTCATCGCCGCCGGCGCGACGCTGAGCGCGATGTTCTCCTACCCCTTCCAGGCCGGCGTCTCCGGCCTGCTCTACGCCGACCGGCGCATGCGCGGCGAGGCGTTCGACCTCGTGCTGCAGACGGCGGCGATCGAGCAGCAGCGCCAGGGTTGGGTGCACGCCTCGGCCGACGACCTCTGGCACCCGTCCAACTCAGCCAGGTCGTGAGCCCGGTCGGCCGGGAGGAGGCGGCGCGCAGAGCGGCCGAGGAGCTCCTCAAGCCCGGATACGAGAAGGAATCCCTGTTCGACCGGCTCTACCGGCTTTTCGTCCAGTTCATCGGCGACCTGACCGACGCCGTGACGGGCGGCGGTCCGGCCGGCGGGATCATCGCCGCGGTCGTGATCACGCTGATCCTCCTGGGCGTGATCCTGCTGGTCGCCTGGCGGCTGCGCAGGACCGCCCGCAGGAACGCCATGGCCGCCGGCGGCCTCTACGGCGAGCGCGTGCTCAACGCCGCCGAGCACCGCAGGGCCGCCGAACGCCTGGCCGCCGAGGGCGACTGGACGCAGGCCATCCGCGAACGCCTCCGCGCCATCGCCCGTGACCTGGAGGAACGCGCGCTGGTGGACGGCATGCCGGGCCGCACGGCCGACGAGCTGGCCGCCGAGGCGGGCAGGGCACTGCCCGGCTTCGCCGCCGAGCTGGCCGCCGCCGCGCGCTCGTTCGACGACGTCAGCTACGGCGGCGTGCCCGGCACGCAGGCCGCGTACCAGGCGATGAGCGACCTGGATGAGCGGCTGCGCCAGGCGCGGCCCGTCCCGCTCGCCGTGGGAGGCGGGCCGTCGTGAGCGTCTGGAACTCGGAGCCGGCCGCGGCCGGCAGCGCGCCGAGCGCGAACACCGCCCCGGTCACCGCCTCCGCGCCGGGGGCCGCCGGGCCCTCCGCCTCGACCTCCCCCACCGCCCGCTCCACCTGGCGGGCGAGCCGCGTGATCGTCCTGCTCGGCCTGGTCGTCGTCCTGGTCGCGGTGGCCGCGGTGCTGTTCGGCCCGCAGCGTGGCCCCTCACGCTTCCTCGACCCCGCCGACACCTCGCTCGCCGGGTCGAAGGCGCTGGCGGAGCTGCTGCGGGCGCGCGGCGTCCAGGTCGACCGGGTCGACTCGGTCGAGGCGGCCGCCGCCAAGGCCGCGGGCGGCGGGCGGTTGCTGCTGGTCACCGACCTGACCTATCTCGACGAGCACCGGCTCGCCGAGATCCCCGGCGACCGGCTGATCGTCGGCGACCTGCTGGGCCTCGACGTGCTGGCCCCGGGGACGAGCACCGAGCGCGAGCCGTCGCGCGTGCGCTCCCGCGCCCCCGAGTGCGCGCTGCCCGCCGCCGCGCGGGCCGGCAGCGCGTACGTCGGCGGCCTGGTGCTGAACGGCCCGCCCGGCGCCGCCGCCTGCTACCCGGCGGGCGAGGGTTACTCCCTGGTCAGCTACCGCACCCCCGACGGCGCCACCACCACGGTCGTCGGCGACGGCGAGTTCATGACCAACCTGCGCCTGCCCGAGGACGGCAACGCGGCCCTCGCCCTCAACCTCGTCGGCACCGGCAGGCCCGTCACCTGGCTGGTACGCCCGGAGAATCCGCCCCCGCTCGACCTGCCCGGCTCCGAGGGCAGGTCGATGTACGAGCTGATGCCCCCGAGCGTGCCGTGGGCGATCCTGATGACCTGCCTGACCGTGGCGCTCGTCGCGTTCTGGCGGGGCCGCCGCCTCGGGCCGGTGGTGACCGAGAAGCTGCCCGTCGTCGTGCGGGCCGCCGAGACGGTCGAGGGCCGCGGCAGGCTCTACCGCGCCAGGAGGGCCAGGCAGCGGGCCGCCGACTCGCTGCGCGCCGGCACGGTCGACCGGCTCACGCCCCGCCTGGGCCTGGCCCAGGGCGCCGGGCCGCACGAGCTGGTCGCGGCCCTCGCGGCGCGGATCGCCGACGACCCGCAGGTGGTCGGCGCCGCACTGTACGGCCCGCCGCCGGCCGACGACGCCGGGCTCGTCGCGCTGGCTGGGTACTTGGACTCCATCGAAAGGCAGGTCAGTGAACTCTGAGGAGACTTTCCGCGTGGCCCCCTCGGGCGAGGCGGCCAGGGAGGCGCTCGGCGCGCTGCGGGCCGAGGTGTCCAAGGCCGTGGTCGGCCAGGACGCCGTGGTCACCGGGCTCGTCATCGCCCTGCTGTGCCGGGGGCACGTGCTGCTCGAAGGCGTGCCGGGCGTGGCCAAGACGTTGATGGTGCGCACTCTCTCAGCGGCCCTGTCGCTCGACTTCAAGCGCGTGCAGTTCACGCCCGACCTGATGCCGGGCGACGTGACCGGCTCGCTGATCTACGACGCGAAGACCAGCGAGTTCGAGTTCAGGGAGGGGCCGGTCTTCACGAACCTGCTGCTCGCCGACGAGATCAACCGCACCCCGCCCAAGACGCAGGCGGCGCTGCTGGAGGCCATGGAGGAGCGGCAGGTGAGCGTGGAGGGCACGGCCCGGCCGCTGCCCGACCCGTTCGTGGTCTGCGCGACCCAGAACCCGGTCGAGTACGAGGGCACCTACCAGCTGCCCGAGGCCCAGCTCGACCGGTTCCTGCTCAAGCTGACCGTGCCGCTGCCGCCGCGCGACCACGAGATCTCGGTGCTCGAACGGCACGCCCGCGGCTTCGACCCGCGCGACCTGTCCGACGTCAAGCCCGTGGCCACGGCCGAGGACCTGGCGGCCGGCCGCGAGGCGGTCTCCCAGGTGCACGTGGCCCCCGAGGTGCTCGGCTACATCGTCGACGTGGCCCGTGCGACCAGGAGCTCGGCGTCGCTGCAGCTCGGCGTCTCGCCGCGAGGGGCGACGGCGCTGCTGGCGGCCTCCAGGGCGTGGGCGTGGCTGTCCGGGCGTCCCTACGTGACGCCCGACGACGTGAAGGCGCTGGCCAGGCCCGCGCTGCGGCACCGCGTCCAGCTGCGGCCCGAGGCCGAGCTGGAGGGCGCGACCGCCGACGGCCTGCTCGACGGCATCCTGGCCTCGGTCCCGGTCCCGCGCTGATGGCCCGCTCCGACGCACGCGAGAGGGCCGGGAGGCGTCGATGGCTCTGACGGGACGCGCCGGGCTGCTCGCCGCGGCCGGGATCGTGGTCGTGTTGCTCGCGCCGCAGCCCGGCGCCGCGCTGGCCGGGGTCTGCCTGCTGCTGGCCGCGGCGATCATCGTGGACCTGGTGTTCGCGGGCGCCGTGCGGCCCCTGCGGCTCCACCGTTCGGGCGACACGCTCGTACGGCTGGGGCAGACGGCCACGGTCGAGCTGATCGTGGAGAACCCGGGCCGCCGGCGGGTGCGCGGCCGGATCAGGGACGCCTGGCCGCCCTCGGCCGGGGCCGCTCCCCGGGTCGCCGAGCTCGACGTGCCGGGCGGCGAGCGGCGCAGGATCGTGGTCACGCTCAACCCGACCAGGCGCGGGGACCGGTCGTCGGTGGCGGTGACCGTGCGCTCGGTCGGGCCGCTCGGCCTGGCCGCCCGCCAGGGCAGCCATCGTTCGCCCTGGTCGGTACGGGTGCTGCCGCCGTTCCTGTCGCGCAAGCACCTGCCGTCCAGGCTGGCGCGGCTGCGCGAGCTCGACGGCCGGCATCCGGCGCTGGTGCGCGGGCAGGGCACCGAGTTCGACTCGCTGCGCGAGTACGTGGTGGGCGACGACGTGCGGTCCATCGACTGGCGGGCCACGGCGCGCCGCAACGACGTGGTCGTGCGCACGTGGCGGCCGGAGCGCGACCGGCGCGTGCTGATCGTGCTCGACACCGGCCGCACGTCGGCGGGCCGGGTGGGCGACGCGCCGATGCCCCTGGCCGGGGCCGCCGCGCAGGGCCCGGGGCTGCTGGTACGTCCCGACCCGCGGCCCGCCCCCGGCTGGCCGCGCCTCGACTGGTCGATGGACGCGGCGCTGCTGCTGGCCGCGCTCGCCGCCAGGGCCGGCGACCAGGTCGACTTCCTGGCCTACGACCGGGCGGTGCGCGCGTGGGTGAGCGGCGCGTCCCGTACCGAGCTGCTGTCGTCGCTGGTCAACGTGATGGCGCCGATCGAGGCCGAGCTGGTCGAGGCCGACGGGCAGGGCATGGTGGCCGCCGTCCTGTCCCGGGCCAAGCGGCGTTGCCTGGTCGTGCTGCTCACCGACCTCAACGCGGCGGCGCTCGACGAGGGCCTGATGCCGGTGTTGTCGCAGCTGTCCTCGCGACACCTGGTGCTGGTCGCGGGCGTGTCCGACCCGCGGGTGGCGGCCATGGCGGCCAGGCGCGGCAGCACCGAGGAGGTCTACGACGCGGCGGCGGCCGAGCAGGCCCAGCTCGCGCGCAGGCGCATCACGGCCAGGCTGCGCCGGCACGGCGTCGAGGTCGTGGACGCGCCGCCCGAGGACATCGCGCCCGCGCTGGCGGACGCCTACCTGGCGCTGAAGGCCGCGGGCCGGCTCTAGGCCGTGGGGGCGACGTCGGGGGCGCGTTCGACGTCGCCGGTCTCGTTCTCACGCAGGGCTCTGCGGCCGAAGACGATCACGTACGCCAGGAAGGCCGCCTCGGCTAGCACGCCGATGCCCACCCGCACGGCCGTGGGCAGCCCGGACGGCGTCACGAACCCCTCGATCAGGCCCGACACGAACAGCACCACGACCAGCCCGAGCGCCACGCTCATCACCGCCCGGCCCTGCTCGGCCAGCGCCTCCAGCCGCCTGCGCGGCCCCGGGTCGATCACCGTCCAGCCCAGGCGCAGGCCGACGGCGGCGGCCAGGAAGACGCCGGTCAGCTCCAGCAGGCCGTGCGGTGTGATCAGGCCGAAGAAGATGTCCAGCTTGCCCCTGGAGGCCATCAGCCCGGCCGAGACGCCGACGTTCTCGGCGTTGCTGTAGAGGATGAACGGGATGGGGATGCCGAGCAGGATGGCGTAGATGATGACCTGGGCCGACACCCAGGCGTTGTTGACCCACACGTGGCTGGCGAAGGAGGCGGCGGGGTGCTCGGAGTAGTAGTCGGCGAAGTCGTGGTCGACGAGCTGGGCGATCTCGTCCGGCGAGGCGATCGCCGCCTGCACCTCGGGGTTGGCGGCCACCCACGCCCCCAGCACCCATGCCACCGCGATGCTGGCCAGCGCCGTGGCCAGCCACCACCACCGCGCCCGGTAGGCCACCACGGGGAAGGAGACGGTGAAGAAACGGGCCAGCTCCCGCCAGGCGGGCGTGTGCGCGCCGGTCACCGCCGACCTGGCCCTGGCGACCAGCGCCGACAGCCGTCCGGCCAGCACCGCGTCACGGGAGGAGGAGCGCACGATGGACAGGTGCGTGGACACCCGCTGATAGAGGTCGACCAGTTCGTCCACTTCCGCGCCGGTCAGCGAGGAGCGGTTCTTGACCAGGTGGTCGAGCCGGTCCCAGACGGGGCGGTGTGCTGTGACGAACGCATCGATGTCCACCCGACCATTGTGGCCGCTCGATCAGTGCGGCAATGCCGTTAGGCTCCACATATGTCAGAGGTTGTGACCGGGGACGCCGTCGTCGTCGAGGTGCGGGTCGCCCAGATGCCCTCGCGCGCGATGGCGTTCGTCATCGACATGACGGTGCAGCTCGTCGTGCTGATCGGCGCGTACATGCTCCTGGGCGCGTTCGCGGTCGTCACGGACGACGCCATGCTCGGCGCGGCCATGATCGTACTGCTGGTGCTGGTCATGATCGGCTATCCGGTGCTCTTCGAGACGCTCAGCAGGGGGCGCAGCCTCGGCAAACTGGCGCTCGGCCTGCGGGTGGTCGCCGACGACGGCAGCCCGGAACGCTTCCGGCAGGCGCTGTTCCGCGGGCTGGCCGGGCTGGTGGAGTTCTGGATGTTCTCCGGCGCGCCCGCGCTGATCTCCTCGCTGGTCTCCCAGCGGGGCAAGCGGCTCGGCGACATCTTCGCCGGGACCATCGTGATCTCCGACCGGGGGCCGCGCGAGAGCGGGCAGGCCATCCTCATGCCGCCGCCGCTGGCCGCGTGGGCCGCCACCCTGGAGCTGTCCCAGCTTCCCGAGGAGGTGGCGCAGGCCGCCCGCCAGTACCTGATGCGCTGGCACGACCTGACGCCGCAGGTCCAGCACGACATGGGGGTGCGCATCGCGACGCAGACGGCGGCCTTCGTGTCGCCGGCCGCGCCCGCGGGGGTGCCGCCGCACGCGTACCTGAGCGCGGTGCTGGCCGAGCGCCGGCGGCGGGAGGAGGCCCGCTTCGCGCGCCAGGCCGCCGCCCTGACAGCCGGCGGCGCGCCGCGGCCCACGCCGTACGCGCCCTACCCGCAGCCGGGGCCGTACCCACAGCCGGGGCCGTATGCGCCGCAGGGGCCGTACCAGCAGCAGGGGCCGTACCCGCAGGCGCATCCGCAGAGAGTTCCGGACCGGCCTCAGCCGGGCCCCGCGCCGGAGCCGCCGAAGGCGACTCCGGGCGGGTTCGCGCCGCCGCAGTGAGCCGGTGGCGCGGTCAGCCGTCGGGTCAGTTGCCGCCGGGGACGCCGCGCCCGTGCTCGGGGTACGAGCCCTGCGTCTGCGCGTTCAGCTGGCCCATCTTGACGCTGTTGGCCTGGTTCGTCCGCGGGTCGTTGAGCTTGAGCACGTCCAGGCCCAGGTTGAAGTCCGAGCCGTAGATGTAGCCGTTGTAGTAGTACGCCGACCAGAAGCCGCCGTCGAGCGGCGGAGCGGTCTCGTCCGGCCCGCGCTCGAAGTAGGCGATCTCCTGCGGGTGGGCGGAGTCGGTGAAGTCCACCACCGAGATGCCGCCCTGGTACCACGCCTGCACCATGACGTCGCGGCCCTTGACCGGGATCAGCGAGCCGTTGTGCGCGACGCAGTTCTCGGTGTCGGCCTGGTGACGGGCGATCTTGAAGTAGCCCTTGAACACGAGCTGCCCGCCGACGATGTCGTAGTAGGCGTTGGCGCCCTTGTTCGGGCCGATGGCCGCGTTGCAGGTGGCCCGGCTGCCGCCGCCCAGCTCGTCGGTGAAGACGACCTTCGTGCCCTCGTTGTTGAACGTGGCCGAGTGCCAGAACGCGAAGTTCACGTCATCGCGCACCTTCGCGGTGACCTTGGGCTGCTCGGGGTCGGAGATGTCGAGCAGGACGCCCTCGCCCATGCAGGCGCCCGCGGCGATGCCCTTCTCGGGGTAGGCGGTGATGTCGTGGCAGCCGGTGGTGGCCGACTTGCCGTTCGGGTACGGCAGCGGCAGGCCGGGGTTGCCGCCGTCGGGGAACAGGTTCGGCGTCGCGATGACGGCCGCGGCGGCCGGGTTGTCCAGCGGGACCTTGATGATCGAGATCAGGTCGTGCGGGGGCTTGCAGTCCGGGTAGTTCGCGTTGGGGCCGTAGGAGGAGACGTAGATGTAGACGTTCTTGCCGGCGCGGTCGGGCACCAGCGTGTTCGTGTGCGAGCCGCAGTTGGTCTCGACCGACTTGACGTACCTGGGGTTGGACTTGTCGCTCACGTCGAAGATGCGCATGCCCTCCCACGACTCCTTGACGGAGGCGCTCTGGGAGGTGCTGCTGCACGAGTCGTCGTTACGCGAGGAGTCGACGGACCCGAACAGCAGGTTGCCGTAGACGGACATGTCCATCTGGCCGCCGGGGCACACGACCGAGCTCACGAGCGACGTCTTCTTCGGCTGCTTGATGTCGTAGATCGAGAAGCCGTAGTAGTTGCCGACGAAGGCGTAGTCGCCCTGGAAGGCCATGTCGGTGTGGATGTCGGACAGCGCCTGCGGCTTGGGCACGTTCGTGACGTGCGTGATGTTGGAGCTCATGACGATCTCGCCGGGAGCCGGGATGTCCGCAGCCTGGGCGGGCAGTGTGGCGCCCGTTGCCGCCACGAGGGCGGCGACCAGGATGAGGGCCCTGCGGGGGGTGAACACTCCGTGGTCCTCCTATAAAGGGGGCATAAATCTCCGTCATCCTCGCTCACGGCCCAGGACCTGGCCAGTGTCCAATGTGTCAAATCTTGTTCCGTTTCAACCTCTTTCGCGCGGGCGATACATGGCCTAGAGTCCGCATTCTCGTCCCGAGCCAGTCAGGAGGCCGAGTGCGCGGCGCGCTCATCGTCATCGCGGGCACGCTGATTGCCCTGTCCGGCTGCTCCTCAGGCGCGACCTCGGCGCCGCGGGCCGACTCCACCGCGCCGGTGCTCGCCCCGGGCCGTCCGGGTGAGCAGGCCCGGACACTGGCCCCGGGCGAGGCGGCCACCGCCGTTCCCGGGCCCACGGCCAACGCCGCCGACATCACGTACGTCCAGGACATGATCGTCCATCACCGGCAGGCCCTCGACATGGCGATCCTGGCTCCCACCAGGGCGGACTCGGTCAAGCTCAAGGGCCTGGCCGACCGGATCAAGACGGCCCAGGGCCCGGAGATCCAGTTCATGACCACCTGGCTCAAGGAGCAGGACCAGAAGGTGCCCGACCACCACGCGGCGCACGGCGACATGCCCGGCATGGCCACGCCCGAGCAGATGGCGGCGCTGAAGGCGGCCACGGGCAAGGACTTCGACCGGCGGTTCCTGGAGCTGATGATCAAACACCATCTGGGCGCCCTCGAGATGTCCGACCGGGTCCTGACCGCGGGCTCGCACATCAAGATCGAGGAGCTGGCCACGGACGTCAGCGTCACCCAGACGGCCGAGATCCGCCGCATGCAGGAGATGCAGGCGGCGCTCTAGCCCCCTTAGGAGCCGACCCGCCAGGAGTGGAGGTAGTCCTCCTGCTCGGGGGTCAGCGTGTCGATGCCGATGCCGGCGGCGGCCAGCTTGAGCTTGGCCACCTCGTGGTCGATCTCCTCCGGCACGTCGTACACGCCGGGCAGGAGGCCCGCCCGCTGCCCCGCCAGCCAGGCCACGGCCAGCGCCTGCGCGGAGAACGACATGTCCATGACGGCCGCCGGATGGCCCTCGGCGGCGGTCAGGTTGACCAGGCGGCCCTCGGCCAGCAGCAGCAGGCGGCTGCCGTCGGGCATGACGTACTCGTCGGTGTTCGGGCGCACCCCCCGGTGCACCTCGCGGGCCATCTCGTCGAGGGCCCGCACGTCGATCTCGACGTCGAAGTGCCCGGCGTTGGCCAGGATCGCGCCGTCCTTCATCACGGACAGGTGCTCGGCCCTGATGACGTCCCGGTTGCCCGTCACGGTGACGAACAGGTCGCCGATCATCGCCGCCTGGGCCATGGGACGCACCTCGTAGCCCTGCAGCGTGGCGTCGAGGGCCTTGACGGCGTCGATCTCGGTGACGACGACCCGGGCGCCGAGCCCCTTGGCCCGCTCGGCCACGCCGCGCCCGCAGTATCCGAACCCGGCCACCACGACCGTACGGCCGGCGAGCATGGTGTTGGTGGCCCGCATGATCCCGTCGAGGGTGGACTGCCCGGTGCCGTACCGGTTGTCGAACATGCGCTTCGTACGGGTGTCGTTGACGGCCACGACCGGGAAGCGCAACGCCTGCTCGGCCGCCATCTGGCGCAGCCGGATGATGCCGGTCGTGGTCTCCTCGCACCCTCCGCTCACGCCTTCGAGCAGGTCGGTGCGCTCGGTGTGCAGGATGTTCACCAGGTCGCAGCCGTCGTCGAGCACGAGGTCGGGCCCGAGGTCGAGGGCCTGGTGGATGTGCAGGTAGTAGGTGGCGCGATCGACCCCGGCCCGCGCGTGCACGGCGATCCCGTACGCCCGCAGGGCCTCGGCCACGTCGTCCTGGGTGGACAGCGGGTTGGAGGCGGCCAGCGCGATCTCGGCGCCGCCCGCCTTCAACGCGCCCATGAGCACGGCCGTCTCCGCGGTGACGTGCAGGCAGGCCGCGATCTTGAGCCCGTCGAGCGGGCGTTCGAGCGCGAACCGCTCGCCGATGGCGGTCAGCACCGGCATCGAGCGCGCGGCCCAGGAGATCTGCCGCTCGCCGCTTTCCCAGAGATCCATGCCCAGCCCCTCGCGAAAAAGCACGGCTCCGGGAGGGACCCCCCTCCCGGAGCCGCCCAGCCGATCAGTAGCGGTAGTGGTCGGGCTTGTACGGGCCCTCGACGTGCACGCCGATGTAGGACGCCTGCTCCTTGGTCAGCTCGGTGAGCTTGACGCCGAGCGCGTCGAGGTGGAGGCGGGCGACCTTCTCGTCGAGGTGCTTGGGCAGCGTGTAGACGCCGATCGGGTATTCGGCCGTCTTGGTGAACAGCTCGATCTGCGCGATCACCTGGTTGGTGAAGGAGTTGGACATGACGAAGCTGGGGTGGCCGGTGGCGCAGCCCAGGTTCATCAGGCGGCCCTCGGCCAGCACGATGATCGAGTGGCCGTCGGCGAAGACCCACTCGTCGACCTGCGGCTTGATGTTGTTCTTCACGATGCCGGGCAGCTTGGCCAGGCCGGCCATGTCGATCTCGTTGTCGAAGTGGCCGATGTTGGAGACGATCGCCTGGTGCTTCATCTGCGCCATGTGCGCGGCGGTGATGATGTTGAAGTTGCCGGTGGTGGTCACGAAGATGTCGGCGATGCCGACGACGTCCTCCAGCGTGGTGACCTGGAAGCCGTCCATGGCCGCCTGGAGGGCGCAGATCGGGTCGATCTCGGTGACGATGACTCGGGCGCCCTGGCCGCGCAGCGCGTCGGCGCAGCCCTTGCCGACGTCGCCGTAGCCGCAGACCACGGCCACCTTGCCGCCGATGAGCACGTCGGTGGCCCGGTTGAGGCCGTCGATGACGGAGTGGCGGCAGCCGTACTTGTTGTCGAACTTCGACTTGGTGACCGAGTCGTTGACGTTGATCGCCGGGAAGAGGAGCTGGCCGTTCTTGTGCATCTCGTAGAGACGGTGCACGCCGGTGGTGGTCTCCTCGGTCACGCCCTTGATGCTCTCGGCGATGCGCGTCCAGCGCTTGTCCTCGCCGACCGTGCGGGTGAGCAGGTCGATGATGACGTGCCACTCCTCCGGGTCGTCGGCGCCGGCGGGGGGCACGGCCCCGGCCTTCTCGTACTCGGCGCCCTTGTGCACGAGGAGCGTGGCGTCGCCGCCGTCGTCGAGGATCATGTTGGGCGCGTCACCGCCGGGCCAGGTGAGGGCCTGCTCGGTGCACCACCAGTACTCCTCCAGCGTCTCGCCCTTCCAGGCGAACACGGGGACGCCCTTCGGGTCGTCGACGGTGCCCTCGGGGCCGACGACGACCGCGGCGGCGGCGTGGTCCTGGGTGGAGAAGATGTTGCAGCTGACCCAGCGGACCTCGGCGCCGAGCGCGACCAGCGTCTCGATGAGCACGGCCGTCTGGATGGTCATGTGCAGGGAGCCCATGATCTTCGCGCCGCGGAGGGGCTGGGAGGCCGCGTATTCCTTGCGCATCGCCATGAGGCCGGGCATCTCGTGCTCGGCGAGCCGGATTTCCTTACGGCCGAAGTCGGCAAGTGAAAGGTCGGCGACCTTGAAGTCCATCGGGATTCCCCTCGCGTCACGATTGCTGTCGCGGACGAGTTTAGGCGGCGCTCGGGCAGCCCCGCATCTCCGAGACAGCGAAACTGACGTAAGAATGTAAGGATGCGCATCACGGAAGCAGCCAAGCGGCTCGGCATGTCCCCACGAATGCTCCGATACCGGGAGGCGCTGGGCCTGCTGCCGCCGGTCCGTGAGCGCGGCGCGCACCGCAGATTCGGGCCCGAGGAGCTGGCCGCCGTGGCGCAGGGGGTGGAGCTGGAGAAACAGTTCGACGTCTCGCCCGCCGAGCTGGCCTTCGCGTTGCGCGTGCTGAGCGAGCCGCAGGTGGCCGCGGCCGTGCGCGATCTGGGCGTGCGCATCGGCCGCATCCAGGTGCCGCGCAGGGCCCTGGACTTCGAGAAGGAGAAGGCCCTGAGGCTCCTGCGCCCCCGGGGCTGAGCCTCAGCCGGCCGTGGTGCGTGTCGGCCTCAGGGCCGAGCGGTGGCCGGCCGTCGTACGCGGCCGGCCTCCGGGACAAGCGTCGGTTGACCGTCGTACGCGGCCGGCCTCCGGGACGAGCGTCAGCCGGCCGTCGTGCGCAGCCGGTCGAGGTCGGGCTCCAGGTAGATCACCCGCGCGATCGGCACGGCGTCGCGGATGCGCCGCTCGGCCTCGTCGATGCCGCGGGCCACCTCGCCGGCCGTGTCGTCGTGCTCGACCGCGATCTTGGCGGCCACCAGCAGTTCCTCGGGGCCGAGGTGCAGCGTGCGCATGTGGATGATCCTGGCCACCTCGGGCGCACCCTCCAGCGCGGCCCGGATCTGCTCCTCGACCTCGGGCGAGGCGCCCTCGCCGAGCAGCAGCGACTTGGTCTCGACGGCCAGCACGACCGCGATGATCGCCAGCAGCACGCCGATCATGAGGGTGCCGATGCCGTCCCAGACGCCGTCGCCGGTGATGACGGCCATCGTCACGCCGAACAGCGCGAAGATCAGACCGAGCAGCGCGCCCAGGTCCTCCAGCAGGATGACGGGCAGCTCGGGCGACTTCGAACGGCGGATGAAGGCGAACCACGACTGCTTGCCGCGCAGCGGGTTGGACTCCTTGACCGCCGTGCGGAAGGAGAAGCCCTCGGCGATGATCGCGAAGATCAGCACCGCGAACGCCCATATCGGCGACTCGACGTCGGCCGGTTCGGAGATCTTGTGCCAGCCCTCGTAGAGCGAGAAGACCGCGCCGATCGTGAACAGCACGACGGCGACCACGAACGCGTAGAAGTAACGCTCGCGCCCGTAGCCGAAGGGGTGGGTCTTGTCGCTGGCCCGCTGGGCCCGTTTCCCGCCGAGCAGCAGCAGGAGCTGGTTGCCCGAGTCGGCGACCGAGTGGATGCCCTCGGCCAGCATCGAGGACGACCCGGTGAAGAACGCCGCCACGAACTTCGCCACCGCGATCGCCAGGTTGGCGCTCAGCGCCGCAATGATTGCCTTGGTGCCACCGCTCGCGCTCACCGGACGTCTCCGCTCATAAAGATCACCTACAAAGACCTGACATGGGATCCTATTGGGAAATCCTGGCCTTAAGCTCAGTGATCGTGGCCACAGGCGTCGGATCCACGGCGTGGCCGAGGGCCAGGTAGGTGGCGGCGTAGTCGGCCAGGCCGACGAGCGTGGCCAGCCGTTCGAGCGGATGCACGCCCTCCGCGGTCAGCTCGCTGACCGGTACGTCGCGGTCGTGCGCGAGCCGCAGCGACGCCTCGCGCTGCCGCGTGACCTGCGGATGTTCCTCGACGTCGCGCAGCATGACGAGCCTGAGCGTCGGCCCGGCCTCGTCGGCGAAGATGTCCCGCTCGGCCAGCGGCCCCTCCAGGGCCGCCACCTGGTTGTGGCCGGCCTCGGGCAGCCGGCCGAAGACCGCGGGGTACTTGCCGGTCTCGTTGAGCTGGCAGGCCAGCCGGTACGCCGCCGCGCAGGCCACCGGCGAGGAACCCCAGATCATCGGGATGCTTCCGGCCAGGTCCATGGCGAGGGACTTACCCGGATTGACGAAGGACTCGCTGGAGGGACGGCAGCGGTTGGCGATGTCCTCAAGGATCGCGGCCACCCGTTCGAACACCTCGGGCTCGGCCGTGACCAGCCCGAGCGCGGACGCGGCCGTGATCACCGGAACCGTCAGCAGCCACAACGCGGACCTCGGCTGCCCCTCGACCCGCACCGGGACGTGGATCGCCGACGCCTGCACCGCCACGGCCTCCAGCGGCGAACCCGGCGGGCACACCGCCAGCAGCCCGCACCCCCGCCGGACGGCCTGGACGGCGACGGAGACCGTCTCGTCGTCGTCGCCGGTGGCGGACACGGCGATGACCAGGTCGGTCGCGCCGACCCAGCCCGGCAGCTGGTAGGACCGCAGCGTCACGATCGGCAGCGGCACGCCGTTGCCGCACACCGCCTCGAGGATGTCACCGGTCAGGCCCGCAGTGCCCATGCCCGCGACCACGACGGCCCGCGGGCGGCCCTGGGCGGACAGCCGGTCGACGCCGGCCTCGACCGCGGCACGGCGACCCGTGCGCACCTGGGCGGCCGAGGCCGCGACCGCGAGCAGCATGCCGCCCGGATCGGCCGCGGTGAGGTGTTGCTGGTCATCGAGCCGCCCGGGCTCCCAGGTCACGGCTTCCTTGCCTCATCGACCAGCAGGACGGGGATGTCGTCGCGCACGGGGTAGATCAGACCGCAGTCCGTGCAGACCAGCTCCTCGGTCTCGGCCTCGGCGCGCAGGGGCGCCTTGCAGGCCGGGCAGGCCAGGATCTCCAGCAGCCAGTCGTCGATCTTCACAGTGACACCCTTCCCACGATGGCGAGGACCTCGTCCTTGATCGCCTTCATCTTGCTCTCGTCGGCCGCCTCGGCGTTCAGCCTGAGGAGCGGCTCGGTGTTGGACGCGCGCAGGTTGAACCACCAGCCGGGGCCGGTGATCGTCAGGCCGTCGAGCTCGTCGACCTCGCCGCGGCCCGCGAAGGCCGCGCGGACGAGCGCCAGCGCCTCACCCTGGTCGGCGACCGCGCTGTTGAGCTCGCCGGAGGCGTGGTAGCGCGAGTAGGCAGCCACCACCTGGGACAGCGGGCGCTCCTGCTCGCCGAGCGCGGCCAGCACGTGCATCGCGGCGAGCAGGCCCGAGTCGGCGAACCAGAAGTCGCGGAAGTAGTAGTGGGCGGAGTGCTCGCCGCCGAAGATGGCGCCGGTGCGGGCCATCTCCGCCTTGATGAAGGAGTGGCCGACGCGCGTGCGCACGGGCGTGCCGCCGTGCTCGCGGACGATCTCGGGCACGCCGAGCGAGGTGATCACGTTGTGGATGATCGTGCCGCCGGGGTCTTTGGCCAGCTCGCGGGTGGCGACCAGGGCGGTGACGGCCGACGGCGAGACGGACGCGCCGCGCTCGTCGACCACCCAGCAGCGGTCGGCGTCGCCGTCGAAGGCGAGGCCCAGGTCGGCGCCGCTCTCGACGACGGCCCGCTGCACGTCGAGGAGGTTCTGCGGCTCCAGCGGGTTGGCCTCGTGGTTGGGGAAGCTGCCGTCGAGCTCGAAGTAGAGCGGGACCAGCTCCAGCGGCAGGCCCTCGAACACGGCCGGGACCGTGTGGCCGGCCATGCCGTTGCCGGCGTCGGCGACGACCTTGAGCGGCCGGATCGCCGACAGGTCGACCAACGCGCGCAGGTGGGCGGCGTAGCCGGACAGCAGGTCCTTCTCGATCAGCGACCCGGCCGGGGTGGCGGGGGCGCCCAGCAGCCCGGCCGCGCGGTCGCGGATCTCGGCCAGCCCGGTCTCGCCGCCGATCGGCACCGCGCCGCCGCGGCACATCTTCATCCCGTTGTAGCGGGCCGGGTTGTGGCTGGCGGTGAACATCACGCCGGGCAGGCCCAGGCTGCCGCTGGCGTAGTAGAGCAGGTCGGTGGAGCCGAGCCCGGCGAACACGACGTCGGCGCCGCGCGAGCGGGCGCCCCTGATGAACGCCTCGGCCAGCGGCACGGAGGACTCTCGCATGTCATGGGCGACCACGACGGACGGGGCTCCGGTCACCTCGACGAACGCCGCACCCACGGCCTCGGCGATCGGCTCGTCGAGCTCGTCGGGAACCACCCCGCGAACGTCGTACGCTTTGAAGATCTTGGCGAGGTCGCCCACTCTCCAGCTCCGCCCCTAGGTCGTTTGTCGTGTGAAACGAGCCTACCGGTCGCGGTGCTGCTGGGCCGACCGAAGAACGCGCAGGTGGCCCCGGCGCCCGACCTCGACGCCTTGGCCGACCGGCTCGCCGCTGCCGGACGGAGTGGGCCTGGCGGCTTCCCTGACCGCGTTGGCCAGCGCCTCCAGGTCGTCTGAGCTGGGGGAGTTGCCGTCGGTGGGGAGCCGGA
The DNA here is from genome assembly GCF_040631115.1 of Nonomuraea sp. NPDC005692. NCBI lineage: Bacteria > Bacillati > Actinomycetota > Actinomycetes > Streptosporangiales > Streptosporangiaceae > Nonomuraea > Nonomuraea sp. NPDC005692. The sequence continues at coordinate 251,836 of NZ_JBEXYU010000005.1, read as the reverse complement.
CGACCTCCCAACCGCGGGGAGCGGTCAGCCGCTCGGCGTGTTCGGCGCACAGGTCGTAACAGTGTGGCTCGGCGTACGTCGCCAGAGGGCCGAGAACTGCGGTCGAGTCGGCGTATACGTACGTGAGCGTGAAGACGGCAGGCTGGCTGCAAGCGGTGCGGGAACAGCGGCGGACGGGGCTCACGGAGGGACCGTATCTGGTAAGAGTGCGAGGCGCCACTATCTGAGCGCTCTTAACGAGCGTGTCGCCACAATTCGGACACCTGTCGCAGGCTTTCCACCCACATGCGCCGATGCGCGCGCCTGAGGCACAACCTTGCCCCGTCGCCGTTGACGCCACACCGGTCGCGCTGCACTTTCCCGTTTCCTTGATCGACCACCGAGGAGGGCGACGAGCCGGAACGAACAGCTGGACGACGCCCTCCCTCCCTGACGGCGGCGACGCGGGCGGGGGTTCCGGGGGTTCGCGGGCAGGTGCCCTTACACTTGGGCGGTGACTCCAAAGCGCGGTCCCAGACGGCGCGATCGCCACGGTCGTGGTCTGCGCGGCCCCCTCGCCCCGTCCCACGTCCCCATGGCCCGTTCCCGCAGCGAGCGCTTCGACGACCTCGTCCTCGACGCCGTCGACCGGCTGCGGCCCCGATGGGACAAACAGCTGTCCGCCGTGGAGTTCGCGGTCGAGGAGGTGCCGCCGGTCAACGAGCTGGGCGACGGCCCGAGCATGGGCACCGAGCCCATCCCGTTCGGCCGGGCCGACGCGGCCAGCGGCCAGTCACCGGCCGCCGTGGTGATCTACCGCCGCCCGCTGGAGGCCCGCGCCCGCGACCGCGACACCCTGGGCGCGATGGTGCACGACACGGTGGTCGAGCAGGTCGCCACGCTGCTCGGCCTCGCCCCCGAGACCGTCGACCCGGGTTACGACGAGCGCCGCTGAATCGCGGCTCGCCCGTGGCTCAGCCCGGCAGCACCACGCGGGCGCTGTCGGTCGGCGCGGGCAGCACGGGCAGCACGGTCCACACGCGCGCGGGCGCGAGCGGCTGGGCGGTGACGAGCAGGCCGTCCTTCTCCTGCTCCTCGATGACCCGGCCGCCGTAGATCTGGCCCGACACGGGCGTGACGACCACGGCGAACTCGCCCTTGGCGCGCAGCCGTACCTCCCTGGTCCGCCCGGCGGGCACCGCCACGTCGTACGGCCTGCCCGCCGCACCCTTCGCGGGCACCTCCTGCACCCCGACCTCGCCCGGCCCGTCCGGCGCGGTGAACAGCAGCCGCGCGCCCGGACCGCTGCCGGCGACGCGCTCCGGCCTGCGGCTCTGACCGGCCAGCGCGCGCAACGTGTCCCCCAGCCGGCGCCCGCCGTCATGGGCGACGACGATCGCGGTGACGAGGGTGCGTGACATGGGCGGGCGACTCCAGCGTTGATCAGGCGCTCACCCTACAGGCGACATCACACGCGAAAAAGGGCCACGCGGGCTACCGCGTGACCCTTTCGCTCATATCCCCTAAACGGCCTGGCGCTTGATCCGTCTGCGCTCCCGCTCCGACAACCCACCCCAGATGCCGAAGCGCTCATCGTGTTCGAGCGCGTACTCCAAGCACTCGGCACGGACCTCGCACGATCGACAAACCTTCTTGGCTTCTCGGGTGGAGCCGCCTTTTTCCGGGAAGAACGCCTCCGGATCGGTCTGCGCGCACAACGCACGCTCCTGCCATCCGAGTTCTTCAGCGTCAAGCTGATCCTGTGCGATGACCGGATCGGTCACTGCACACCTCCCTGCCGCCCGCCCGCAATGGAGCCCCCCATGGACGCCTTCCTCCTACCCACCCAAGGGAAGGCGTAACAACATGGTTGTAATTACACGCGCGTGCCGTACGTGACGTCAAGCGGCATGACGGTATCCGGGGAAAGACCGACTCTCGCCCCGGTGTGCTCGGCATGTGGTGTTCGCACCAGGCCGAGACCCCCTGCACAGCAAGGCTTCGACCCGGTTCGTTCAACGCTGTCAGCGGTCGGAACCGTACCAGGGCGGGGTAGACGCCCGCCCTTTGGGCCACCTTCTCTCTAGCCGTCGTTTGCCGGTCCGTTACCTGCGTGGCTCGTTGGGCGTGTATATGGCCGTTGGGTCGATTGGGTCGTCACCCGGGCGGTTCTGGGCGCCCAGGGCGTCCCCGAGCTGCGAGGGGTCGAGCCGCATCGTCGACTCGCCCTGCGCCTCGCTCCAGCCGGCCGGGGCCTGGTGGGTGGGGCGGTAGGTCTGGGGCTGCTCGTACTGGCCCTGCTGGGGTTCGTACGCGTTCTGCTGCTGCTGGTACGGCTGGGCCTGCTGCGGGTGGCCGAACGGGTCGTCGTACGGCCTGGCCGGCTGGCCGGCGTAGTCGGGCACCCGCAGGTCGGGCTGGGTGCCGGAGGGGGCCGTCGAGCTCTGGTAGGTCTCGGCCTGCTGGTAGGCGTCCAGGAGCTGCTGGGAGCGCGGGTCCACGGGCGGGTCCGGCTCCTGGAAGGCGGGGGTGGCGTACTCGTGGCCGGAGTAGCCGGTGAACGGCTGGCCGCCCTGCTGGTCGAAGGCGTTCTGGCGGTCCTGGTACGGCTGCTGCGGCTCCGCCTGCGGGTACGGGACGCTCGGGCTGGTCTCCCCGCTCGGGTACGCCTGGTCGGCGAAGGCGCTCGGGGAGCTGTTGCTCGGGGCGTACGGGTTCTCGGGGGTGGGGTAGCCGGACTGGCCGTACGCACTGGGCTGACTGTCGGCCGGGACGTACGGCGCGGGGGTGTACTCGCCGGCCGGCGGCTGGTAGCCGGAGTCGGGGAGCGTCTCGGACGGGGTGTAGGCGGGCGGGGCGTACCCCTGGTCCTGGCCGAAGCCCTGCGGCGGGAAGCCGGGGTCCGGCTGCGCGAACGGCTGACCGGCCGGTCCCTGGGCGTGGCCGAAGGACTGGTCGGTCTGGGCGTAGGGGCGCTCGGGGGCCGGGGGGAACGGCGACTCGGGCTGGCGCGGGGGCTGCTCGGCGGACGCGGCGGGAAGCGCGGCCCTGGCCGGCTGGTAGGGCTGCTGCTGGTACTGCTCGGGCTGCTGACCGTGCGAAGGCTGGCCGAAGGGGGCCTGGTCGGGCTGCTGGCCGTGCGAAGGCTGGCCGAACGGTGCCGGGTCGGGCTGCTGACCGTGAGAGCCCTGGCCGAACGGCGACTGGTCGGGCTGCTGACCGTGCGAAGGCTGGCCGAACGACGGCTGCTCGGGCTGGCCGTAGGCGGGCTGCTGGCCGTGCCCCTGGACCTGGCCCTGGCCGTAGGCGGGCTGGGCGTCGGAGGTCTGGGGGGCGTAGGGGGAGTGCGCCTCGGCCGCGTGCGGGACGGGGGTGTCCTGCTGGTGGCCGTAGCCGGGGGCGTCGGACTGGCCGAAGCCGGGCGCGGAGGGCGCGGGCTGGCCGTAGCCGGCGGGGTCGGGCTGGCCGAAGGCGGGAGCGGGCTGGCCGTAGCCGGGAGTGGACGGCTCGGGCTGGCCGTAACCAGGGGTGGCGGGGTCGGGGTGGCCGCCGTAGCTCGGCGGCTGCTGGCCGTAGCCGGTGCCGGGCTGCGCGCCGGGGCTCGGCGCCTGTCCGCCGCCGTAACCCGGCTGCTGCCCGAAGGCGGCCTGCTGGTCCTGCTGGCCATAGGGAGCCTGCTGGTCCTGCTGCCCGAAGGAAGCCTGAGAGTCCTGCTGGCCGTACGGATTCTGCGGGTCCTGCTGGCCGTACGGGGCCTGCGGGTCCTGCTGGCCGAAGGTGACGGTGGCGTGCTGGCCGGACGGGGGTTGGGGCGCGTACCCGGCGGAGGCGGGCTGAGGCTCGTAGCCGGAAGAGGGCGGCTGGGGCTCGTAGCCGGAGGACGGGGGCTGGGGCGCGTAGGCCGGGGACTGCTGGCCCGAGGGGGGCTGGGGCGCGTAGCCCGAGCCCGCGGGGAACTGGCCCGACGGCGGTTGCGGGGCGTAGCCGGAGGAGGCGGGCTGGGGGTCGGGAGCCGCGGACTGGGCGTCCTGGCCCGGGGGGAGCTGGGCGAGCGCGGGCTGCTGGCCGTAGGGGGTCGGCGCGGCGTGCGGCTGCGCGTACGCGGGCTGGGGGGAGGGGTCGGGCCGGCCGTGCGGCGGCTGGTCGGACTGGCCGTAGGCGGGCTGGTCCTGCTGGCCGAACTGCTGGGGGCGGCCGTACTGGGGCTGGTCCTGCTGGCCGAACTGCTGGGGCTGGCCGTAGTGGGTGGTCGGACGGCCGTACCCGTCGAGGGTGGGGATGGGGGAACGGCCGGGCATGACTTCGGGAAGCAGGTAGACCAGCCCGACGGCGGTGAGCGCGAGCGTGGGGACGCCGGTGAGCACGTACTCCACCACGCCGCGGAAGCCGCCTCCGGCGAACAGCCCGACGATCAGCGCCAGCGCGCCGAACACGGCGGCGAGCAGCAGGCCGGCGGCTGAGCCGTAGGCGATGAGCCGGGCCTTGGACGAGCGCTCGCCCGTCCTGGTGACGAGCAGCACGGCGCCCACGAGCAGCGCGGTCACGACCGGGCTGGTCAGGCCCGGCAGGTTCGCGGCGGCACGGGTGGCGAACCCGCCGCCGAGCGGGCTGCCCGAGCCGATCAGGATGTGGCCGATCGTCAGGACGACGTCCACCAGCCCGGTGACGAGCATGATCCAGGCAGCCGGCTCCCGTAGTCGGGCGGCATTGACTTTGCTCATGAGTAACCCCCATCGGACCCTTTGGCCCGAAGGGAGTTTGCCACATTGCCGACTTTCGCGGCGGGTGTCCCAAGAACCTCTTCCATCCCATTTACCCCTATACCTGGAACTTTGTTGCTCCGAAGTGGGGCAGAACCACTCCCCCCACGGGGATGTCGGACGCCGATGGAAGACTGGGACGCATGCACATCGTGTCACTCGCCGGCGGCATCGGCGGCGCCCGTTTCCTGCGCGGCCTGCGCGCCACCGCACCCGACGCCTCGATCACCGTCATCGGCAACACGGGCGACGACATCACCCTGTTCGGCCTGCGCGTCTGTCCCGACCTCGACACCGTCATGTACACCCTGGGCGGCGGCATCGACGAGGAGCAGGGCTGGGGCCGGGCCAAGGAGTCCCACGTCGTCAAGGAGGAGCTGGCCGCCTACGGGGTCGAGCCGCAGTGGTTCGGGCTCGGCGACCGCGACTTCGCCACCCACATCGTCCGCTCGCAGATGCTGGAGGCGGGTTATCCGCTCTCGCAGATCACCGAGGCCCTGTGCGTGCGCTGGCAGCCGGGCGTGCGGCTGCTGCCGATGACCGACGACCGCTGCGAGACGCACGTGGTGATCTCCGACGAGCGCGGCAAGCGGGCCGTGCACTTCCAGGAGTGGTGGGTGCGCCTGCGCGCCTCGGTCCCGGCCGAGTCGTTCGCGCTGGTGGGGGTCGAGACGGCCAAGCCCGCGCCGGGCGTGCTGGAGGCGATCGAGCAGGCCGACGTGGTGATTCTGCCGCCGTCCAACCCGGTGGTGAGCATCGGCACGATCCTGCAGGTCCCCGGCATCCGCGAGGCGGTCGCGGCCAAGACCGTGGTCGGCGTCTCCCCCATCATCGGCGGCGCGCCCGTGCGCGGCATGGCCGACGCCTGCCTGACGGCCATCGGGGTGGAGACCACGGCCCAGGCCGTGCTCGACCTCTACGGCTCCGGCCTGGTCGACGGCTGGCTGGTGGCCGAGGAGGACTCCGGGGTGGCGCTCGACGGCGTGCGCGTGGTGTCCCGTCCGATCCTCATGCACGACGCCGAGACGACGGCCGACATCGCCCGCACGGCGCTCGACCTGGCGCTGGAGCTGGCCCGATGAGCACGCGACGGGTCGAGGTCATCGCCGTCACCGGCATCGGCGAGGTCCGGCCGGGCGACGACCTGGCCGCCCTGCTCAAGGACGCCGACCTGCGCGACGGCGACATCGTGGTGGTCACCTCGAAGATCGTCAGCAAGGCCGAGGGCCGCGTCCGTCAGGCGCCCGACCGCGCGAGCGCGATCGAGGAGGAGACCGAGCGGGTCGTCGCCAGGCGCGGCGACACGGTGATCGTCCAGACCCGCCACGGCTTCGTCATGGCCGCGGCCGGGGTCGACGCCTCCAACACCGAGCCGGGCACCGTCCTGCTGCTGCCCGAGGACTCCGACGCCTCCGCGGCGCGGATCAGGGCCGGGCTGGGCGCGCGGGTGGGGGTGATCGTCTCCGACACGTTCGGGCGTCCGTGGCGCAACGGGCTGACCGACGTGGCGATCGGCGCCGCAGGGGTGCGCCCGCTCGACGACTTCCGCGGCTCCTCCGACTCCTACGGCAACGCGCTCGGCGCCACCGTCACCGCGCTGGCCGACGAGATCGCGAGCGCGGCCGAGCTGGTCAAGGGCAAGCTCGGCGGCGTACCGGCGGCGATCGTGCGCGGGCTCGGCCATCTGGTGACCGACGACGACGGGCCGGGCGTCAGGCCGCTCGTCCGCCCGGCCGACGAGGACATGTTCCGCTTCGGCTCCCGCGACGTCGTGTTCGCCCGCCGTACGATCAGGGAGTTCTCCGACCGGCCGGTCGACGGCGAGGCGGTGCGCAGGGCGGTGGCCGCGGGCATCGCGGCGCCGGCGCCGCACCACACGACCCCGTGGCGGTTCGTGCTGGTCGAGTCGGCGCAGACCCGCATCGAGCTGCTCGACGCCATGCGCGAGGCGTGGATCGCGGACCTGCGCGGCGACGGGTTCACCGAGCAGTCGATCGCCAAGCGGATCAAGCGCGGCGACGTCCTGCGCAACGCCCCCTACCTGGTCGTGCCGTGCCTGGTGATGGAGGGCTCGCACACCTACCGCGACGATCGGCGCAACGCCTCCGAGCGGGAGATGTTCGTCGTGGCGACGGGCGCCGGCGTGGAGAACTTCCTGATCCAGCTCGCGGTCGAGGGGCTGGGCTCGGCGTGGGTGTCGTCCACGATGTTCTGCCGGCCGGTGGTCAGGCAGGTGCTCGACCTGCCCGAGTCGTGGGATCCGATGGGTTGCGTGGCGATCGGGCACGCCGCCGCGCCGCCGCGCGACCGCGCCCCCCGTGACCCGCGCGATTTCATCGTGACGCGCTGAGCCTCTGACGAGAGTCTGGAAATCTGGTAAGCCAACCGTTTACCGTTAGGAAACTTTCCTTTACATTTGGACTATCCCCCCATGTAAAGGAGCCACTTCAATGCGAAGGACTCTCACGTTAGTCGCCGTGGCGGTGATCACCATCGCCACGGCGGTGTTCAACACCTCTCCCGCGTTCGCCCACGGTTATGTGAACTCGCCGCCCAGCAGGCAGGCGTTCTGCGCCCAGGGCAAGGTGTCGGGCTGCGGCCAGATCGTCTACGAGCCACAGAGCGTGGAGGGCCCGAAGGGCCTGCGCAGCTGCAACGCCAACCTTGGCCAGTTCGCCCAGCTCGCCGACGAGAGCAAGCCGTGGCCGGCCACCTCCGTGGGCAACTCGGTGACCTTCACCTGGACGTTCACCGCCAGGCACGCCACGCTCAACTACGAGTACTACATCGGCGGAAACCGGGTCGCGGTCTTCAACGGCAACGGCCAGCAGCCGCCGTCGACGATCTCCCACACCGTCAACCTCTCCGGCTACTCCGGCCGCCAGAAGGTCCTGGCGATCTGGAACATCTCCGACACCTCCAACGCCTTCTACTCCTGCATCGACCTGCAGATCGGCGGGGGCGGCCAGCCGACCCCCACCCCGACCCCGACCGTGACCCCCACGCCCACCCCGACCCCGACGCCCACCACGACGGCCTCGGGCACCTGGAAGGCCGGCACGGCCTACACCACGGGCAGCACGGTCACCTACAACGGCGTCTCCTACCGGTGCCTGCAGCCCCACACGGCCATCGCGGGCTGGGAGCCGCCGAACGTCCCGGCGCTCTGGCAGCGGGTCTGACGGTCTGGACCGGCCGATGACCAAGCTTCGTGACGCCGCGCTGTCGCTGTTCCGCATCGTGGTGGGCCTGCTGTTCGCCTGCCACGGGGCCGCCACTCTGTTCGGCGTACTCGGCGGCCCGTACGGCGGAACGACCCCGTCCGTAGGCCAATGGCCCGACTGGTGGGCGGGGGTGATCGAGCTCGGCGCGGGCGGCCTCGTCCTCATCGGGCTCGCCACCCGCGTCGCCGCCCTGCTCTGCTCGGGCACGATGGCCTACGCCTACTTCACCGTCCACCTGCCCAAGGGCCTGTTCCCGTTGCAGAACGGGGGCGAGACCGCGGCCATGTTCTCGTGGTCGTTCCTGATGCTGGCGCTGCTCGGCAGCGGCGCGTGGTCGCTGGACAAGCTCGTGTCCCGCTTCCACCACCGTGACGAGAACGCCACCGTGCACCAGATGTAGGCCGGAGGGGGTGCCGGGCGACCGGCATCCCCTCAGGCGGCCGGCTTGCAGGTGGGATGGCAGAGCCTGCGGGCCAGCGCGCCGAGGAAGACATCGATGATCTCCCCAGGCTCCTGCGCCACGTGCAGCGAGCCGTTCGTGGCCGCCGCGATCTGCGACAGGCTGCCGCGGTCCACGTCCTTGCCGAACGCGATGATGACGATCTGAACGGGCTTGTCCGGGTCCCACTCGTTGCGCAGGGCCTCGAGAAGCCGCGGGAGTTTGACGCCCTTGCCGTCGTCCTTGCCGGCGCTGATCACCAGCAGCGTGTTGTTCATGTCGTCGCGGTAGTCACCGCTCATCCTGCGGAACCCGGCCAGTATCGCGTCGTAGAGCGAGCTGTCCAGGTCGGGGTGGGGGGCGATCGTGCTGGTCAGCTCGTCGAGGACGCTGCGCCGCAGCACCTGGCCCGACTCCGGCTCGCTGATCGGGCCGAGGCCGACCCGCTGCCGGTAGCTCCTGACGTTCCCCACCTTGTCGGCGAACTCCCACATGCCCATGTGCGTGGAGTTCGGGAAGAGCTGCAGCCCGATCTTGGCCGCGGCCAGCGCGATGCGCACCTTGGTGCTGCCGTTCAGCGGCTCGGCCATGTGCTTCGAGGTGTCGGCCAGCACGAGGATGTTGGTCGGCGGCGCCAGCCTGCTCCAGGCGCGGAGCGCCTCGTCGATGTCCTGCTGCGACACCGACGGCCTGGTCTTCGGTGCCTCCGACGGGAGCTGCGGCCCCGGCGAGAGCGGCCCCAGCCGGCCGTCGCCCGACCTGAAGCCGGCCCGCCGGACGATCTCCTGGGCCTGGCCGCCCTTCAGCCAGTCGGCGAAGGCGGTGGACGCCTCCGCGACGTCGGGATCGGCCGCCGTGACGACGTAGGGATAGTCGAGGTCGATGGTGCCCTCGCGCGGGTGCAGCGCCACGACCGGGTCGGGCGAGGGCACCCGGTTGTGGTTCCACACCGACTGCTCGGGGACGATGACCACCGGCCGCTGCCAGAACCCGCGGTCGTCCACGGCGTCGAGCATGCTGCGGTAGTCGGGCGCCGACCCGGCCTGCGCCCACCTGACGAACGCGGTCAGCGCCTTGTCGGCGGCCGGCCCGGTGCCCACGACGTCCCTGGCCGCGGCCACGGTCGCGATCCCCGCGCCCACCAGCGACGGGTCGGGCACCCGTACGACATCCGGCTCGCCGGAGTTGGGCGTCAGCCGCCCGCGCACGGTCGGCGGGAAGACCATCCGCCAGTTCATCTCGGTCCCGCCGACCGAGAAGCGCCGGGCCAGCGACGACCGCGTGGCGAACACCAGCGGCGAGGTGGCCACCACGGTCTCCCCCGCGGGCAGCGAGCTCGCGCCCTGACTGCGGGCCAGCCTGATCCAGGCCGAGGAGTCGGCGATCCAGCCGTCGGGGCGTTCGCGCAGCACGCCGGCCCGGTCGCCGATCAGCGTGCGCAGCACGGTGGCCGACGGCTGCTCGGTCACCTGGACCAGCACGCACCGCCCGCCGACCGACGCCTTGGTCTCGTTGAAGCGCCCGGCGGCCTCCATGACCGCCGGCGCCACGTCCACGGCGGCGGCCACGCTGACCAGAACAGGCTCTCGTGACACGCACAGGGCGGGACCGCCGCCGAGCACCACGTACAGGCTGCCGGCGGCGACGGCCACGGCGGCGAGGCCGGCCAGCATGCCACGTTGGAGCGCCTTCCTGCGTCGCTGCACGGGAGGCAGCGCGGCACGGTGTCGACCCAACCGCACGATGAACCTCTCTCCAGTGGAGTGATGATTCTTCCAGTGCCTCCCATACCGGGCGCAACCCTTGTTAGAACTTGTTATAACTACGCCATCGGCAAGATTCTTCTCACGCTCTGGCACACCCCGTCGCTGGCCTGCGCGGCGGCCAGCCGTTCGGCCGTGGGGCTGCCGTACTCGGTGGTGCGCTGGCGTACCGGCCTGCCGGTGACCTCGACCATCTCGCGCAGCTCGCTGATCGTCTTGTACGAGCCGTTCTCCGAGCCCGCCATCCGGCTGATCGTCTCCTCCATGAGGGTGCCGCCGAGGTCGTTCACGCCGCCCCCGAGCACCTGGCGGCACAGGTCGTCCTGGAGCTTGACCCACGAGCACTGGATGTTGGGGATCGCGCCGTGCAGCAGGATCCTGGCCAGGGCGTGCACCGCGCGGTTCTCCTGGGCAGTGGGGCCGGGCCGGGCGATGCCGGCCAGGTAGATCGGGGCGCTGGTGTGCACGAACGGCAGCAGCACGAACTCCGAGAACCCGCCGGTCTGCTCCTGCAGCCGCCTGATCAGCTTGATGTGCCTGACCCAGTGCAGGTGGTGGTCCACGTGGCCGTACATCATCGTGGACGTCGTCGGGATGCCGACCTCGTGGGCCGTGGTGATGACCTCGATCCACTCCTTGGCCGGCAGCTTGCCCTTGGTCAGCACCCAGCGCACGTCGTCGTCGAGGATCTCGGCCGCCGTGCCGGGCAGCGAGTCCACCCCGGCCTCCTTGGCGGCCTCCAGCCAGTCGCGTATAGACAGGTTCGTCCGGGAGGCTCCGTTGATGACCTCCATCGGGGAGAACGCGTGCACGTGCATGCCGGGCGTCCTGGCCTTGACCGCCCTGGCGATGTCGAAGTACGCGGTCCCCGGCAGGTCGGGATGGATGCCGCCCTGCATGCACACCTCGGTCGCGCCCGCCGCCCACGCCTCCTCGGCCCGGTCGGCCACCTGGTCCAGGCTCAGCGTGTACGCGTCGGCATCGGTCCTGCGCTGGGCGAAGGCGCAGAAGCGGCAGCCGGTGTAGCAGACGTTGGTGAAGTTGATGTTCCGGTTGACGACGTAGGTGACCTCGTCGCCGACGGCCTGCGCGCGCAACGCGTCGGCGATGGCCGCCAGCTCGTCCAGCGCTCCGCCCTCCGCGCCCAGCAGCGCGACGGCCTCGGCGTCGGTCAGCCCGGCGGGGTCGGCCTCGGCCCGCCTGAGCGCCTGCCGCACGTCGCTCGGCGTCGAGGCGGCGATCGGGCCGAGGCGGTCGCGCAGGGCCGTCCAGTCGCCGTACACGTGGTCGAAGTCGTCGCGCCGGTCGTTCACCCGGCCGGTGGTGTCCACCTCGACGTGCAGGTCCACCCGGCCGGCGGCGGCGAACCCGCCGTCGGGCTCCTGCCAGGGACGGCCCTGCGGCACGGCGTCCTCGCGGGCGAGCCCGGTGCCGGGGTCGGCCAGGGCCTCGACGTGCGCGAACAGCCGCGGGTCCAGCCACGGCTCGCCGGCCCGCACGTACTCGGGGTAGATCGTCAGGCGTTCCCGCAGGTCGAAGCCGGATTCGGCGGTACGCGCCGCCAGGTCGTCGATCTGCGGCCAGGGGCGTTCCGGGTTCACGTGGTCGGGGGTCAGCGGCGAGACGCCGCCCCAGTCGTCGATGCCGGCCCGGATCATGAGCGCGTACTCGGAGTCGACCAGGTTGGGCGGGGCCTGGAGGCGTACGCGGGGGCCGAGGACCAGCCGCGCGACGGCGATCGTGGCCGCCAACTCGCGCAGGTCGGCGTCCGGCAGGCCGCGCATGGCCGTGTCCGGCTTGGCGCGGAAGTTCTGGACGATGACCTCCTGGATGCCGCCGTACTCGCGGGCGACCTTCCGGATGGCGAAGATCGACTCGGCCCGGTCCTCGACGGTCTCACCGATGCCGATGAGGATCCCGGTCGTGAACGGCACGTTGCTGCGGCCGGCGTCCTCCAGCACGCGCAGCCGTACCGCCGGGTCCTTGTCCGGGGAGCCGTAGTGCGGCTGTCCCTTCTCCTCGAACAGCCGCCGCGAGGTGGTCTCCAGCATCATGCCCATCGACGGCGCGACCGGCTTGAGCCGCTGCAGGTCACGCCAGCTCAGCACACCGGGGTTGAGGTGCGGCAACAGCCCGGTCTCCTCCAACACCAGGATCGCCATGGCTCGTACGTAGGACAACGTGTCGTCATAGCCGTGCGCGTCCAGCCACTCGCGGGCCTGGTGCCAGCGCTCCTCCGGCCGGTCCCCCAGCGTGAACAGCGCCTCCTTGCAGCCCATCGCCGCGCCCTGCCGGGCGATCTCCAGCACCTCGTCCGGGCTCAGGAAGGCCGACTCCAGCTTGTGCGGCGCGGTCGCGAACGTGCAGTAGCCGCAACGGTCCCGGCACAACCTGGTCAGCGGGATGAACACCTTCCTGCTGTAGGTGATCACCCCTTCCCTGCCGGCGGCCTTCAGCCCGGCGTCGCGCACGCGGGAGGCGTGGTCGAGCAGCGCGTCGAGCTGCTCGCCGCGCGCGTGCAGCAGCACGACGGCCTCGGTGAGGTCGAGCGCCTTGCCGTCACGGGCACGGGCGAGGGCACGGCGAAGCGCGGAATCACTGACAAGACTCATAGAGGCACAGTACGCACCCCTGAGTTCGTGACGCGCACTCAGGGCTGGATGTCAGAAGGACCGGTAGTCGCGCGCGGCCATCCGCGGCCCCCGCGCGGGCGGGCGCAGACCGCTGAGCCAGACGAGCACCGCCGCCCGGTGCCGATGCCCCCGGTACGGCTCCAGCAGCCGCATCATCCCCTGGTCGTCGGTCTTCTCCCCGGTCAGCGCGTAGCCGACCAGCTTGGCCAGGTGGAAGTCCCCCACGCTCACCGCGTCGGCGTCGCCGAAGGCCCGCTGGCGCACCTCGGCCGACGTCCACACGCCGATGCCGGGCAGGGCCCGCAACAGCCGGTCGAGCTCCTCCGTGGTGGCCGCGGCCTCCAGCTTGGCGGCGTGCCAGGCGGCGTTGGCGATCGTCCGGGCCCGGACGGCCTCCGCGCCCGCCCGGTGCCAGTGCCAGCTCGGGATCTGCCGCCACACGACCGGTTCGGGCGGCACCCGCATGCCGTCGGGGGCGGGGCCGGGGGCGGGCTCGCCGTAGTGGCGCAGCAGGTAGCGCCAGGCCCGCCACGCCTCCCGGCCGACGACCTTCTGCTCCAGCACGGCGGGCACCAGCGCCTCCATGACCCGCCCGGTACGCCCGATGCGCAGCCCCGCGTGCTTGCGCGCCACGTCCACCAGCACGTCGTGCCGGACGCGGAAGCCGGAGACGTCGTCGAGCGCGCCGAGCAGGGCGGGCAGGGTCTCCAGCGACCAGCCGGCGCCCGGCCCCCACGCCTGGGCCCGCACGGCCGCGGGGGTCACGGTCACCCGCAGCGTGCTCGGGCCGTCGGGGGTGCGGCAGGCGCGCCAGATCGAGCCGTCGGGGGTGCGGCGCCAGGCGGGATCGCCGGTGCCGCGCCGGTGGGGGCCGAGGGCCAGCTCCACGTCGAGCGGCCCGTCGGGCTCCCACCTGCGTTCCATCACCCGTCCAGTCTGCCGCGCGGCGGCGGGTGGTCGCTCACCCGCGCGGCACCGGCGGGCGGGTCACACGTCGCTGGAGTAGCGGACCGCGCGCTCGGGCAGCTCGATGCCCGGCCAGACGCGCACCCCGCCCTGCAGCTCGTTGCCCGGCCCGACCACCGCGCCGTCACCGATCACCGCGTCGCGCACGACCGTGCCGGCGCAGATCCGGGCGCCCTTGCCCACGACCGAGTCGTTCACCGTGGCGCCGGCCTCGATGACGCTGTCGTCGCACAACACCGAGCCCACCACGGACGCGCCCGCCTCGACGACGGCCCGCGCGCCGACGGTGGTGCCGCCCTGGACCTTGGCCTCGGCCGAGATCTTCGCCCCGTCGAGGGCGAGGTGCTCGCCCTGCGGGCCGGGCAGCGCCGGCGAGGCGAGCCGCCCGAGCACCAGGTCGCGCGAGCCCTTCACGAACGCGGCCGGAGTGCCCACGTCGAGCCAGTACGTGCGGTCGGCATAGCCCAGCACCAGCTCACCGGAGTCGATCAGCCCGGGGAACGTCTCGCGCTCCACGGAGACCACCTCGCCGCGCGGGATCGAGTCGATCACCGAGCGGGTGAAGACGTAGCAGCCGGCGTTGATGCGGTTGGTGACCGGGTTGGGGGTCTTCTCCAGGAACGCGGTCACCCGTCCGGACTCGTCGGTCGGCACGCAGCCGAACCGCGTCGGGTCGTCCACCTCCGTCAGGTGGAGCGTTACGGCGGCGCCGCGCTCGCAGTGGGTGCGCACCTGGTCGCCGATGTCGTGGCCGGACAGGATGTCGCCGTTGAGGATGAGCACCGGGTCGGAGGGCCCGCAGGTGAGCGCCTCGGCGGCGTTGCGGATGGCCCCGCCGGTGCCGAGCGGCGTCTCCTCGGTCATGTATTCGAGGGAGAGCCCGAGTGCCGACCCGTCACCGAAGGCGGGCTCGAACATCGCCGCCTTGTACGAGGTCGCGAACACGATCCGGCGTACACCGAAGGACCGGGCACGGGCGAGTTGGTGGGCCAGGAACGGCACTCCGGCGGTCGGCAGCAGCGGCTTGGGCGTGCCCAGTGTCAGCGGACGCAGGCGTGTGCCCTGCCCCCCGACCAGGAGGATCGCCTCGAGGTCTGGCAAAGAGCTCTCCATCACTCCGTGAGAGTAGCGAACTATTCGATTGCGCGTTGATAAGAGTTGAGATGCGCCTCCGCCGAGGCCTCCCAGGTGAATTCGCGAGCCCGCGCCCGCCCGGCCTCCTGCAACTGCCGCCTCCGATCGGAGGAGGCAAGCAGCTCGCCCAGGGCGTCGGCGATGCTGTCCGCGTCCGGCTCAGTGTAGGCGACGGCGTCGCCGCCCACCTCGGGCAGCGAGGTGCGGTGGCTGGTGAGGACCGCCGCGCCGCAGGCCATGGCCTCCAGCACCGGCATGCCGAAGCCCTCGCCCCGCGAGGGGAACGCCACGACGAGCGCCCCGCCCAGGAACCCCGGCAGATCGGGCGCGCGCAGGTATCCCGGCCTGATCACCCGGACGGTGGCCTCGACCTCACGGCAGGCCGCGTCGACGTCGTCCTCGTGCACGCCGCCGCCGAGCACCAGCGCGGGCGGCGTCTCCAGCCGCTTGACGGCGGCGGCGAAGCCGCGGATCAGGTTGGGCACGTTCTTGCGGGGGTCGAGGTTGCCGAGGAAGGCCACGTACGGCTGGCCGCGCAGCCCGCACCTGATGGCCGCCCGGCGGACCTCGTCCTCGCTCGGCGGGTGGAACTGGGCGAGGTCGACACCGTGGTAGGCGACGTCGATGCGGGTGGGGTCGGCCGACAACACGCGGACCAGCTCGTCCCTCGTCGCCTTGGACGGCACGATGACGCGCCGGGCGTGCCGGACGGCGGTACGCGTGGCCGAGCGGAAGAACGCCGCCCTGGCCGGGCTGTGCTGCTCGGGCTCGGTGAACCAGGTCACGTCGTGCACCGTCACGACGGTCGGCAGGCCGGAGCGCAGCGGCATGGAGTAGTAGGGGGCGTGGATGGCCTCGGCCCCCGTCTGGCGGGCGAGCAGCGGCACGCCGGTCTGCTCCCAGGCGAGCCGGGCGGCCCTGTTGGTGATGGCGACGGGGCCGGGGACGACACGGGCCGAAGGCGCCAGCCGCTGGTACCTTTCCGCTTCCGCACGCTGGCAGACCACGACCAGATCGGTCCCTGCCTGGTGGAGCGCGGCCACGAGCCCGTCCACGTACCGGATCAACGCACCACGGTCGGCGGGGACCGCGGCGGCATCGACGAGCACTCGAGGCATTACGTGGATCTTCTCCCCTCAAGATCGACGTGGGACCTGGCAAGTCCCCCCTCTTTGATTCAGCTTATGACCACCCTCCCCCAAATCGTGGGCCAAATCACACCGAGTCGCGACGTGCGGCAATTCCCGCCATACCTGCGCAGATCAGGTCCCCCATGATGATGACGATGCGGGAGCAGAGGGCCACCGCGATGGCCGCGCCGCTGTCGAGCACGGGGGCGAGCACCGCCACCATCGCCAGCTCGCGCACCCCGGCACCGGCCGGCACGACGAAGGTCACGATGCCCAGGCACCACGACAGGGCGAACGCGCCGACGGCGAACAGCAGGCCGCCCTGCGGCGCGACGAAGTAGAAGTGCACGCCGTAGGCCGTCCAGCCGGCCAGCGCCCAGCCGAGCGCGGTGAGCATGCCGCGGCGGGTGAGCGGACGCTCCAGGGGCTCGCGCTTGAGCTTGCGCAGGCCGAAGCCGATCACGCCGTTGACGACCTTGGGCTCCAGCAGCACCAGCAGCAGCGGGATGAACAGCAGCACCCAGCCGAACCGGTGCCAGCCGAGCGTGACCAGCGTGACGAGCAGACCGCTGGCGATCTGGACGGGCATCATCAGGAAGAACGCCGCGGCGCTGCGCGGACGCGGCACGCCGAGGTCGCGGCCCATCTCCATCTGGGCGAGCACCGGCCAGACCGCGCCGGGGATGTACTTGCCGAGCTGACCGACGAAGAACACCTTGGCGGCCGGCCGCAGCGGCAGCGGCGAACCCAGGTCGGCCAGCAGCGTGCGCCAGGTGAGCATGGCCCCGAGCAGCGCGGCGACCACGGCGACGAGCGACCCGGCCAGCGCCGGCCACGACAGCCGGGCGAACCCGGCCACCACGGCGTCCCACTGCCTGGCCACCGCCCACGCGCCGAAGGCGAGCGCGACGGCGAGGAAGCCGAAACGCAGCAGCCGGCGCGGCAGCGACCGCTTGGGGATCGCGCTCGCGCCGGTCTCGTCCACGAGGCTCACAGCGGCAGGACCCGCTCGGGCGGCTGCGGCAGCGCCGGCCCGGTGGGCCTGCGCGGGGTCTTGGTGGCCACCCACAGGTACGTCGGCACGACGGGCAGCAGCAGCCGCAGCACCTCGCGCGGCGCGCGGGCCAGCACCGCCTTGACCAGCCGGCCCGGCAGGCCGGGGAACAGCTCCGACCCGGCGAACGTGGTCGGCGTGGCCAGCACCGGGAACGTGTAGTCCCACACGTGGAAGGCGCGCAACATCCGGCGCAGCCCCCGCCGGGTCCTGAACCGCTCGTAGTAGTGGTCGGCGCGGCCGGACGCGCGCACGTAACGGTCGGCCAGCGCGGGCGGCAGGTACGACAGGAACGGCAGCTTGTAGTGGGGCTCGACGACCCCGAGCCGGTTGCCGAGCCCGAGGTAGAGCACCCCGGTGTCGGACAGCACGCGGTGCATCTCGGCCACCACGGCGTCGGGGTCGACCACGTGCTCGTAGATGTGGTTGAACACCAGCACGTCGATCGACCCGTCGGGGAAGGGCAGCGCCGTGCCGTCGCCGCAGACGAACGCCACCCGCTCGCCGAACCGGTCGGCGGCCTTGCGCAGCCCCGGCACGTCGATGTCGATGCCCAGCGTGTGCTTGGCCCCGGCCTGGGCCAGCTCGTCGGCGATGAACCCGGCCGAGCAGCCGACGTCGCCCACGGTCAGCCCGCCGAGCGGCCCCTGGAAGTGCTCCAGCACGGCGATGATCTTCGCGGCCTTGCGGCGGCGTTTGTCCTCGTCGAGCATGGCCGACTGGAATTCGGAGTACTCGAGCTGCGCGACCCGTTGCTTGCCCACGTCGCCCAACAGTACCCGCGCCGCGGGCCTCGGCAGGCTGACCTGGCCCACATGCTGGCTCTCCCCCGGGCTCCCGCGTAGCCTGGGCTGATGTTGCGCCGCCTGCTGCGCGTCCTGCTCGCGCTGGTCGCCCTCGCCTTCCTCGGCTACGGCCTGGCGCGGAACTGGCACGACACCACGCAGGCCCTGGCCAGACTGTCGCCGTGGGCGGTGCTCGGGTCGTTCGGGGCGGTGCTGGCCGGGCAGGTCTGCATGCTGGTGGCCTGGCGGCAGATCATGGCGGGGCTCGGCACCCGGCTGCCGCTGCGGGTGGCCGGACGGATCATGTTCGTGGGCCAGCTCGGCAAGTACATCCCGGGCGCGGTGTGGGCGTACGCGGCCATGATGGACCTCGGGCGCGATCACGGGAGCCCGCCGCGGCGCACGTTCGCCACGATCTCGCTCGGGCTGGTGGTCAACCTCGGCGTCGGCATCTCGATCGCCGCCGCCACGCTGAGCTCTCACGAGGCGGTCCGCCGGGCCTGGTACGTGGTGCTGCTCGTCCCGGTGATCATCGTGTGCCTGCATCCCAAGGTGCTCACCTGGGGGCTCAACCTGGCGCTGCGCATCGCCCGCAAGGAGCCGCTGGAGAGCGTGCTGCCCGGCCGCACGGTCGTCGTCGCGGTCGCCTGGACCGCGCTCGGCTGGTGCGTCTACGGCCTGCACACCTGGCTGCTGTCCGGCCGCCCCGACCTCTACCTGGTGGCGACCGGCGCGTACGCGTTCGCCTGGTGCACCGGCATCCTGGCCTTCGTGGTGCCCGCCGGGGTGGGCGTGCGGGAGGGCGCGCTCGTGCTGGTGCTCGGGCCGGTCATCGGCACCGCTCCGGCCATCGCGGTGGCGATCGTGTCGCGGCTGGCGTTCACGCTGGCCGACGCCGTCGCCGCGGGGGTGGCGTTCGTGCTCGCCCGTCAGATGCCGAGCAGCGTGCCGGCGTACGCCGCCCAGAACGGCTCGGGATCGACCGCCTTGACCCCCGACCGCAACCTCTCCGGCTCGCCCGAGGCGTAGAAGCGCTCGATCGCCGCGCGCAGCGCCCCGGCGTCGCCCGGCTCGACCAGCAGGCCGTCGACGCCGTCGGTCACGTGGTCGGCCAGCGCGCCCACCCGGGTGGCGATCACCGGCACGCCGTGCTCGTGGCCGAGCCAGACGTTCTGGCTGGCGGTGGCGCTCCGGTACGGCAGCACCAGCGCGTCGGCGGCGGCGAACAGCTTCGGCACGTCGGCGGCGGGGACGTACCCGGGCCGCAGCTCCACCCGGCCGGCCAGGCCCAGCTCGTCGATCAGCGCCTTCGTCCCGTCGAGGCCGCCCCAGAACTCGCCCGCCACGGTCAGCGAGATCCCCTCGGGCAGCGCCCGCAGCAGCAGGTCGAGCCCCTTGTACGGGCGTACCATCCCGAAGAACAACAACCGCCGGCGCACCCCGCCGGACTTCTCGGCCGACGTGGACGGCAGGTGCGGCGGCAGCCCCGCCACCCCGACCGGCTTGCCCGGCGCGAGCCCCCTGGCCAGCTCGGCCTGCTGCTCGGAGTGGGCCAGCACGCCGTCGACCCGCCGCAGCAGCGCCTTCATCAGCGGCTGGTCGTACGGCTTGCGCTCGTGCGGCAGCACGTTGTGGCAGAGCGCGACCGTCCGGGCCTTCCGCCCGATCCCGGACAGGATCCCCAGGTACGGAGGAACCTGCACGGAGCTCAGCACCGCCAGCACCACCAGGTCGGCCGTGCGCAACCGGCGCCCCGCCGCGAACCACCCGTCGGGCCGCCGCCAGTCGAGCCGCCGCGCGGTCCGCGGGTACGGCGTGCCCTCGGGCTCGGAGATCGTCTGCTGCCCGGGGTAGAGGAACGACGGGTACTGGGCCCGCCACGACTCGATCACCACGTCGTGGCCCTGGGCCGCCAGCCGATGCGCCAGCTCGGTGGTGTGCTGCGCCCCGCCACCCTTGTACGGATGGGTCGGGCCGACGATCGCGATCCGCACGCGCTATTCCCCCCGCGACCGCACGATCAGGTCGGCCAGCAGCGCCACCGAGCCGATCAGCAGGCCCGACAGGAAGATCATGACCGTGTTGGCCGGGAAGTAGAACGGCTGCCGGACCATGTCCCAGACGCCCTTCACGAACCCGATCGCCACCAGCCAGAGCGCGGGCGGCATGAGCACCTTGAGCGGGTTGAAGTACATGATCATCCGCAGCACCTGCAGGATGTAGCGGTAGGCGTCGGAGACGAAGCTGAACTTCGACTTGCCGGCCCGCTTGGCGTACTCGATCGGCAGGTAGTAGACGTCGTGCTGGTTGGACAGGAACGACAGCGTGATCGTCGTGACGCAGGAGAACCCGGGCGGCAGCAGCCGCAGATAGGGGCGGGCCACCGACTTGCGGAACGCGCGCAGCCCCGAGTTGAGGTCGGGGATCTTCTGGCCGGCGAGCTTCTCGGCCACCTTGCGGATCACCCACTTGGCAGGCACCCGCAGGATCTTGTGCGACCCCTCCTCGCTGGTGCGCGCGCCGACGACCTGGTCGACCGTCTGGTCCTTCTCCAGGATCTGGACCAGCTCGGGGATGCGCTCGTTGGGGTAGGTCATGTCGGCGTCGGTCCAGACGACGATCTCGCCCCTGGCCTCCTGCGTGCCGATGCGGCGCACGGTGCCCGAGCCGCCGTTGCGGTGGAAGGCGCGGATGCGCAGGTGGGGGTATTCGGGCGCGGCCTCTTCGAGCCGGGCCAGGGTCTGGTCGGTCGAGCAGTCGTCGACGGCGACCAGCTCGTAGGTGTAGCCGCTGGAGTCCATCGCCCGCGTGATGCGCTCGACCTCGTCGATGACGTGGTCCTGCTCGTTGTAGCAGGGCAGGACGATCGTGACGTACGGCGCTTCTTCCACGGCAGGTCCACTCTTGGGGGTCTCAAGCGTGCTCACGGGGGTCGAGGGTACTCTGCCCCGCTGGAAGCCGAGTCCACATCGACGGGCTTTACACTCGCTTGATCAGCTGTGACCATCCTACGCCGGGCATCCTGAGCATCTCCTGACCGACGGCCCTGGCCCTGGCGGGGTCGTCGAACCGCACGTACAGCACCTCGGGGATCTCGGCGAGCGTGAGAGGCCGCGCGTCGCCCCGATAGAGCCGGGCCAGCCGCAGCCCGAACGGCTTGTCCTGGAGGAACACCTCGGCCACGCCGTCCAGCTCGCGCAGCCGGGCCACGACGGCGTCGCGCTGCGCCTCGGAGGCCACCGTCCGGCAAGCGGCGTCCTCCTGCCACTGACCGCACATCACGACGGTCAGGTCGGCCTTGCCCTGCCAGAAGTCGGGCATCCGAGGCAGGAGCAGGACGCCCTTCTCCCCGGCCAGCCCGCGCCGGACGGCGTCGTAGTCGGCCGGGCCGCGCACCCCGCCCTCGATCTGTGGGACCCAGCCCCCGGCGCGGAGCCCCGTCAGGCCCTCGGTGACGACCGCCGTCTGGGCCCAGCGCCGCTCGATCTCGTCGGCGGGCACCAGCGTGGGCGCGACCGCCTCGGGGATCCGCCGGACCAGCGCCAGCACCCGCTCGGCGGTGCCGCGCGGGCAGCCCTGGGTGCCCTCGGTGCACAGCGTGACGGTGAAACCGTCCACGACGGGCAGCGCGCCTTCCGGCGGAGGTGAGGCCTGGAGCGAGCGCAGGTGCAGGGCCCAGCCGCCCCCGCCGAGCGCCGCCACCAGCAGGACGGCCGCCACGATCATCGCCGCCGTCCTCTGGTGGGCTCTGATCCAGGGCCGTAACCAGGGCTCCCGGTCGTCGCCGAACGACAGCTCGTCGGTGTCAGACATGTCCAGAACTATCGCGATCTTCCCGGACCGGGGTCAACCCACCGCCATCCATACGTTCACCCGCAACGACCAGGTGCCATTGGGCGGGTCGACGAGCGAGCGTTCGTCCTGGCGCGTCGCCAGGGCCATGATCTGGCGCGGCGTTCCGTAGGGCGCCACCTGACCGGGGTCGGCGGCCAGCACGACCGGCACCCGGCCGGCCGCCCTGACCCTCTCGACGGCGGCCCGGACCTCCGGCTCCGCCGCCAGGTCACGCCCTGGGGGCCGCGCCACCTGCGCCGCCGGACGTCCGCACATCCCGCGGACGAGCTGGGTGAAACGGTCGCCGGTCACCCGCTCGACGAAGAGCACCGACGCCTCGGCCGGGAGCGCCGCGCACATCGACCGGACCGCCGCCGCCTCCCCCCGCTCGACCGGCGTGAACGCGGTGCCGATCGAGGTCACCACCGGCGGCGCGAGCACCAGCAGCACCCCCGCGACCGTCGCCCACCGCCGGACCGGCTCCCGCGGCCACGACCGCTCGCGCAGCCAGCCGAGGCCCCACACCGCCAGCACGATCAGGCCCGGGATCACGACCGGGACCAGCCGCCGGGAGGCCCACGGCTGGTCGGGGGTGATCTCGGGCCGCAGCAGCGTGGTGACCGTCGTCCAGCCGATCACCGCCAGCGGCAGCAGCCAGACGAACGGCCGGCCGTCGCGCAGCAGCCTGCGCAGCAGCACGGCCGCCGCGAGCGTGGCCAGGACGACGGCCGGGATGCCGATGTACCAGGTCACCCAGTGGAGCGAGAGCTCGAAGTAGAGCCGGTCCGCCTGGACGGGCAGGCCGTTCGCCTGCTGGATCTGGGCGATGAACTCGGCCGTGCGGGCGTCGTCGACGTTCGCGGCCTTCCTGGTCACGGTCTGGAACCAGGGGCGGGCGTACAGACCGGCCATCACCAGCACGACCAGCACGGCCCCCGCCGTCGGCAACCACCGCGGCGGCCGGATCCCGGCCAGCGCGGGCGCGGCGGCCACGCCGACCGGCGTGAGCACCAGCACCACCGCGCAGATGAGCAGCAGCGGCCGAACAGACCCGGACAGATACTCCAGATACGGCCGGGCCAGCACGTACGCCGCCAGCAGCCCGAGCCCCGCCCCCGCCACCAGCCCCGCCAGCAGCGGCACCCCCACAGCGCCCTGCGGCCGGCCCGAGCGCCGCATCGCGACCAGCAGCCCCGCGTACGCCAGCACCGGCAGCACGTCGCGCAGCCCGTCGACCCTGACCAGCACCGCCAGCCCCAGGACCAGCCCGGCCGGCAGCCCCTGCCGCCAGCCGGGCCGCTCGGCCTCGATCGCGTCCTGGGCCAGCGCCAGCCCGCCGAACAGCAGGATCAGCGACGGGATCTCGCTGAACGTCGTGCGCGAGGTGTAGAGGATCGGCAGGCTCACCGCGAACGCCGCCGCCGCGAGCACCGCCCACCGGCCACCGGCCAGCCGCGCCGCCACCCCGGCCACCGTCAGCACGGCCAGCGCCCCCAGCACGGCCGGCACCGCGAACGGCGCCCCCAGCCAGTCGCCGATCGCGAACACCAACGGCGGCCCCGGCATGAACTGCGGCACCACCCCGCCGTCCACCGGGTACGTGCCGACGCTGTCGAAGTACAGGGATGGGTGGTGGCCGCCGAACGCCGCCGCCTGATCCGGGATCGGCAACGAGCCGTGCCCGGCGATCCAGGCGGCGTACTGGGCGTAGGTCGCCGGGTCGCGCCGGACGAGCAGCTGCTCGGAATGCATGACGACGTTGAACACACCCGACCCGGCGGCCACCGCCACGACCCCGGCCACCTGCCAGGGCGTGGCCTGGACGCCCTGGCCCGCGCCCCGCCTCCCGCGCAGGACGCCGCGCGTGCCCGCCCAGCACAGCAGCGCCGCCGCGGGCACTCCGAGCAGCAGCGCGGGCAGCGGCGCGAACCGGCCGGCCAGCAGCAGCGGCAGGCCCACGAGCAGCCAGCCGGCCAGGGCGAGCGCGGGCGACACCGACAACGCGGCCAGGAGGCGGCCCGATCGATCACGTTCCATCGGTGAGCGAGCGTATCCAACACCGCGGTCACGGCGTCCGCGGAAACGCGGGTAGCGTACGCGAGGTGCAGGAGGAGCGGGATGACCAGCGGGTGAATCCGGAGCCGCGCGCGGGGACCCCCGCCCGCGTCCAGAAGCCCAAGTGGTTCGCGCGCGTCCGGGAGCCCGGGTGGTGGCGGCGGCACGGCTGGTTCGCCGGGGTCCTGGCGGTCGGCGCGGCCCTGCGCGCGCTCGCCATGCTCGGCTACCGCCCGGCCCTGTGGTTCCCCGACTCCTACACCTACGTCGTCACCGTCTTCCGGCCGCGCCCCGACCTGGTGCGCCCGGCGGGCTACTCGATGTTCATGAAGCTCCTGGAGCCCTTCCACGGCTTCTGGGCGGTCACCGCCGCGCAACACCTGCTCGGCCTGGCCACCGGCGTTCTCGTCTACGTGGCCGCGCGCCGGGCCCCGCGCTGGGCGCGCACGCTCGCGGCCGTGCCGGTGCTGCTCGACGCGTACCAGATCGAGCTGGAGCACCTGCTGGTCTCCGACACGCTGTTCCTGTTCCTGGTCGTGGCCGCCGTGACGCTGAGCCTGACCGAGAAGCGCGCCACCGTCGCCGCCGTCGGCCTGCTGCTGGCCGCCGCCACCCTGACCAGGACCGTCGGCCAGCCGCTGATCGTCGTCCTGGCCGCGTGGTTCGTGCTGCGCAGGCGCGTGGGCCTGGCCGGGGTGCTGCTCGCCGCCGCGCTGGTCCCGGTCATCGCCTACGGCGGCTGGTTCTACGCCACCTACCACCGCGTCGGCCTGGTGGGCGCGAACGGCGTCTTCCTCTACGCCCGCACGATGTCCTTCGCCGACTGCGCCAGGATGAACCCGCCGGCCGACCTGCGGGTGCTGTGCGACCCCCGTCCGCCGGAGCTGCGTCCGCCGTCGCAGGAGTACATCTGGAGCAAGGACTCCCCGCTGGTGAAGCTGCCGGGGATCACGTTCTCGACGGCGAACGACGACCTGGCCTCCAGGTTCGCGACCCTCGCCGTCACCAGCCAGCCGCTCGACTACGCGGGCTCGGTGCTGGCCGAGCTGGCCCGCACGTTCGCGTGGGGGCGGCCGGTCTACCCCGACGCGGAGATCTACGCCTACTACGAGTTCCCGGTGACCCCGCCCGGACCACCTGGCCGCTATCCCGCGCAGGTCGGCGCCGACTATGCCAAGCTCTACGAGCAGGGTGCGATCGGTACGGAGATCGTCGAGCCCTACGCCGGATGGCTGCGGGGCTACCAGAGCGTGGTGCGCCTGCCCGGCCCGGTGCTGCTGGCGCTCCTGCTCGCGCCGCCCGTCGCGGCCGCCGTGCGCCGGGCGCGGGGCCTGCGGCACGCCGGTCCGCCGGCGTGGCTGGTGCCCTGGGCGGCAGCCGTTGTGTTGCTCGTCACACCGCCCGCCGTGGCCGAGTTCGACTACCGGTACGTGCTCCCGGCCGTGCCTCTGGCCTGCCTCGCGGGGGCCCTGAGTGTCCGGCCTGACCTGCGGAGACGGTCAGAAAGCGGGAAAGACTTTGGCAATGATATTCCACGAAATGTCCGGCTCTGAGTATGCTGTGCCGCGGAAACATCACGCCCGGGTCACGGTCGTTTCCGGCGGTCATGGCACCGGGCACGCCGTACGTGACCTAATCTCGTGGCGCGGAGCGACCAAGCCGGCGCGTTGGCGCAAGGAACGAGGCTAGGGGGCGTATGAGTGACTACAGGAGCGCGTCCGTCCAGGACGCCAGGGTCGCCCCCAGCGCTCCGGGCAGCCGGATGGCGCGAAGGGCCGCGGGCTCCCCGCCTCCCCCGCCCGACGACCGGCCCACGCGCGGCCACCGCGGCGACGGCGGCGGCGGTCAGGGCAAGATGCGGGTGCTGGCCTGGGTCAGCATCGCCGCCACCACGGTCATGGTGGCCGGCGCGCTGACCGGTTACACCGTCTACCGCGACGCCTTCGGCAACATCACCCAGAAGAGCGTCAAAGAGGACATCATCAACCCGCGTCCGCGCGACACGGGCGCGCTCAACGTGCTGCTCGTCGGCTCCGACACCCGCGCGGGCAAGGGCAACTCCAAATACGGCCAGCAGCTCGCCAGGACGGCCGACGCCGGCGGCAAGCGCACCGACACGATCATCGTCATGCACATCTCCCCCAACCGGGACAAGGCGCGCCTGATCAGCTTCCCGCGCGACTCGATGGTGCAGATCCCGAAGTGCAAGAACGAGACCACCAAGGCCGAGATGCCGCCCCGCCGGGACATGATCAACTCGGCGTACAACTCCGGCGGCATCGCCTGCACGATCTCCACGATCGAGACGCTCACCCAGATCCGCATCAACCACTTCGTCGAGGTCGACTTCAGCGGCTTCAAGAACATCGTCGACGCCCTCGGCGGCATCGAGATCTGCCTCAAGTCCGGCGTCAACGACAGGGCGTCCCATCTCGTCCTGCCTCCCGGCAAGAGCCTGCTCAACGGCGAGAAGGCGCTCGGTTACGTACGCCTGCGCCACTACGGCGACGGCAGCGACATCCAGCGCATCAAGCGCCAGCAGATCTTCCTGAGCAAGGTCATCGCCAAGGCCACGAGCAGCGAGCTGCTCACCGACATCGGCAAACTGACCGGCTTCATCAAAGCGGCGGCGGGCTCGGTCACCATGGACCCCGAGCTGGCCAACGACACCCAGCAGCTCATCGACATCGCCACCAGCGCCAAGGAGCTGACCGCGGGCGGCGTGCAGCTCACCACGATCCCGTGGCTGCCCGACCCTCAAGACACCAACCGGGTGATCTGGAAGGAGCCCGACGCCTCGGCGCTGTGGGCCTCGATCATCAGCGACACCGAGGTCGCGAGCCCCTCGCCGAGCGCCAGCGCGACCACCAAGCCCAAGGTCACGCCGAAGCCCGAGCAGGTGAAGGTCCAGGTGCTCAACGGCACCACCACGCCGGGCAAGGCCCGCCTGGTGGCCGACGAGCTGGCCAAGCAGGGCTTCAACGTGGTCGGCGTGGGCAACTACCAGGCCGCCGACGGCGCGAGCCTGCCCTCCAGCGAGATCCACTACGCCAAGGGCGCCGCCACCGGCGCCGACTACGCGGCCGTGCTGTCCGGCGCGGTGCTGCCCAAGCCGGCTCCCGCGGCGGGCAAGGTCACCGCGACCAACCCCCAGCCCTACACCTCCGGCACGACCGGCACGGCCGCCGGCGCGGGCGGCAAGGGCGCCCCGGTGATCCAGCTCGTCGTCGGCTCCGACTTCAAGTCGGTCAAGGTGACCAAGCTTCCTGACAGCGTGAACAACAGCACCATCACCGCCGCCGACCAGAAGAACGTGTGCACCTGAGGCTCCAAGTTCCCTGTGGAACCGGACCTCTCGTGAGACAGGGACCACTAGATCGGGATAATGTTTGCGGGTCGGCGACGCAGCGCGACATGGCCGCTGTTAAGGCGGTTGTAAGTATGAAATGTCAGAGTTGCGTCGTGCACCCCGGCCCCTAGCGAAGCTGAGCTCCCCAGTGTCTGACACAAAGTTCTCCCCACCGGTCACGACCCCGCGGAGCCCTGACGGCCCCGTCGAGGAAGGCGGGCCGGCGAACACTGGAGCTCGCTGGCCCCTGCCCCAGGAGTCCGTCTGGGGCAACCAGACCGACCCCCACGGCATCGCGACGGCCGAGCGCCCCGAGGAGCAGCAGGAGCCCGCCGAGGAGCCCGAGCCGCCCAAGCGCAGGCGCGACCCCTACCTCGACAACGTCAAGTTCATCCTGATCGCGCTCGTGCCGCTGGGCCACTCGCTGGTGCCCACGCTCTCGGCCCATTCCTCCAGAGCGCTCTACATCTACATCTACATGTTCCACATGCCGCTGTTCGTGCTGATCAGTGGCTATCTGTCCAGGAACTTCTGGAACTCCAACGCGAAGACGAACAAGCTCGTCGACACGTTCGTCGTGCCGTACGTGATCGTGGAGATCGGCTACGCCGCCGTCCGCTCCGGGCTCGGCCAGAAGTGGAGCCTCACGATCATCGATCCGGCGTGGCTCAACTGGTACCTGCTGGCGCTGCTGTTCTGGCGGTTGTCCACACCGGTGTGGAAGCGGATGAAGCATCCGGTCCCGGTGGCCATCGCGATCTACATGTTCGCCGGGTTCTCGCAGATCGCGGGCGACTTCAGCATGGACCGCTTCTTCGGCCTGCTGCCGTTCTTCGTGATCGGCCTGGTGATGCAGCCCGAGCACTTCGAGATGCTCGACAAGCTGTGGATCAAGATCGTCTCGGGGGTCACGCTGCTCTGCGCGGCGGCCGTGGCCATCGTCATCGCGCCCAAGGCGCCGCTCGCGCCGTTCTACTTCAAGAACAGCTTCCAGGACATGGACCTGTCCTGGTGGATGGGCCTGCTGCTCAAGGTCGGGCTGCTGGTGTGCGCCCTGGCGATGTCCTTCGCGGTGCTGGCGCTGGTGCCGCGCGGCGAGACCTGGTACTCCGACCTCGGCACCCGCACGCTCTACTGCTACCTGCTCCACGGCATCCCCGTCCTGATCGCCAAAGACCAGGGCTGGCTGGCGCTGCCGTGGCTGCACGGGCCGCTCGGCGTGCTCGCCATCGCGTGCAGCTCGTTCGCCCTGGCGATCGTGTTGTGCCTGCCGGAGACGCGCACGGTCTTCAAGTGGGTGCTCGAACCACGCCTGACCTGGCTCTATCGCCGCCCCTCTGGAAGTTAAGCGGCCCTTCCACCTGAGTTAACGCCCTTGACCTGGTAGGCGCGGAGCATCGACGCATGCGCGCATGTGTCGCCACCACCGTCCATCATCCCGAGGACGCCCGGATCATGCACCGGCAGATCAGGGCGCTGCTCGACGCGGGCCACGAGGTGACCTACGTCGCGCCGTTCACCTATTACAACGTCACCCCGGCCGTCGGGCTCACCGCCGTCGACGTCGCCCGGCAGGCCCCGTACGGGAAGGCCCGCGCGGCGCTCAGGCGCGGCGTGCGGGGCGCCGACCTGCTGATCGTGCACGACCACCGGCTGCTGCGCGCGCTGCCCCACCGGCGCCCTCCGGTCGTCTGGGACGTCCGCGAGGACGTCTCGCCCAGGCGGCGGGCCCGCGCGGATAGACGGCACCATGTGATCACCTCCGCGGAGGTGCCCGAAGCGACCCTGGTGTCGCCCAGCCCGCCCCCTCCCGGCGACACCAGGGTCGTGCACATCGGCCGCCTGTCGGCCGAGCGCGGCGTGGCCGAGCTGATCGCCCTGGCCGAGCGCCTGGCGCCGCACGGCATCCGGATGGACCTCATCGGCGCCGCCGACCGCGACGTGCGCCCGCTGCTGCGCGACGCCCAGCGTGTCGGCCTGCTCGACTGGTTCGGGTACGTGCCGAACCGGCACGCCCTGCGCATGTCCGAGGGCGCGCTGGCCGGGCTGTCCCTGGCCGCCGACACCGTGACCGGGCCGCCCACGAAGATCCTCGACTACATGGGCCGCGGCCTGCCGGTGATCGCCACCCCGCAGGCCGCCCCGCTGGTGCGGGCCGTCGGCTGCGGCCTGGTGGTGCCCCGGGACGTGGACGCGCTGCTGGACGCCGTCCTGGACCTCAAGGAGGACCCCGTGCGGCGGGCCGACCTGGGAGCGGTCGGGCACGCCGAGGCCCGGCTGCGCCACCACTGGCCCGACCGGGCGGCGGACTTCGTCAAGCTGGCCGAGTCGTGGGCGGGCCTGCCCGAACACGCGCTGGCGGTGTAGGAATGGCCAGCGGGCTTCCGGGTTGATGTACTGGACCCATGGCATCGCATCTGATCCAGGGCCGGACGGTGGGCATGCCTGTGCGAGTGGAGGACGCGGAGGTCTGCAGCGCCTTCTACGCGGTGCGGGCCGACGCGGCGCGGGCGGTGATCGCCTATTCCGGCCTCGACGTGGCCGAGGTGTTCCCCGGCAAGGCCGTGTGCGTGCTGCTGTTCGTCGACTACCGCGAGGGCGACCTCGACACCTACCACGAGTTCGGGATGGCCTTCCTGATCCGGCGGCCGGGGACGGCCGGCTCGGTCGGGCTCGGTGACCTGCGCGGCGCGGGCGTCTTCGTCCACTGGCTGCCCGTCGACCAGCGGTTCACGCTGGAGGCGGGGCGGACGATCTGGGGCTTCCCCAAGGAACTGGCCGACATCGAGCTGCGGCTCGGGTCGCCGTACAAGCGGTGTGTGCTGCGCAAGGACGGCAGGCTCGTGCTCGACCTGCTGATCAGGCCCGGCGTGCCGGCGCCGGCCGCCATGGCGCCGCTCGACGCCTTCACCCATCTGGAGGGCGTCACGCGGCGCATCCCCTGGTCCGTACGGGCCAGGGGCACGCGCGTGCGGCCGGGCGGCGCGCTGATCCGCCTGGGCAACCACCCCATCGCCAAGGAGCTCAGCGAGCTGGGGCTGCCCAAGCGGGCGCTGTTCGCCTCGACCGTCTCCCATGCCTCGATGACCTTCGGCGAGGCGGAGGCGGTCTAGACGATCGGCGGGCGGCCGAGCTTGACCATGCGCCAGGCGGTGCGCCAGGCCATGGGACGGCGCTCGCCCGCCGGCGTGCGCAGCCCCTCGAAGAAGCCGGAGAACCACGCCTTGATCGCGACCCCCGAACGGCGCTCGCGGATCAGGGTGAGCACCACCCAGTTGGTCAGGTAGAGGAACGCCAGCGGCCAGGGCAGGTTGCGCCGCGCCAGCCACACCCGGTTACGGGCGTTGAGCTGGTAGAACTGCGCGTGGCGGGTCGGCGGGACCTGCGGGTGGTACATGACGGTCTCGGCGTCGTACTCGATCCGGTAGCCCTCGCCCAGCAGGCGCCAGGCCAGGTCGGTCTCCTCGTGTGCGTAGAAGAACCGCTCCGGCAGGCCGCCGACCTGGAGGAAGGCCGAACGCCGCACGGCCGAGGCGCCGCCGAGGAACGTGGTGACCGGCGAGGAGCGCTGCGGGTCGCCCGCGCGCAGCCGGGGCACGTGCCGCCGCTGGCCGACGCCGCCCTCGGGGTCCATCACCCGGAAGGAGATCACCGCGAGGTCGGGCTCGGTGGCGAACCGGTCGCGCACGTGGGCGACGACCTTCTGGTTGGCGTACCAGCCGTCGTCGTCGAGGAACAGCACGACGTCGCCGGAGCACTCCTCGACGCCGCGGTTACGGCCGGCGGGAATGCCGGTGTTGTTGTCGAGCCGGATCGTCTTCACGACCGCGGCCGAGCCCTCGGGTGGCGTGGCCGACACCTGGGGCACGTCGGCGCCGTTGCCCACGATCACCACTTCGACGTCGCCGTCGACCTGGTTGAGCGCGGACTCGACGGCCCGGTTCAGCTCCGCGACCCGGTTGCCCATGGTGAGGATGACGCACGAAATCTTCAACGGGTCATCGTCCTGACGCGTTGAGGACACGAGCGGAGCATTCTTTCATGATCACCGAGTCTGCTGGTCTGCATCTTGTTGACAATGGTGGAGCTAAGCGTATCGGAACCGATGGTGAACCCCCACCGAACGGCGAACGTCCGATCAATACGACGGACGGGAAGCTCCTCCGGTTCCGACATGAGATCACCCAAGCCGCCTCGACGCCATAATGCTGATCAGATGGAGCACGGTCTGCAGCGCGGCGGCGATCGCGCAGGCCACGATGAGCACGCGGGAGGCCCCGAGCGTGCCGGTCGCCAGGTCGATCACCGCGGCCGCCACCGCGAGCAGTGACAGCTCGATCGGCTGCATGATCCGATGGAACTTCGTCGCCGCCAGCACCCTCCTGCCCAGACCGAGCAGCCCCGAACGGAACTGCACCGCCGACGCCTCGGAGGACGCGCCCAGCCCGCCCTTGGCCCGCGCCACCTCCACCAGGTCGGTCTCGGCCTTGATGAGGATGGCGCCGAGCGCGGCGGCGAAGCCGAGCACGGTGTACCAGTCGGGCAGGACGGCCGAGGCCCGCCAGCCGAGCCCGGCCAGCACGGCGGCCTCGGTGAAGTAGGCCCCGACGCGGTCGAGGTAGACCCCGGCCAGCGACGTCTTGCCCGTCCAGCGGGCCAGCTCGCCGTCGGAGCAGTCGAGCAGCAGGTAGGCCTGGACGAGCAGGGCGGCCAGCACGGCCGCCCACAGCCCCGGCAGGGCCAGCACGAAGCCCGCCGCGACCCCGACGACCGTCATCACCCAGGTGAGCTGGTTGGGCGTGATCGACGTCTTGCTCGTCAGCCACGTGACGTAGATGGACAGCCGGCGCATGTAGAGCACGCCTGCCCAGTGCTCGCCGTTCCTGCGGTCGAGATGGCCCTCGGGCTGGGCGACCCGCCGCAGCTCAGCTACCGAAGGCCCGGACATAGTCCCCCACCCGATCGCGGATCTCGGAGTCCTGCATGCGCAGGTGCTCCAGGATCGTGTAACGGCCGGGACGGGTCGACGGCGCCAGCGCGACGACCTCGGCGAACTGCTCGCCGGTCAGCCCGATGTCGGCGGGCACGACCGGGAGCTCGTGCCGGCGCAGGCAGTCGACGACCTGGGCCACCCTGGCGGCGTCCTCCCGCAGGAAGAAGCAGAAGGCGGCACCTATGCCGGCGAGCTCGCCGTGGTTGGAGGTGCCGGGGAAAAGCTGATCCACGGCATGAAGGATCTCATGATCTCCACCGCTCGCGGGCCGCGACGACCCGGCGACGACCATCGACATGCCGGACAGGATGAGCGACTCGGCCAGGACGGTCAGGAACGCGTCGGACTCGATGCCGTCGCTCCGGCCGACCAGCGCCTCGGCGGCGGTGCGGGACATCGAGCAGGCCAGGCCGTCGATGGGCTCGCCGCGCTCGACGCTGCCGAGCTGCCAGTCCTCGATCGCCGACAGGTTGCTGACGACGTCGCCGATGCCGGCCCTGACCAGCGACTTGGGCGCGTTGTGCACGAAGTCGAGGTCGACCAGGATGGCCAGCGGCATCGGCACGCCGAACGTGCCCTTGCCCCCCTCGTAGACGAGGGAGGCGGTGGGCGAGCAGATGCCGTCGTGGGAGAGGTTGGTGGCCACGGCCACCATGGGGATGCCCGCGAGGGAGGCGGCGTACTTCGTCGCGTCGATCGTCTTGCCGCCGCCGACCCCGACGACGACCTCGTAGGCGCCCTTGCGCAGGTCGGCGCCGAGTGAGACGGCCGCCTCGACCGACCCGTCGCTGACCCTGAACACCTCCGCCTCGTCGAGGGTGGGGGCGATCAGGCGCTCGATGTGGTCGCCCTGGCCGGGCCCGACGGCCACGGCCACCCGGCCGGAGGTGGCCACGCGGCTGTCGGCCAGCAGGGCGCCGAGCTCGGCGACGGCGCCACGCCTGACCTCCATGGTCAGGGGCGCCGGCAGCATCCTCGCTAGAAGCGGCATGCGCGCTCCCTCTAGTAGCGAACGGCTATGGTGCGAGCCTTGGCCAGGTCGTCGTGGTTGTCCACCTCGACCCAGTCGACCTCGCCGATGGGCGCGACGTGGATCGCCTCGCCGCGCTCGACCATCTCCTGGTAACCGTCCTCGTAGTAGAGCTGGGGGTCGCGCTCGAACGTCGTCCTGAGCGCGTCGGCCAGCCGCTCGGCCGCGCCGGGCCTGATGAGCGTGGCGCCGATGTACTCGCCGTACGCCTCGGCCGGGTCCATCAGCTTGGTGATGCGGCGCAGCGAGCCCTCCGGGGAGAGGGTCACCTTCATCTCTTCGTCGGCCAGCTTCTTGACGTTGTCGACCGCGAGCAGGACGTCGCTCGTCTCGGGGGCGGCCAGCAGCGTCTTCTCGACCGAGACGGGGTGGACGGTGTCGCCGTTGACCAGCAGCACGCCCTGGGCGAAGTAGTCGCGGGCGCACCACAGGGAGTAGGCGTTGTTCCACTCCTCGGCCTTGTCGTTGTGCACGAGGGTGAGCTTGACGCCGTGGCGCCTCTCCAGCTCCTCCTTGCGGTCGTGCACGGCCTGCGCCGCGTAACCGACGACGACCACGACCTCCCGCAGGTCCACCTCGGCGAGGTTGCGCAGCGAGATGTCCATGATCGTGGTTTCGCCGTCAACCGGCACGAGCGCCTTGGGCAGCGTGTCGGTGTACGGCCGCAGGCGTCGTCCGGCCCCGGCGGCCAGAACCATTCCCAGCAACGTGCACTCCTCGGTCGAGCATGACTACGTGTGCCCAAAGGTTAGTTGCCTTTGGCCCCTTCGCGGGTAATCCGGCGTTAGTCTTGCGTTCCCATCTCGCTCGCCTCGGCGCCCGATCGGGGCGCGGCCAGCCAGCACGTGACACTCTCCCAGCCGAACAGCGCCCACAGGTAGAGGGTCAGCAGCACGTACCCGGCGGTCATCCAGCCGGCCAGGGCGGCCAGCGAGACCGCCATCATCCGGCCGTCCCAGCCGAGGCCGAGCGTCGAGAGCCAGGCCGGCGGGTAGACGCGCTGGCGCAGCCGGTAGACCAGGTCGTAGTGGTGGAAGGCGAGCGCGCCGAGCAGCAGGAAGGTCAGCACCGGCGGCAGCCCGTGGGCGAAGCCGCAGGCGGCGACGAAGCTGTACTCGATGAGCCGCAGGATCGGCGGCACGAGCCAGTCGAAGCGGCCGTCGTGCGGGTGGGTGCTGCCCGGCCCGGCCAGCAGCAGCGTCACGGCGGGCGCGAACACCGCGAGCCCGTCGGACCCGGCCACGCCGATCAGCAGCAGCACGCCGGTGACGAACGTGCCGGCGATCACCGGCGGCAGCGGCGGGAGCTGCCCGGCCACGAGCAGGCCCATCGCGCGCGAGAGCGGCCCGTCGTCGCGGTAGGCGACGACCTTGCTCTCTGGCACGGGGGTCATGTGCACGGAGATCACGCTGCCCACCTCCCGATCCGGCGAACCGCCGCCCTCGGCACATCCGCCCCGGCGGCCCTCACCGCGCCGACCTCGCGACGCGCCCGGCGAGCTGGTAGAGGGCGGCGACCCCGCCCCAGCAGAGCAGGGCCACGAACGTCACCCTGGCGTCCCACACGGCGGCGGTGACGGCGATCAGCACCGTCCGCTCGCCGATGGGCAGCACGACGATCTTCCTGAGCCAGCGGGCGAGCGAGTCGCGCTCCAGCCGCTGGGCGAGCCCGAGCATCCCGTGGGCGTGCCGCGCGTCGGCCGGCTCCAGCAGCGACCGGGCGGGCCTGGCCCACAGCGCGCCGACGCGGCCCGCGTCGGCCAACGCCCCGGCGTAGGAGTAGTCGATGGAGTGGCGGACGACCTGCGTGATCATCGCGGCGGCGGCCAGGTACCAGATCGCGGTCCCGCCGTAGCCGAAGGCGAGCCCGACGTAGACCAGGTACTCCTTCAGCCGGTCGGCCATGCCGTCGGCCCAGGCGCCGAGCGGGGAGAACGTGCGGGTGTAGCGGGCGAGCTGCCCGTCGAGGCAGTCGAGCGCGAACGACATCAGGAACAGCGCGCCCCCGGCCGCCCGCCCGGCCTGGGTGCCGGCCGAGAACCAGACGGCGGCCAGCGCGGCCAGGCCGATCGAGACGCCGGTGACGGCGTTGGGGGTGAGCTTGAGGCGGACGGCCGGCCTGATCAGGTGGCGCGACCAGGTCGAGACGAAGAACGTGGCGAAGAAGCCGTCGTCCTCCTTGACCGAGGTGTCGAGCCGGACCCTGGCCTCGTCGACCTCGGCGAGCCTGGTCAGGGCGCTGTCGGCGGCGTGCTGGCCGGTCACGCGGTCGGCGTGCAGCGGGCCGATCGAGGCGGCGCGCACCCGTACGCCGGCTCTGACCAGGCCCACCAGCAGCAGGTCGACCGCCTCCACGGGGGTGACCGGGCCGAGCCTGCCCAGGTCGGCCAGCTCGGCCAGCTCCTCGGCGATGTCGGCCAGGGACGCCAGGTCGGCCTCGCCGGTCTGGAGCACGCCCCTGAAGGTGGCGTTGGCCTCCGGGACGGTGTGGAACGAGCTGCCGGCGGCGACCACCCGGCCGGACTCGACGCGTACGGGCGGCCGCATCGGGGCGGCGGCGTCGTCGTGGGAGACCAGCGCCCCGGTGTCGCGCGCGGGATGTTCGAGCAGCAGCGCGAGCGCCTCGGTGTGGGCGACGAGGTCGGCGGGGAGCACCACGATCGCGCCCGAGGAGACCCGGGCGATCTTGGCCACCCCGCGCAGGTCGGCCCCGAGCCCGCCACCGGGGGTCACCACCTGGACGTCACGGACGGGAAGCGCGGCGAACTGGTCGCTCAGCCGGTCGAGGAGCGTGCCGTCGGCGCAGGAGAGCCGGCACGCCGGGGTCGTGGCGAGCAGCACCACCGAGGTGGTCGTGCCCTTGCGGGTGAGTGAGTCGGGCAAAGCGCAGGTCTCCTCCCGGTAGGGAGTGCG
Source organism: Nonomuraea sp. NPDC005692 (assembly GCF_040631115.1). Classification (NCBI taxonomy): domain Bacteria; kingdom Bacillati; phylum Actinomycetota; class Actinomycetes; order Streptosporangiales; family Streptosporangiaceae; genus Nonomuraea; species Nonomuraea sp. NPDC005692. The sequence goes on along the minus strand of NZ_JBEXYU010000005.1, from coordinate 215,796 downwards.
TGGACACAGCGTAGCGACAGGGGCGCGCGATATCACGGAACAGGACCGTTACGCTGCCGACATGGATGCAGCGCGGCGGTCGGTCGGAGTGCTCCTCGCGGGAGGCGTGGGGCAGCGGGTCGGACATGAGATACCCAAACAACTCATCGAAGTAGCCGGGCGGACGATCCTGGAGCACTCGATCGCGGTGTTCGAGCAGGCGCCGGAGATCGACGAGATCGTGGTGCTGATGACGCCCGGCTACACCGACCGGGTGAAGGAGATCGTGGCGAACGGCGGCCACCGCAAGGTCACCCAGATCGTGGAGGGCGGCCGGAGCCGTACGGAGAGCACGTGGCGGGCGTTGCGGGCGCTGGGCACACAGGAGTGCGACGTGCTGCTGCACGACGCCGTACGGCCCCTTCTGGAGCCGCGGATCATCACCGAGTGCGTGGCGGCGCTGCGTACCCACCGGGCCGTCAACGTGGCGATCCCGAGCTCCGACACGGTCCTGGTCGCCGTGCCCGGCCCGGACGGCGAGGTGATCGGCGAGGTCCTCGACCGCTCGCGGCTGCGCCGCAGCCAGACGCCGCAGTGCTTCCGGCTCTCGGTGATCCGCGAGGCTTACGAGCGGGCCCTGGCCGATCCGGGCTTCGCCGAGCGCCCGGCCACCGACGACTGCGGCGTGGTGCTGCGCTACCTGCCCGAGGTGCCCATCCACCTGGTCCCCGGCAGCGAGCGCAACATCAAGGTCACCCATCCGGACGACCTGCGGATCGCCGAGCAGCTCTTCGCGATCAGGGGGTCCATCTCCTGACGTGTCCGGGCATGTCGTAGACGTTCGCGTGGAAGGCCCTTGACCTGCGGGTTGTTACCGTGCGGTCGCATGAGAAGACTGCTGGCGATCGGCGCGCTGCTCGGCTGCTACCCCGTCCTGCTGGCGTCGGCGCTGTGGCCGGCGCCGTTGCTGTTCGGGCTGGTCGCCGTGGTCTCCTACGCCGTCGAGTTCGCCGCGGGACGCCTGGACGGCGGGCTGACCGAGCTGCTCAGCCGGATGCACCTCGGGACCACGCTGCGGTTCGCGGCCAGGGAGACGGCCGCGCTGCTGCTGGTGGCGCGGGTGTCGGGAGCCGACTCGCCGTGGTTCGTGGCGCTGGCCGCCGGGCTGTTCGCGCTGCACGGCGCGCGGGCCGCGCACTCGGGCCTGGCCATCCGCCTGCGGCAGACGCTGAGCAGCATGCCGGTGACCACCCGCAACCTCGACGTGTCCGCGCTGCGCATCCCCAAGATGCCGCCCCCGTTCCTGGGCGGCCACCGCGGCGTGCGCTTCCTCGGGCTCGACGCCCTGCCGGTGCTCGGCGCGACGTTCGGCGCGGCGGCCGGGGCGGCCGGCGCGGGCGTGGCGCTGCTGCTCGGCGTGGCGGGCGTGCTGGCGCTCCTCCCGTACGTGCGCCGCACCCGGCCGCTCGGTGACCGGGCGAGGGTGCTGGAGGTCGTGGGCGAGCAGGTCAGGGCCTACGACCCGGAGGTCATCCTGTACTTCTCGGGCGCGACGGCCGCCGCCTACCAGGCCAGGATGTGGCTGCCCACCCTGGAACGCATCGGCAGGCGGGCCATCGTCGTGCTGCGCGAGCGCGGCATGGCCAGGCACCTGGAGTCGACGACGCTGCCGATGGTGTGCATCCCGTCCTCGGCCGACCTGATGAGCTTCCGCGCCCTGTTCAGCGCCAAGCTCTGCCTGTACGTCTCCAACGTCGGCCGCAACGTCCACATGCTGCGCATCCCGACCCTGCGCAGCGTGTTCCTCAACCACGGCGACAGCGACAAGGAGGCGTCGTTCAACCCGTTCTCGCGGGTGTACGACGAGGTGTGGGTGGCCGGGCCGGCCGGTCGGGACCGCTACCGGCGCGCCCGCGTGGGCGTCCGGGACGAGAGCATCCACGAGGTCGGCCGCCCGCAGCTCGAGGGCATCTCGACCGAGGGCCCCGGGCTGCCGTACCGGACCGTGCTCTACGCCCCCACCTGGGAGGGCTGGAACGACGACCTGTTCCACACGTCGCTGATCACCATGGGCCCGCGCATCGTGCGCGCCCTGCTGGACCACGACCCGCAGCTGCGGATCATCTACAAGCCGCACCCGCTGACCGGCCACCGCGACAAGAGCGCCGCGCGGGCGCACCGCAGGATCGTGTCGATGATCGAGGCGGCCGAGCTGGCGAAGTCGAAGGCCAGGCATCCGTCGAGCCCCGGCGGGGCGCCGGAGATCAGGCACCTGATCGTCACCGGCGAGAGTCCGCACCTGTACGACTGCTTCAACGAGTGCGACCTGCTGATCAGCGACATCTCCAGCGTCGTGGCCGACTTCCTGGCCAGCGAGAAGCCGTACGCCGTGACGAACGTCGCCGGGCTGACCGAGCGCGACTTCCACGAGCGCTACCCCAGCACCGAGGCGGGGGTGCTCCTCGGCGAGGACCTCGCGGCCCTCGCCGGTTTCCTGGACGGTGAGGACACCCTGGCCCGAGCCAGGATCAAGCTCAGGAGCTACCTGCTCGGGCCGGAGTACCCGGACGCGCTGACCCGCTTCGACGCGGCCGTCGAGCGGGTCTTCGCGGGCTCGTGATCAGTGTGGCGGCCTGGACAGTCTTCGCGGGCTGGTGAGGAAGCCCCAGCCCCACGAGACGTGCATGGCTGCGTAGACGAGGGGCAGCCGCAGCTTGACCGCGCCCGGGAGCCCGCTGCCGGTGACCGCCGAGCCGGCCACGATGGCCAGCGCGTAGCCGCCGGGGACGACGAGCGCGAGCGGGAAGAACGGCGACAGCACCAGCCCCAGCGCCATGGCCAGCACCGCGGCGGGCGGGGCCAGGTAACGCAGGTTGATCGTGCCCTCGTGGGTGCGCGCGACCACGCGCCGCCAGCGGCCGTAGTGGAAGTACTGCTTGGCCAGCGCCTTGACGTTGGGCCGCGGACGGTAGGTGACCCGCATCCGCGGCTGGAACCAGACCAGCCCGCCGGTCTGGCGGATGCGGTGGTTCATCTCCCAGTCTTGAGCCCGCTGGAAGTGCTCGTCGTAGCCGCCGACCCGGTCGAGCGCCGAGCGGCGGAACACGCCGAGGTAGACGGTGTCGGCCGGGCCCGCGGTGCCGCCCACGTGGAAGGCTGCGGCGCCGACGCCGATCTTGGAGGTCATGGCACAGGCCACGGCCTGCTCGAACGGTGTGACGCCCTCGGCCGCCATGACGCCGCCCACGTTGTCGGCGCCGGTCTCGGCCAGCGTCTCGACGGCGACGCGCAGGTAGTCGGAGGGCAGCATGGCGTGCCCGTCGACCCTGGCGATGATGCCGTTGCGTGCGGCGGCGATGGCGGCGTTGAGCGCGTTGGGCGTGCGACCGGTCGGGTTGGGCACCACGGTCACCCGGCGGTCGGCCGCCGCGATGGCGTCGGCGACCTCCTGGGTGCGGTCTTGGGACGGACCCACGGCGAGGACGACCTCGATCTCACCGGGGTAGCTCTGGGCGAGGACCTGGTCGACGGCCTCGCGAAGGTGCCGCTCCTCGTTGAGGACCGGCATGACGACGGAGATGGGGGGCCAGCCGCGCGTCTCCGCGGGCGCGTGCGGCGAGTCGGGGAACTGCTTCATGGCGGGGCTCACGCTACTGTACGACCAGGGGAGAAGGGCAATCGAAAGCCCCGGTGTCCCCGGCGGATCCGAGGAGGAGGGCATGCGCGAAGCGGGCGAGGAGGACGGCGGCGTGCTGGTGGGCGGCGACGCCTACGGCGGCGTCAAGCTCACTCCTGCCACCCGTCCACGCAGGCCCGTGCGGAGCGCCAAGGCCCGCCGCCGCAACGTGATCGTCGCCGGCCTGCTGTCCACGGGCATCCTGGTCACCACCGGCGTGGTGTGGGCGACCCCGCGCCAGATCGGCACGGTCGACGCGGGCGTGACCGCCCCCAAGTCCCAGGGGGCCGAGAACATCCTGCTGGTCGGCGTCGACAAGCGCGACGACCTGACCCGGCAGCAGCAGAACCAGCTCAAGCTGGGCCGCGAGTCCGGCCAGCGCACCGACACGATGATGGTCATCCACCTGTCGGAGGACCACCAGCGCGTCACCGTCGTGAGCCTGCCGCGCGACACCTGGACGACGATCCCCGGCAAGGGCGACCACAAGATCAACTCGGCCTACCAGTTCGGCGGGCCGAAGCTCACCATGCAGACCGTCAAGGCCGCCACCGGGCTGGAGATCAACCGCTACATCGAGGTGAACATCCTCGGCTTCATCGACGTGGTCGACTCGCTCGGCGGCGTCACCGTCTGCACGCCCATCCCGATCAACGACCCCAAGACGGGCCTCAACCTGCTCGCCGGCACCCACCAGCTCCAGGGCGCCCAGGCGCTCGGCTACGCCCGCACCCGCGCCACCGCCCGCTCCGACCTCGACCGCATCGACCGGCAGCAGCAGGTCATCTCCGCGCTGCTCAACCGGGCGCTGAGCGCCGACACGCTGGCCAACCCGGCCAAGCTCGCCGCGTTCGTCAACTCCACGCTGAGCACGGTGAAGGTCGACCCAGACGACGGGCTGATCGGGCTGGCCACCCAGCTGCGCGACGTCTCGCTGGAGGACGTCCGCTTCGCCGACGTGCCGCTCGCGAACGTCGACTTCAAGGCCCCGACCGGCGAGTCGGCGGTGTTGTGGGACCGGCCGGCGGCCCGCGACATGTTCCGCCGCATCGACGCCGACCAGGACCTCGCCAAGCCCGTGCCGACCAAGACGGCCACGCCGTCGCCGGTCAAGACCGTGGTCCCGCCGGAGAGCGTCACGGTCAAGGTCATGAACGGCACGCTCATCACGGGGCTGGGGGCGCGTACCAAGTCGGCGCTGGTGGCCTCCGGGTTCAAGGTGCCCGGCGAGCCGGGCAACACCGGCAAGAAGGACCACAAGCAGACCCTCGTCCGTTACGCCGCCGGCCAGGAGGCGGCCGCCCGCCTGGTGGCGTCCGTCATCCCGGGCGCGGAGCTGCGGCAGGCCGACGTCGAGGGCGTCGAGGTGATCGCCGGCAGCGACCAGCCGAAGATCAAGAAACTCAAGCAGCCCGACACCCCGGCGAGCAAGCCGAGCGCCACGCCGACCACCAAGACCGCCATGGAGAACATATGCAAGAAATAGGCATAACTAGGTAAAGCCAGGGCACGTGATTGTCATGGTGGTCAAGTCATGGCGGGAGGACCCCTGTACCGTCCTGCACGTCGTCGGCGATCTCGACGTGGCGGGCGCTCCTCGGCTTCGCGCCGAACTCGATCAGGCGCTGGCGGCGGCTGATCCGTTCAATCTGGTGATGGACCTGACCGAGGTGCCCTTCTGCGACTCGGTGGGCCTCGGCGTGCTGGTGGAGACGCTCAGCCACGTCCAGAACATGAGAGGACGCATGATCCTCGTCCTCGGGCCGGGCATGATCCGCCACCTGCTGACGATCACCAATCTCGACCGGCACTTCGAGACCAGCGCCTCGCTCGGCGAGGCCCGTGCCGCCCTCGATCCGGCCGCCTGACGGCGTTCGGCCCGGATCATGGACGTGATGTCATTGAGGGCACATCCTCCCGGAGCCGTCGGCTCGTAGGCTCGCGGGAAGATCCCTCTCACGTCCGGAGGCCCGCACGTTGTTCGATGAGTTCCCCGAGCCTGCCCGCTCCCAGCTCGCCACGGCCTTCGCCGAGGGCAGGACCCGGCCGGAGTGGTGTTTCGCGGAAGGGCGGGCGCGCCTGGCGTTCTGGGCCCCCTTCGCGGGCGCGGACCCGGTGATCGTCTGGCAGTTCGAGCCCGGCCCCGACCCCGCTGCGGCGGCCGCGCTGCTGCGCCGCGGCCTGCGCGAGACGGGCCTGGGGAAGATCATGCACGACATCTCGCTCCCGCCCGGCCTGACCCCGGTCGTGGACCGCGCGGTGGAGCACGAGGCGCTGACCGAGGCCAGGTTCGTCATGGAGGTCGAACGGCTGACGCTCGCCTGGACGGCCGGCGCCGACGTGCCGCCGGATCCGGGCCGGCTGACGTACCGGCCGGCCCGCGACCTGCACCCGGACGAGGTGCTCGCCCTGCTCATGCGCATCTCCGAGGGCTCACTCGACCACGACACCCAGGTCGAGCTGGCCACCGCGGGCGCCGCGCAAGAGGCCCGCTGGATGTACGACGACCTGGTCAACCGCAAGGCCAAGCCCGACTGGTTCGTCGTCGGCCACCTCGGCGGCACGCCCGTCGGCCTGGTCGCGCCCGACGACCACTCCATCGCCTACATCGGCGTGGTGCCCGAGCACCGCGGCCACGGCTACGTCGACGACCTGCTCGCGCACGGCACGCGCACGCTGGCCGAGGCCGGCGTCCGGCGCATCGTCGCCGGGACCGACGTGGGCAACACGCCTACCGCCAACGCCTTCCTGCGTGCCGGATACTCGGAGGTCGGCCGGCTGTTCCGCTACTACTGGAGGGCTTCGTGAGACTTGGCGTGATGTTCGACCGGGACCTGCCGCCCGAGGAGCTGATCCCGTTCGCCCGGGCGCTCGACGAGACCGCCGTGGACGACCTGTGGGTGGTGGAGGACCTGGGCTGGACCGGCGGCGTCTCCGCGGCGGCCACCGCGCTGGCCGTCACGTCCCGGCTGCGCGTCGGCATCGGCATCACCCCCGCGCCGCTGCGCAACCCGATGTTGCTGGCGATGGAGATCGGTAACCTGGCCCGGATGCATCCCGGCCGGCTGGCCGCGGGCATCGGGCACGGCGTGCAGGAGTGGATGCGCCAGGCGGGCGCCGCCGTGCCGTCGCCGCTCGCCCTGCTGGAGGAGACGATCACGGCCGTACGCGCCCTGCTGCGCGGCGAGACGGTCACCCTGCACGGCAAGGCGGTGCACCTCGACGGCGTGTCGCTGGTGCATCCGCCGGCCGTGCCGCCGCCCGTCCTGGCGGGCGTGAAGGGGCCGCGCTCGCTGGCGCTGTCGGGGCGCGTCGCGCAGGGCACGATCGTGCCGGAGGGCGTCGGCCCGGCGCAGCTGCCCGGCATCGTCGAGCGGATCGCCGGGGGCGACGACCACGAGCTGGGCGTCTTCACCTTCCTGCACATCGGCGAGGAGGCGGACCGGCTCGCCCATCCCGTGGTCCGGGACCAGGCGGCGTTCCTGGGCGTGTCGCCGCACGACGTCGTCATGGCGGCCGGCACCCCCGAGCAGGCGGCGGACCAGGTCAGGAGCATGTGGGCGGCGGGCGCGCGGACGGTGGTCGTCCGGCCGCTGGGGCGCGATCCCCTGCCGCACGTGCACGCCCTGCTGTCGGCGCTGTAGCTTCAGCGGCGTCGGGGCTGTCGTTTACCGGCGCTCCGGCGTCGGGGCTGTCGTTTCACCGGCGCGCCCGCGTCCGGGCCGTGGGGCCAATGGCCGAATGGCGGAGGGCCATCGGTCGAACGGCCGATGGGCCTGCGCCGCCGCTTCGCCACGATCGTTTCCATGAGGCTTTTGCTGGTAATCGTGGCAATCCTGGCGGTCACCGGGTGCAGTGTGCGCTTCGACAGCGATGAGGTGCCCGCCGTCCGGACGTTCCCGTTCACGGGGGCCGAACTGAAGATCACGTCCTCGCTGGGCGGGGTGCGGGTGCTGCCCGCCACCAGCCCGGCCGTCGAGGTGCGGCGCTGGACGCGCGGCAAGGCGTCCACCAGCCCCTCCTGGTCGCTGCGCGACGGCGTGCTGCGGCTCAGCGCCGACTGCACCCTCATCGTCGGCGACTGCGGCGCGCGCTACCACGTGAGGGTCCCGGCCGGGGTGCGGCTGACGATCGACTCCCCCGACGGCGTCATCCTGAACGGCCTCACCCAGGACGTCGACGTCTCCAGCGGCGACCGCATCGAGGTCAAGGACACCTCGGGCAAGCTGCGCCTGCTGACCGACTCCGGCACGATCCAGGGCGACGGGCTGCGGTCGTCCAGCGTGCGCGGACGCACCCTGGACGGCTCGATCTCCCTGGCCTTCGCCGCGCCGCCCGCGGACCTGGACCTGAAGTCGCGCGAGGGCGGCGTGACCGTCCGCGTGCCGAAGGACTCCTACCGGGTGACGGTCGAGAGCGCGGACGGCTCCGAACACTCCGACATCAAGAGCACGAAGTCCAGCTCCAGGACCATCCTCGCCCGCAGCACGTACGGCAACGTCCGCGTCCTGACCCGCTGACCGTGGGGCGTGCCGGGCTCTCGGAGGCGTCAGCCGACCTCCGCCTCCTGCCGCGCCTCCACCGTCCGCACGGACGTCTCCGCCTGCCGCACGGCCTTCCAGAAGTACGTCGAGCTGGGCTTGCCCGCCTCGGCGTACTTCTCGGCCAGCGCCCTGGCCATCACCACCAGCCGGCGTCCGCGGAGCTGGAAACCCGCCGCCTCCGGTACCGCGCCGAGCGCCCGGTGGTTCCAGTACGTGGCCAGCCGCCGCCAGTGCTCGGCCTCCTTCCCACCCGCGCCGCACGCCTCGCAGGCCAGCAGGACGGCCAGCTCGTGGGCGGCCCTGGCGTCACCCCTCTCCGCCGACCGCAGCCGGAACATGCCCAGACGTCCCCAATGCAGCGGAACCCGCAGCTCCATGGGCGAGGGCCGCCAGGACGACTGCTCACCGGGCGCGGGCTCCAGGACGTCCCCGCCGGTCAGGGCGGCGGGCGGCGACCCGTTCCGGCGTCGCGCGGCCTCCCCCGCCTCGGCCTTGGCGGCCTGCCACAGGGCGCTGAACTCGGCGGTCAGCTCCTCCACGGACTCGATGGGCATGCCGGACTTCACCGCGATCACCTGGCACACCTCGACGATGGTCCGCATCAGCATGAAATCCGGCACTTTCTGTGACCTGCCGTTCAGCAGGTCGGACACGGTCGACTTCGGCAACGGCCGGCGCCATCTGTTTCGTTCGGGGTCTTCGGCCAAAAGGGCGAGCGCGACTTTTTCGATCCGTTTCAGCGAGGGGTTTCCGCATTCGATTTCACGCAATCTGTTCAGACGTGTCACGAGCACAGCAAGGTGATCTTCGCCCTGATCGACATCTTTCATGAGCCGCCCCGGTTCGGACACCGTTGTCCGGTTTAAGAGTGGAAGTGGCATTTCGAGAAGACGGGCAGGCGCCACCTTCTCGTTGCGTTGAGATAAGCAGCCATAGTGCCATAAGTCGGTCTTGTCGGGGTGCCAGGCGCATCACACACATCCGCCCCTTCACCCCTTCTCGGCCGAATCCATCCGATGTCGTCCGAATACGTCCGAGGCAAGCGCGATCATGGCCGGAACGATCAATTGTGCGGACGTGCCCCCGAGCCCCGCTGGTACTCCTACGTCAACGAACAAGCCCGTACGGCAAGGGGACACGAATGAGCAAGGCAACCCTCATCTGGTCGGCGGTCAGCGGCGCCCTGCTCGCGCTGCTCGTCGGTGTCGTCGCCGGCCTGCTCGCCACAGGGAACGGCAGCACGGTCGCCGGCGCCATCATGGCGGGCGCGACGGCCTCCGGCGGCTTCGCGGCGCTCTGGATCACCGGCACCTCGGCCGTGCACACCTGGCTGAACTCCCAGAAGCCGGAAGGCCCTTCGGAGGACACCAGCGGCTGACCCCGCCCCGCATCCCCGGCACGTCCCGCAACCACACACCCCGGCATCCCGGCACGTCCCGCAACCGCACACCCCCGCAGCCGCATGGACGGCGAACACACCGAGGACCGGTCGGAGACCCCGCACCGGTCCACACCTCCCCCGGACCGCACCTGCCCGCAGACGGCGGCGGGCTACGCTGGCGACCGTCCCGCACGCACTTGCCGCGAAGGCAGCACCCGGAGGCGCCCATGACGATGCCCAGGAAGGGCTCGCGGCTCATCACGGTCGACGGCACCGCCTTCCGCTGGCGGGTCAGCCACAGACCCGCCTTCGGCGACGGCAGCACCGTGGCCCCGCTCACCTTCGTCGTCGAACGCGACGAGGCCCCCGGCCGCGTCCTGCTCGTGTCACTCCCCTGCGCCCGGCCGGACAACTGGCGGGGAGCCCGGACGATCGCGATCCGCCCGCCGCTCGTCGCCGCATGCGTCCGCCGCGCACTCGAACAGGGCTGGGCCCCCGCACGACCGGGCCCCCGGTTCACCCTCGCCGTCACCGAGGACGAACTGACCGAACTCCTGGGCGGCCCGCCCGCCTACCTGATCCCCTTCCTCTGGGGCATGATCCCGGAAGGCGGCACCATCAGGGACCTCCCTCGCGCCCGGCAGATCTGGAGCCGCGAAAGCGCCGGCACCGACCGCACGTCGTAACACGGCTCCCTCCGGCGGCGAATCCCGTTGCCCGTCCTCGCCGTCGGCGGGCAAGGCCGAAACAACTGCGCAGCCGAGATTTCCCGACGACTGGCCGGGATGGCCGGCGGCGTCCCGATCAAGACGGCGGACGGCGTCGAGCCGGGCCCTGCGACTTTCCGTCAAACCCGGCAACGCCCCGGCCATCGCGCTTTACACGCGTCACGTTTTCCGGCACTCCAAGAACTCTCTGCCCTGGACCCGCGCGGATCCCGGGTGATGGACGAAACTCCTTCCCGCCCTTCACAACCCTCGATGACGAGCTGTGCGCGGCAACCTCCGCACGAATTCCCGCGGGTCGTCGAAATCCCATTGCTCGCCGTCCGGGACGCTGCCGAGCGCCGGAATCAAAGGGAAGCCGCTGAAAACACCGCGCTCATGAACGGCCTCGTACAACGCCCCCGAACCTGAGCCGGTGATCCTCTCGTAGGCTTCATGCGCGACGTAGGCCAGCAGCTCGAATTCCGGCCACTCCTCCTCAAGACGACGCTGCATGTCCCGCGAGCGAACCCCCTTCGAGCTGTAATACGCCCTCTTGAGATCCAGGTGACGTAACACCTGAGGCAGTTCGATGAGCAGGTCGGGGCAGTCGGCGACTTTCTCGAACGATTCTCGCCCGAGGCTGATGAGCCAGCTCACGAAGTATTCGAAACCGTCCAGCGAACCACTGCCGAACACGAACCAATGGGCGGCGTACAGATCCATGGTGCAACCGCGCGCCTGAACGACCGTCCACTGGCACTGATAGTCGATCAGCTCCTCCGGAGAACGGCCGGAAAGCTCCTCCAGCATCCACGCGAGCCGCGCGTCCTTCGTCCCGGCCGCACGACCGGACCGCTCGATGAGTTCCCAGAAGCCGTCGATGTCCATGGCGAACCATGCTGACACCCGCGCGACCTGAGCCTTCAAATCGCCCTGAAAACGGATACCGGGCCCATCGTCTAAGGAGCCGCCGCCCCGCCCTGCTCCCGGCGTACCATCTCCGCGATCCACACCGGCGCGAACGGCGACGTGCACCCCGGGGACGTCGGATAGTCCTTGAGCACCTCCAGGCGCTCACCGATGTCGATCGCACGGGCGCGGTGCTCGGCGTGCTCGATCCCGATGTGCGCCAGGCAGTTGTTCATCTCCCACTGCAGGCGATCGGGGGCGTCCTTCATCCCGGCCTCGATGACGTCGAGCAGCCCCACCAGGTCGAGCCCCTCCGGCCTCTTCGCCACACGCTCGACGGTCAACGCCCACCCGGCGCTCGCGACCAGCGGATCCTGATCGGCCGACCAGGCCACCCGCAGCTCTTCGGCGTACGGACTCTTCTTCACCACGTAGTTCACGAGCCAGTCGCGCACCTTGGGCGTACGCGCCTGGCGCACCATCGTGTCCAACTCGTCCCGCTCGAACGCCTTCGGACGGCAGACCAGCGTCGCCAGCAACCTCGCCGCGGTGTCACCCGTCTCCCAGAGGCCGCGCGCGAGTTCCTGCTGCGTCTTCAGCCGCTTGGCCAGGGCACGCAGCTTGCCGAGGTTCACGCCGTGATCGTCGCCGTGTCTCTCGTTCACCTCGCGCGCCTTGGGATCCTCAAGCGCGGCCAGCTCGGCCATCACCTCGGTCAACGTCACCCCAGCCACCTCCTCAGAAGCAGCTCCAGCCTAGACGCGTCGTGACGTAGCTTGGTGTTTCTCCGTGACCGAGCGGACAGGGGCTGCATGGACCAGGACAAGGCTTCGACGTGGGACGGCGTCACTCTGCGGTCGACCTACAAGGACCGGCTGGTCGAAGGACGCGACGAACTGGCCGACGCCGCACGTGACGGCGCCTGGTCCACAGTCTTCGAGCTGCTCGAGGAACATCCCGACTGGGTCAACGTCGGCAGAGTCTGCGGCACCAGCGGATACACCCCACTCCACCAGGCCGCCTGGCACGGCGCCGACGCCGACGTCGTTCACCGGCTGACCGCCCGCGGCGCCTGGCGCACGCTCCGCACGACGCAAGGAGAACGGGCGATCGACATCGCCACCCGCCAGGGCCACCCCCACCTCCTGACGCCGCTCACCCCGGTCATCCACCACCACCTGCCGGCCGAAACCCTGAGGCTGATCCAGCACCACTTCCACGCACTGATCCACGAACGCGCCGGCGACCTGGTCACCGAACACCGGCTACGCCTCCCCGAACTGGAACCACTCACCGAGCAACGACACCCGGCCTCCTGGTTCCCCGTCCCCGGCATGTACGGCGGCTTCAGCTACCGACTGGAGCAAGGCAGCCTGACCGTGGAAAGCTGGTGCCGCGTCGTCGGAGGCTCGGGCCAACGCCACATCATCGACGAACACGGCCCACACCTCGTCACCGAAGGCTTCGTCTGACCGAAAAACCCCAGAATCCAGGATCGCCACAGCTCGCGGCGCGGCCGTCAGGCACCGGAACAGTGATCGTCAGGCTCACGACCACAGAACAGCGAACCCCGCCCCAGTCGAACGGCGGGCGGGGTTCTCGCACGTCAGGGGCTACTTGAGGAGCTGGCGGGCCATCACCATGCGCTGGATCTGGTTGGTGCCCTCGTAGATCTGGGTGATCTCCGACCGGCGATGCAGTCATCTGGGACAATGGCTCAATCATGTTCATGAGCAGCGATTACGCTTGCTAACGTCTTACATCACTTCTCGCTGATTCCGGCGCTCCCACGGAACAGTGACGGAACAAGGACGGAGCTTGGCCGAACGGTGCGCTCGATCCGTATGGTGGAGTACGCGTGCGCTGCCCGGCCCGCAGTTCGGGCCGGCTGGCAGCCCCAGGACCGCGCACGCCAGCTCGCACCTCTGTTCATCATCGACCGGACCTGCGCTGCCAGCTTGGGAACTATTTCAAGATCACGTGACCCGAGCTGGTAAACGGTGAACTGCACGTATACCGTCCACTGAGAGGTCGATTCCGATCCTCAGGGTGAGCAGTGGCCGCAGAGCAAGACCCACGATGACGCCATGTCCGCCTACTGCTGCTACGGCAATTTGCTCAATGCGTCGTCGATGATCCCGTGCAGAGCTCTGGCACAGGCCGAGACTCTGCCGTTCGGCGGGTAGTAGACGCTGGCGATCGGTGGCTGATCGCAGTAGTCCTTGCCGTGCTGGCTACAACACCGCTCGATGGCCGCGACGCTCTCCGGATGGTGGAATGCTGGATCGAACGGCATCACGATCCGAATCTCCATGGGTTCCATGCGCGAAGCCTAGAACCAGCCGCTCTTATCGTCGAGATCTTTGTCCTTACCCGCCCCACAGATAGGGCACAACGGCACGGAAGCGCAATGAACAAAATACAGACGGAGAGAATGGCTCTGGGCTGAGCTTTCAAGTGGGCGGGGCTTAGAAGTTTCGAATTCTCAATTTCCTGCTTGCAAATGAGAGCCGGGCACTACCTGAAACTATCGGCGCCTAACTCGGAGCGCAGTTCGCAAGTGACAGCGCATGATCGTGTGCGGCTACGTTGCTACACTTCTCTGCTGCACACGTCATGACGCGCTAATTTTCATGTTCTGCGGGCTCCATCCATACTGCAAGAGTCGCCAAGCCATCGAACAGATCGTCATAAGTAAGAACTGTGACATCTTTGAGCGCGTTTCGTGTGAGCTGAAAGGATCGCCGTTTGGCTTCAGTGTCTAGCTCTCTGTTGGCGTCGCCCGCCAACACAAAGACTGCCGGGCTGTGTACTGTGAGTGTTGGTGATTGCGATCTAAGTGCATGTAGGTCATTCAGAAGGCTCTGCCGATAGTTCAGAGCCTGTGTGATGGCCCCCGAAAGTTCGTGAGAAGGTGGGTAGATTGAGCGATACTCTCTAGCTAGTAGCGGGGTTACTGGTGTCTTAATTTCAATGACGACAACGTCTCCATTGTGTTGAGCGAGAAAATCTAGAATATTCCCCCCGCTGTTGTTGATAGCTTTCCCTCCGACATAGCATTTCGAGTTCAGAGCGAAGGCCCGCCCCTGTGTTGTTGGCGCGAGGAGCTCCGGGCGGCCTACGAACAGTTGATGCCAGAACTCCTCTGATCGGTTAAGACGCTCGTCGGCCCACACCTGCAAGGCTTGCTGGAGACGATTCGCTGCCGCTTGGCGCACAGGCGCAGCCGTCGATGGCCCAAGGATCTTCCGCACACGCAGGAGATGTCGATCTCTAATGTTGAGAAGCCTATGGACCGTGTACTCATTAGGAAAGCTGTCGACTAGGCGGTGATGCTCAGGACATAGAAGGATGAGATTCGGATATTCATTTCTTTCCCTTAAAGCTATTCGAGGGTCATATCGGGGGCCACCAGGATAGGGCGCCCTTATGTGTGCAATCTCCAGGCTTGGCGTGCCATTGGGCAACGTATTGTCATGGGGGCAGTCTGGAATGGCGCACAGTCCCGCGAAAGCGGCATAGAGCCGCTTCAGGGTGCTGCTCGAAATTGCCCGAAGAGAGTCCATTGGCTTGTATGCTCGATCTGTAGTTGATTGGGTCTTTAATGGTGCGGACAGCATTAAAGATGCTAAATGTCGGCGGGAAACGGCTTCTCGATCTTTAGTGCTGAGAGACTTTCAGAGGCCGACAATCGGATCTTCGGGTACTAGATGTAGAACTTGAACTGAGGTAGGGGATCCCGGTCTGCAGGGATCTCCTTCATTACTTCTCCGACCAGGCGCGAGAATTTTATCGTGATAGGAAGGAGACCGCCGAGCGCGGCCGAGTTCCAGTTCAGTTTCGTGAGCGCAAGGACCTCGCGAAGCAGAGTGTCCCTAGAAGTATCCTGACCAACATGATCAGCCACCTGGAGCGGCGACGGGACGTGCATCCCGTGGAACTCCCGAAGAGCTGAGATGTAGCCAGTTGTGTAGAGGTAATCGAGGTCGCCAATACTGAAGCGAGTGCCCCGAAGGGGGGGATACTTAGAAGTGGTGATCAATCTGACAACGCTTTGCGGCTGCAGCGCCATTAGGTCATAACGGCGTACACGGCTCTCGATCGCAGTGCGAAAGCCTTCGAGCTCACCCGGCCAGTACCTAGACGTCTTGTGCACCACAACACGTGTAGGCCTTTGCTTCATCTCTCGCTCGTAGCGATCAAGGATTAGCTCCATCAGTTGATTGGCCGCCTCCTCCGTGAGATGTGGAGAGCGACTGCCCGTCTTCTTTGGATCCCAGTCGAAGTCATGACCTCTAAGGACGAGGCCGTCACCGCGTTCGTTGAACGCCTGGATCAGGCTGGTTTGCATGGTTGTTTCCGACGTGCCCATAGGGCGGTAGAAACCCACACCTACATAGCACGTACCAGAAGCGAGGCCGTATGGACTCCAGGGATAGCCACCCGCCTTGCAGTACATCGCTGTAAAGAAGTTCCAGGCGATGCGTGAAGGCGGAGTCTTGTCCCGGCCATCGAGCGTGGGCTCTCGGATGATCTGTGTGGGGAAGCGATACTTCATCGCACGGGCCTTGAGCGCTTGCCTCAGATCGCGGTGCACGAGCCCCTGGTCTGGGTCGCGGTAGTCTGCCACCCCACAGCGACGGACTAGCTGATCGGAGATAGGGATCACGACATAGTCAGGCGTGCTGTCTCTCTCGGAGAGCAGCCGCAGCTTCGCTTCGTAAAGGACTAGCACCGCCCCGAAGCGGTCTTGCTGCGACTTGGTCTCCAGCACGTCCCGAAGTTCTGACTGTCCGAGTTCCTCGTTCCAAGCGTCGTCGAACTCCAGACTGGAGAAGAAGCCGCGGTCGTTCTGCCAGCCAGGGAATTCGGGATTCTTGGCGTCCCCGAGCACGCCTTCGGCTCGCCCCATCAGCCAGTCGCGAGCAGATTCGATCAACTGGGGGGTGCCAATGAGCCCAACCCGTAGGCGGGCTGGATGCCGGCCTGACACCTTCCACGATCTCGGCCCGTATCGGGCGATCCCGGCCTTCGGATCGATATGAAGGCCATCGTCGCCGAATAAGAGCAGAGGCTCAGCAAAGTGGGTCATCGACGAGATGAGGGAGAGCTTCGGGTGGGCAGGCGGGGCTGGCCGGGGCATCATCGCTCCTCCACATCATCGTCGTCCAGGCCGTCTTGAGCCCACTCGTCCCCGTCAAGTTCGTCTGCTTCAAGCGCTTCGGCATCGCTGGCTTCAAACCAGGTGAGCAGGTCGTCGACATACTCGACGTTCTTGAACGACACGTCATGTTCTGGGGGGATCCCGGGCCACGTGACCTCGTTGCTGGCCATCGTGGTGCCGACAACCAAGGTCTGTCCTTCAGATCCGAAGGGAAGCAGAATCCGCGGAGAGCTCTTGCCGAGAAAGTCACGCCAGAACTGGACCTCGCTCAGGAGGTCATGGTTGAAGAGCCGGGACTTCTTCCGAGTTACACGTCGGCCGATCTCTTTACCTTCTAAGGACTCGTAGCCGTCAGAGGTAACGCGGAGTTCTGGTCGGATGCTGAGACCCCATTGGGAGCCTCCGGCATGGATGAACTTCAAGCTCACGGCCCGGTGGAGCCAGTAGCCGTAGCCCTCGCCTGTGCTCTTCTTCCGAGGTTCCCAGACTACGCTACGAGTCGCCTTCGAGGTGCTGAGCGGTGTGTAGGAGATGACCCTGGGTTTCCCCTTCTCCTCGGGCTCGAAGTAATAGCGGCTGTGTGCCCGATCCCACCGAAGTCCAAGACGGCCAGTCAGCTTGTTCAGCGAGCGGTTGAGCAGGGCGACGTACCAGGCCAGCTTATCGGGGTCCTCCCACCACTCACGAGAGAGATGCTGCTCAGTCTCGCTGGGCGTCACGAATTCGGCAAAGGGGCCGGACTCGTCGCGCAGGTCCTGAAACGCCCATAGCCAGCTGCCCCTCACAATGAAGGGAAACATAACCCCACTGCTGGGGAATACTGGCTTAACGTCCGATTCGCGTATGTGAGCACAGGGCGCCCCGTACACGTATCGCGGCATCTGGGTGACAGGCAACACGTTGCTATGCACCGTATCCACGGCCATAGGCGGCGGCTCCGACGCTACGTTGGCGCGCCCGCCAAGTGTGCGCTCCACCCAAGCCTCATGGTCGTTCTTCATCCCTAGGAGGCGCTCGACGGTATAGGTGGCCAGGGCCTCCTTGGAGTCGATCAACTGATGGTGCTGGTTGCAGAGCAAGATCAGATTCTCCGCGAGGTTGCGTTCCTCGTCAGTGAGAGGAGAATCCCCGCGCGGCCCTTTTGGGCTGTCAGCGACAATGTGCGCCATCTCGCCAAGTAGGGCAGGCGGAGAGTCAGGGCCGGCCTCTGCGGTGAGCAGCAAGCGGCACTTGGGGAATGCGCACATGTTCCCCGAGCGCTGGGCCAGCTTCCGTTGCTGGGAGACGGGCACCGCCACTACACCACCACCTCCAGACCGGTCATGCTACGCCGGATCTCCGACAAATTAGGGCTTCAAGCGTGCATGAGCAGCCGACCGAGGATGTTTGGAGTTGCAGCCCAAGCTAGGGGCGGTACAGACCACAAGCGATCAGCGGATGGCGACCGCGAGCACGCCGAGGTTCAACCCTCGATGCGATCACCTGCGAAACAGCTCGGCTGTGCGGCTGAGCAGCAGCTACGACTGCGAACGTCTCACCTTACTTCTCGCTGGTTCCGGTGCTCCCAGGGAACAGCCACGGAACAAGGACATAGCATGGACACGGTCGGAGGAGACCTTTGTGAGCACCTGCATCCAACCGAGCGCCCTGTCAGTCGTCCGTGTGGACGGTAGGGTGCCATCAGTTGGAAAATCCGTGGCGTCGTAGGGCTCTATCGCGTCGCACTGAGTCTGCGTCCACTGTGGTGCAAACCGGCCAAAGTACAGGGGTTCCGTCCTTGTCTTCGAGCAGCACGTCATGGTGGCCGACTCCTCACATGCACCTGCTTCTCCGTGCACGCGGCACCGGTCAGCGACCCCATCCGTGGGGGGAACCGGTTCGCGCCATGATCCCGAAAGATCGTGACGATGGTGGATTCCATTTATCCACGCTCCCCGGGCGCTGCTGTCCGTCAATGGGGGCTGATTGATCACGGCCGTCCGCTTTTCAGACGGACCGATCACCTTGCTCGGCTAATCGCCACCCTGGTCAGACGTGTGTAGAAGGTCGCTTGGATGCGTCGGCGTATGGGGACGTTGCTATCAGCCCTGCTGCCAACCTCGGCCAGAGATATGCGGTGGCAAGGCCCGACGTAGGAGGGCCGCGGCAGCCGATCGCCCCAGCCGTCAACGACGAGGTCCGGAGTCGGCGATCGTCACGGCCCTGACCACTTGGATTCGAACTGCTGGCGATGCCGCGATGACGGCTTCACCAACCCGTCACACATGTGGTCCGGCGTGATCTTCAGTCGAGGTCCAGTGCACCTGTTGGCCGTTCCAATATCTAGGGCCACCGCCCAAGATCACCCTAGTAGATCCGGTCTACAACCTGCAGCATTGGCGATGGTCGTGACTTCGCGTTGACGTGCCCTGGTGACATCTCTAATCGATGCGGCCCGGCAACTGCGATGTCCGGGGAGATCACAGAGCATCTCCCCGGACTCACTACTTTCGTTGCAACTATTGCTTGCGTTTCTGGTAGCGCAGCATGAGCTCCAGAAGCTTCCAAGCACGGGAGCGGCGACCCGGATTGTTAGAACCGACGTAAACACAGGCGCAGGCGGCGAGCAGAAGGAAGATCAAGAGCGCAAGGAAGGTTGGACTCAGCGTCGTCATGGGCGTTGCCTCTCTGTGACGGGACTCGATCCAGACATCCATGCCACAGAGGAAGCACGGAAGTCGGACGGGTCGGCGAGGACGGTTCTTGTGGACCGGCCACAACTAGCTTCACCCAGGCTGGAGCATCACCGACAGCTCTCGAACGCTTCCGTACAGTACACAACGCATACATACATACCCATACAACCGCTGACGGTTAGTTACACATAGCGAACGCGCAAAGGCGATCAATTCGAGCGACTTTTACAATTTTTGACAGTGTGGCATGCTCAGATCACTATGAGCCATCAACCTCCACTAGTGACTGCACTGCTTGATGAGCTGCGCATGCAACTCAAGCGCCTGCATCGGCAGGCCGGAGAACCTAGCACCAGATCTATTGCCACTCGCACAAACAGACAGATCAGCCACACAACAGTCCATACGGTACTCCAATGCCGAAAACTTCCTCGACGGGAGCAACTGGACCGAGTGGTGGAAGCTTTAGACGGCGACGTCCAACCCTTCCGAGAACTATGGGTAGCCATCCGCGATGCGCAAGACCCTGCAGCCGCTTCAGGATCGCTACAGCAGGAATCGACGGGGACTCCACTGCAAGCAGCGCCGCATCAGGCCGAAATGGATTTCGATACCGTCCGCAACGATAACGTACTCCAGCCACTAGCCGGAATATTTCCACCGTCCGCCGGATACGCGCGAATAGCGAAATCTGGCTCAACCCATATCTCATATGCCGATATTACTGAGATGATATCCGCTGGAGACACGGAAGCGCATGATCTTGAATTTAAGTCTCAAATATATGATGCAAGCGAAAAAAGCAAGCGCCTCCTGGCCACGGACGCCGCCGCCTTCGCCAACAGTTCCGGTGGAGTAATCCTGATAGGAATAGTCTCAGATAGACAGGGCCGAGCAACAGCTATGACAGATGTGCCTCTTGGCAATGAGAGCGTCGGCCGACTTTCGAATATCGTTAGCAGCCTAGTCTCTCCCGTTCCAGACTTTCGTATTTTTCCAATCGAAAATCCGGGGCACTCCGGGTATGGCGTTATACTTATCTTCGTATCGGGGAGCTCTGCAGCGCTCCATACTGTGAAGGCCGGCCAGGGGCTTTTGTTCCCGAAACGCTCTGGCTACAACGTTCACTTCCTCTCAGAGTCAGAGATTGCCGCCGCCTATAGGCGATCACCGTGACACGGCCTCAAACCATGGATATTTAAAGTGTGTGGTCACGCCTCGACGCAGCTCAGGCGGCGCTGGGCGCGACCGGCCGAAGAGCCGCAGCGCGGCCTGCGACCGCCCGGCGGGTCGCCGAAGGCGGCACGCCCTTGATGACGTGTAGAGAAGTTGCTTTCAGGGCTGCCCGGTGTCTGATCATGTCTCGTCGTGATGACGCGGGGCGGCGGTCCAGATGCGTACGAAGCTGGTGAGGTAGACCGCGGCTGTGTCCTGCTCTTCCTTGTGGTGGAGGTGCATGACAGGGGCGTCGGCAGCTGGGGTGGCGTAGGCGTGGAGGTTGACCAGGAGTTCGTTGTCTGCGCGGAAGATGGAGTTGTAGAGGACGGTTCGGTGGAGTCGGATCTCTATGTTGGGGACGTCGTGTAGCCGGCGGTAGAGGGTTAGGGCGTTCTTGATGCGGGCGGCCATGACTTCGGGGCCGATGCCCTCGTCGGTGCCGCGTCTGGCGACCTGGGGGCTGTTGGGGTCGCCGAGGAGGATTCGGATCTTGACGCCTGCGTGGGCTCGGGCGGCGAGGGTGTCGAGGATCTTGCCGTCTTCCGGGAGGAACAGGCCGCTGTAGGTGAGGATGTCGATCTCTTCGGTTGCGCCTTGGAAGAGGGCGTGCCAGACGCTCTGGGGGACGGCCCAGCGGTGGGGGTAGATGGCGCGTACATCGCCGGCGAGGGCGAGGTGTTGTTGGGCTACCTGCGGCCAGAGGTCGGCTTCGTGGACCTGGAGGAGGTCGGCGATGGCCCAGCGGTGGCGTGGATAGGGGATACGGCCCTGAAGCCAGCGGTGGACGGTCTTGGGGTCCACGGTGAGGGCTGCCGCGACGTCGGTCGGGGTGATGCGGGCTGCGAGCATCGCGTTGCGCAAGTTGTCGTTCAAGGGGACCGCCGCTCCTGTCAGGGAACCGTCGTTGCCTGCGACGTTAACATGAGACGTCCCTAGACGTCCCCTAGTCGCGGTGTAGAGGTTCCGGGTGCCTGGCCGATGCTCGTGGGGCCGGAAGAGCCACCGAAGGGACGGAACACATGCAAAGCGGCCGAGCACAGAGCCTCGCCTATCAGCAGCGTCTGCTGACAGAGCTGGGGAACGGGCTACGACCTCGGGGTATCGCGGCCGTCTTGATGACGGCTGAGGATGGGCGTCCTGAGCTGAGCGTCCAGGATCGTCGCTCTCAGATCCGCAAGGTCTACGTCAACGTCCCGTTCTACTGGTTCTATTGGGGTGATCAGCCTGATGAGCGGACCAGTTGCCTCAATCTGGAGGCCGCCATCGACAGGGTCGATCAGGTCGCCCGGAACGGCTGGCGGGCGGGTGAGCAGGCTGAGCTGCGCATTGATCTGGGCCTGATCTCTGATGCGTATCGGCGTGCCTGACGGCATGGATGTGGACGCATCTCCGTGGCTGACGGGCGGTGCTGTCTACACGCAGATCGCGGAGCGGCTTCGGGCGCGGGTCGTTGCCGGCCGGTATCCGGCGGGCGGTTCGTTGCCGTCCGAGGCTGAGTTGTGCGCGGAGTTCCGGGTGGCCAGGAACACGCTCAGGCGTGGCCTGGCCATCCTGGAGCAGGAGGGGGTCATCGTCACGGTTCCCTCGAAAGGCCGCGTGGTGCCAGGGCCGCGGGCGGACACCGCGTACCGCTATGAGGTGATCGCCTCTGAGCTTCGCGCTCAGATCGAGAGCGGCGCCCTCGCGGCGCGAGCTGTGTTGCCGAGCGAGAAGGAGCTGCGGCAGCGGTACGAGGCTTCGCGGGATACGGTGCGGCGGGCGCTCGACCTTCTGGAGCGTGAAGGGTTGGTCGCGGTCGAGCATGGGCGGGGCCGATTCGTTCGAGGATGAGACGTCCTGGGACGTCCGCATCTGCCACTAGATCAGCCCATATGCGGTCTGTCTAAGGTGAACAACGTGGAGCATGTCGATTGGGCCTATGACCTGGCCAAGGAGCTGCTGGAGACGACCTTGCCTCGCCGCTGGGCGCATACCCAAGGAGTCGCTGAGCGAGCTGCATCCTTGACGCCGCTCCTGGGGGAAGAGGCTGACACCGTGATTGCCGCTGCGCTGTTGCATGACATCGGGTATGCCCCGGACCTGGTCGATACGGGCATGCATCAGCTCGACGGCGCTCGGTACCTGCGGGACATCGCCGGGGCGGATGGACGGCTGTGCCGCCTGGTGGCCTACCACTCGTGTGCGGACAACGAGGCCCGGCAGCGTGACCTGTTCGATGTGTTGGCCAAGGAGTTCGACCACGAAGCGCCGGATTTGGCCAGGGCGCTCACCTACTGCGACATGACCACCGGCCCGGACGGCCGGCATGTGGACGTCACCGACCGGCTGGCCGAGATCCATTCTCGGTACGGACCTGAACATGTGGTCAGCCGGTCGATCACGGACGCCACCCCGTGCATCGTGTCCTCGGTGCGGTCGGTGGAGGCGGCGCTATCCGATGTGCGGCAGGCCGACGCCGGTTAGGTAGTGCTCGATCCGCATGCGCATCGAGCGGTCCATCGGCAGTGACGTGATCTCATTTCGGGGCACCCAGCGGACCTCTCGGGACTCCTCGCTCGGAGTCGGCTCGCCCTCGACCGCGCGGCCGGTCAGGACGATGGAGAACTCCTGTCGGGCCTCGCCGTTGGAGGTGTAGAGGATCACGTGCCGGGGGTCGCTGTAGGTGCCGACCAGGCCGGTGATCTCGCAGGTGATGCCGGTCTCCTCGTACGTCTCGCGGATGGCCGCCGCGGGGATGGACTCGCCGAGGTCGATCGCGCCGCCGGGCACTGCCCAGTTGTCGTTGTCGCTGCGGCGGATCATCAGGACGTCCCCGGCCGTGTTGGTGACGATGACGTTGACGGACGGAACCAGGCTGTTCGGCTCGGGCGCGTCGGGGTCGTCGTAGAAGTCGATCCGCTTGGCCATGGTCAGGACTCCACCGGGGTCGCTTGTGCCCATACTTTCTCGAAGCTGTCGGCGTAGGTGGTCACCATCTCGCCGCCGGCCACCCTACGCAGGTGCAGTACGGGCGCGTTCCCGGCGCGAGTGCCGTACACGTGCATGTTGACCAGGTAGTCGCCGTCAGCCTGATAGATCGAGTTGTACAGGATCGTTTGGTGAAGGCGGAGCTCGAAGTTGTCCAGGGGCAGGAGCGGCCGGTAGAAGATCAGCGCGCTACGGATCTGTGCGGCCATGCTGTCGCCGACACCCTCGTCCTCTCCCCGCTGGGCGACTTCGGCGCAGCCGGGGTCGCCCAGCAGGACACGGACCCGCACGCCCGCCTGCGCCTTCTCCCCCAGCAGACGGACCATCGCGGCGTCGTCGGCGAGGAACAACCCGCTGTAGACCAGGACGCCGATGTCCTGGGACGCGGCGGTGAACAGACGTCCCCACGCGTCCCGCGGTACGGCCCAGCGATGCGGATAGATCGCCAGGACCTCGCTCTCGGACGCGGCGACCACCTGCTCGCGCGACAGAGCCTGCGGCCACAGGTACGTCTCGTCCACACCCAGGTACGAAGCTGTGGCAAACCGGTGCTTACGGTACGGCTCGCGCCCCTTGGTGATCCACCGCTCCACCGTCTTGGGATCGACTTCGATCGCCTCAGCCAGGTCCGCGACGCTCACGCCCTTCTGCAACAGCGCAGCGCGTAGCCGTTCGTTCGCCATTTCACCTGCTCCCAAGGACGTCCGGGGACCTGGACATCGTAGGCCGGACGTCTTGAACATGTCCCGTCGTGTAGTGATCTCGTCCTGACACTGCGTCGCATCCTCGGTTGCACAACGCCACAACGGCAGCGACCGAAGGAGGAGATGCACCCATGAACAACGAGATCATCATCCCCGCCGAGACGCCCTCGTGCGACTGCGGCAACGCCCTGATCGAGGGCCAGGCCCAGTGCTCCAAGTGCCTGGCGCGGAGCCGGTGGGCACGTAAGGAGCGGGCCCGGAACCGGCGCAACCGCCGACGGACCGAGACCAGGCGTCCCCCGCGCGGCCCCCGCGGCGCGTTCGCGATGGGGGTGAGCTGGACGTGAGCTGGCTCCCGCTGATCATCGCCGCCCTGTTGAGCACGACCCTGCTCGTCGGCTACGTCATGGTCCTGGTCGGCATCCGCCGCCAGGACAAGGCCCTGAGCCTGCGCCGGCACCCCGGCGGGGCTTCGGCCTCGCTGGCCCGGAAGGTCACCGGCTGCTACGTCCGGGACGGCGTGACGTGGACGTAGCCAACTGCTCCTCGACCTTGGCGAGGCGTACCGACAAGTCCCGTACGGCGGCGCGCAGCTCGGCCACGTCGGCCTGCTCGTCGCCGGCGGGGCGCTCCTCGGCATCCCGGACGAACACGCCCTTGCCCTGTTGGCCGATCACCAGGCCCTCGTTGCGCAGGATGCCGACGGCCATCTTCACCACGCTCAGCGAGGCGTCGTACTGCTCGGCGAGTTGCGCGGTGGACGGCAGCGGGGTGCCGGGCGCCAGAGAGCCGCCGTTGATCTGCGCACGGAGATCGTCGGCGATCTGGAGGTAGCCGGGGCGCCCGGTGTTCTTGACCATCGCCGTCCATCACACCACGAAACATCCACCAAGCCAACCGAGAGGACGTTGACAACCAAGCCAACTAGGTTAACTATGTTGGTGAACGACGAAAGAGGAGGTCACAGCCCATGCGTTCCATCCCGATTCCTGTGGACGTCGGCAAGCTCGCCATCACCTGCGTCAAGGCACCGCGACCGCGGGTGCTCAACAGGGACACCGGCGAGATCAAGACCGACAAGAACGGCAACACCGTCTACGAGGTCACCGTCTCCGTCGAGGACGAGTTCGGCCGGATCGAACTCGTCAAGATCGGCATTACCGGCGAACCGCCCATCAGCGTCGGCGACCAGGTCAACGCCGTCGGCCTGCTCGGCTACGTCTGGGAGATCGCCGGCCGATGGGGCATCGCCTACCGCGCCTCGGCGCTACTCCCTGCCAGGGAGGCCGTCGATGCCTGACGCGCCGTACCTGCTCGCAGCCCTGGCCGCCTTCGCGGCCGGGCTGTGGGCCTGGCGCCGCTACCACTACCCGTCCTTCTGGCTCGTGCTCGGCTTCCCGCTCGTCGCCCTGTCGGTACGGGCGTCATGGCGGCGGGTCGCCCTCGGCTGCGGGCTGACCAAGAAGCGGCAGCGCTTCTGGTTCACCACCGTCCCCGGCCTGGTCGCCTCGACGGGCATCGTCCGCGTCCGGCGCAGGTGGCAGCGCATCACCGTGGACACCAAGCCGTTCATGTGGCTGCCACTGCCGACCCGGCACGGCTGGCGCGTCACCCTCCACACTCTGGAAGGCCAGACACCTAGCGACTACGCCGACGCCGCCGAACGCCTCGCCCACTCCTGGGGCGTCCACGCCATCCGCGTCTCATCACCCGGCCCTGGCCGCGTTGTTCTCATGGCCACCCTGCGCGACCCGCTAGTCAAGGTCGACGAGCTGCCGCCCTCGCCGGAACTGCTCAAGGTCACGGTGGGACGTCTGGAGACGGGCAAGCCCTGGACCATCGACTTCCGTACCGTGCCGCACTGGCTGAACGCGGGCGCAACGCAGTCCGGCAAGTCCAACCTCGCCAACGCCCTGATCGTCGGGCTGGCTCCACAACCCGTGGCCCTGGTCGGCTTCGACCTCAAAGGCGGGGTGGAGTTCACGCCCTACAGGCCACGCCTGTCCGCGCTGGCCACCTCGCGCGCCGAGTCCGGCGGGCTGCTGGATGACCTGGTCGGCCTGATGGTCGACCGGATAGGGCTGTGCCGCCAGGCCGGCGCCCGCAACATCTGGCAGCTCCCACCCGGTGTGCGGCCCGTCCCGGTCGTGGCCCTGGTCGACGAGCTGGCCGAGCTGTACCTGATGGCCGACAAGTCCGAGAAGGACGAGATCGCCAAGACCTCGACGGCGCTGCTGCGGGTCGCTCAGCTCGGACGAGCGTTCGGCATCTATCTGTTCTGCTGTGGCCAGCGCATCGGCTCTGACCTCGGCCCCGGCGTCACCGCTCTCCGTGCCCAGTGCTCCGGACGGATCTGCCACCGCGTCAACGATCCCGAGACCGCCACCATGACGCTCGGCGACCTCGACCCGGCGGCCCTTGCCTCGGCTCGTGCCATCCCCGCCGAAACGCCGGGCGTCGCCATCGTCGCTGGTCAGGACGGCCAGTGGTACCGCGCCCGCTCCTTCTACGTCACCGAGCAGACCGCCGAACAGGCCGCCCGTGCTCACGCCCACCTCGCTCCGGCCTGGGACGAGATCACCGCTCACCTGTCCGAACCCATCAACGCCTGAACCACGAAGGGAGGAACGATGCGACGCTTCGCCTGCTGGCTGCTCGACACCGGCCCGGTACTCGTCCTGGCCGCCATCGCGGGTGCCGGATCGTTCACCCACATCCGCGACACCGCCACCGAGCACGGCCAGACCGGCTGGATGTCCTGGGCAGTCGCGGTCTGCATCGACCTGACCTGCGTGATGGCCGCCCGCGAACGACAACGGGACAAGAGGACCGGCGACCGCCGGCGGGGTCGGCTCTCGTGGCCCGTCCTCGTCCTGACGGGTGGCATCGTCCTGTCCTTGGCGGCGAATCTCGCCCAAGCCGACCCGACCGTCTGGGGCTGGATCACCGCCGCCACCCCGGCCGCCGCCTTCCTCATCGCCGTCTCGATGCTGGAACGCCGCGCCACCCGTCCGGAACCGTCCACTGTCGTGGCGTCCTCGCCCGTTCTGGCTTCGTCCTCGGCTCCGGAGCTCGTCCCGTCCAACATCCAGGACGAGGACGACGAGCGGGACAGCGACCTCGCGCCCGCCCTGATCGACTACGCCCGCCGTGTGGCCGACGAACACCACACCCGGCACGGCAAGCCCATCACCTGCGACGCCCTACGCGCCCACCTGGGCGTGTCCAACCAACTCGCCTCCGATCTGTTGCGCACCCTGCGCACCGCCTGAAGGGAGAACCGACCCATGACCCACGACCGCCGCACCGCCCTCATCAACGGCCTGCTCGACCTGGCCGCCTACCTCGAAGCCCACCCCGACGTACCCGTCTCCTCCAGCGTCACCGTCCACCACTTCACCGACCAGGCCAGCGACGCCGACCAGTGCGCCGAAATCGACCAGATCGCCGCCCTCGTCGGCTCGGACATCGACTACGAGGACTCCCCGTACGGCCACTACGCCACCTCGCGCCTGTTCGGCCCGGTGGAGTACCGCGCCGTCGCCATCCTGGCCGCCGCCCGTGCCCGCCACGCCGCCGAAGCCAGCTACCGCGGCTGCATCCAATCCGACCCCACGTCCGCCACCTGACCAGAAGAGGACCCGACCATGCGCATCCGCATCGACGGCACCCGAGCCGAGATCGTCGACGCCCTGTTCCGCCTACGCCTGCACTTCACCGTCATCGGCGTCTCACGCGTCTACCCCGACCGCACCCGCCCGCATCACTGGCGCATCTACCTCACCACCGCCCGCGACAGGAAGTGACCAGATGGACGAGGTGATCCACTACCGCTGCTGCAGCTGCAACGGCACCGGAATCGACTCCAACGACGCCCGCTGCCTCGACTGCGACGGCAACGGCATCGACAACCACGGCGCATAAACGCGCAGCGCCCCCGGCCTGGCCGCACATCCGCCAAGACGACTGCCAGGTCGAGGGCCATCCCTTCACCCGAACGAGCGAAAGGAGGTCTCCATCTTGCCCACAACCCACGCCACCGCGCACGCCAAAGCGGGCATGATCGCCCGACTCAACCACCCCGACTACGACCGCTGGGCCAACCAGATCCGCGCCACAGGCGGCTGCCGCCAGCCCATCCACCTACGCGGCAAGGTCGACCACTACGACCGCGCCACCGGCCAACTCCTGCACCGCTACACCACCCGCACCGAGCCCGACGGCATCCTGCGCGTCCCGTGCAAGACCCGCCGCGCGTCCCGCTGCCCGTCCTGCGCCGAGACCTACCGCGCCGACACCTACCACCTCATCCGCGCCGGCCTCGTGGGCGGCAAGGGCGTCCCCGAGACCGTCACCACCCACCCCACTCTGTTCATCACCCTGACCGCCCCGTCCTTCGGCCCGGTCCACACCCGCCGTGAACACCACGGCAAGGCCCAGCCCTGCCACGCTCGCCGCAACGCCACCACCTGCCCACACGGCCAAGTCATGTCCTGCACCCAACGCCACAGCAAGGACGACCCACGCCTCGGCGAACCACTGTGCCCCGGCTGCTACGACTACACCGGCTCCGTCCTGTTCAACGCCCTGGCTCCGCTGCTGTGGAAGCGCTTCGCCGACTCCGTACGCCGCCACCTGGCCAAACTCGGCGGCCTACTCCTCAAGGACCTCCGCCACCACCTGACCCTCTCCTTCGCCAAGGTCGCCGAGTACCAGCGGCGCGGCATCGTCCACTTCCACGCCGTCATCCGCCTCGACGGCCCCAGCGGCCCTGCTACACCGCCACCTACCTGGGCTACCACCGACGTCCTGACCCAAGCCATCCAGCACGCCGCCAAGGCCGTCACCGCCAAGGTTCCCGCCTACGCCGACCAGCCCGAACGAGTCCTGCGCTGGGGCACCCAACTCGACCTCCGCCCCATCACCCTGAACAGCGACCTCACCGATCAAGCCGTCGCCGGCTACATCGCCAAGTACGCCACGAAGGCCGCCGAATGCGTCGGCACCCTGGACCGCCGCATCAACCCCCTCGACGACCTGACCCTGTACAACCTCCGCGACCACGCCCACCGCCTCATCACCACCTGCATGGAACTCGGCACCGAACCCGAACTCGCCGAACTCCGCCTCGCCGACTGGGCCCACATGCTCGGCTTCCGCGGCCACTTCTCCACCCGCTCCCGCCGCTACTCCACCACCCTCGGCGACATCCGAGCCGACCGCGAAGACCACGCCCGAGAAAGCGAAATCACCACCGGCCGCCTTCCGCTCTTCGCCGAAGACGCAGTCCTCGTGATCAGCGAATGGGAGTACGCAGGCAAGGGCCACTCCCTAGGCGATCAACTCCTCGCCGCCGCCATCACCGGAGGGTGCATATGAGCACTCTCACCAAGCTCTGGACTGTGCAGGACGTAGCCACATTCCTCGGTGTTCCGATCGCCACGCTCTACCAATGGCGACACCACCGCACAGGACCCAAAGGCCACAGGATCGGCCGACACCTGCGCTACGTGCCCGAGGACGTCATGTCCTGGGTCCAGGACCAGGAGTAGCCCATGGCCTTCGTCAAGGACCTGTGGACCAAGACGGTGCGCGACCAGGACGGCAAACCCCGAAAGGTCAGGACCACGCGGTACGGCAAGGGCAAGCGCTGGCTCGCCGTCTGGGTGGACCCCGAGGGCAAAGAGTGCTCGACCGCCTATGACCGCAAGGCCGACGCGGAGCGCAAGATCGCGACCATGGGCGCCGACATCGCCCGCGGCGACTACATCGACCCGAACGCCGGCAAGGTGCTCTTGGGCGACCTCGCCGAACGCTGGCTCGGCTCCCGCATCGTGGACCCCTCGACCAAGATCCGATACGAGTACATCCACCGCCTCCACGTCGCACCCGCCTACGCCAAACGCCAGGTGAAGAGCATCAAGCCATCCCAGATCCAGGCATGGATCAGTGATCTGAGCAGCCGCTTCGAGACCTCGACCGTACAGACGGCCTTCCTGGTCCTCCAGGGCATCCTTGACCTTGCCGTCGCGGACGAGGCCATCAAACGAAGCCCTGCCAAGTCGCCGATCGTCCAGGCGCCGAAGCGCGTGTCCGAAGAGATAACGGCCTGGTCGGACGAACGGGTCCACGCCCTGATCGACGCTCACCCTGCCCTCTTTCGCCTACTGCCGATGCTCGGGGCCGCGTGCGGACTACGGCAGGGGGAGCTGTTCGGCCTGGCCCTCGAAGACATCGACTTCGAGGAGCGTCTTCTCCGCGTACGACGACAGATCAAGAAGCTAGGAACGGACCACGTCTTCGCCCTGCCCAAGAACGACCGCGAAAGGGTCGTGCCGCTGCCTGAGTGGGCCGCTGAAGGCATCAAACGGCACGTCTCGACTCATCCCCCGCTGACCTGCTCCCTGCCCTGGGAGAAGACCGACGGCAAGCTTCGTACACACAACCTGTTGTTCCGCTGGACGGACGACCGCTTCATCAAGGCCAGAAGCTACAGCGAAACCGTCTGGAAGCCCGCTCTGGTGGCGGCGGGCGTGATTCCAGCACCGGACAAGGACACCCGCCAGCGGAGCCGCTACACCACCTCTCGCAAGGAGGGACTACACCAACTCCGGCACTACTACGCGAGTGTCATGCTGGCGGGTGGGGTCTCGGTCAAGGAACTCGCCGAGTACCTTGGCCACGCCGACCCAGGTTTCACGCTCCGCGTCTACGCTCACATGATGCCCGGCTCGCACGACCGCGCCCGCAAGGCCATCGACGATCGCCTACTCGGCCCTCGCGCGATCTCGTTGAATACGGCACATAGGTCTGCGGCAGATACCTAAGACCCATTCGCCTATTGGTATCTGTTGGGGCACGCAACGCACCCATCACCCGAACTCCTCATCGCCCATAGAGACAGCGCACGCCAGGCGAATATGAGCTAGGACTACGTCGCCTTATCACTAGATCGGGCCCCCAGAGCGAGATATAGCTATTCGCTATTTATAGGGCGAGATGGCGAACAGAGCAGAGGTGAAAGGCGTAGTCTTGAACAAGACGGAACGAGCGACCCGTCCGAGAGCCGCCAGCGAGAGCTGGCCAGGAGCCCGGACGGGTCGCTTGCGTTCACCCCGGGCTCCTGGTTCAACCTCGCAGCGCCTCTCGGATTGGCGCTCCAGCGAGGAAGGGAGGTGAGGGCGATCATTTGGTTTGTAATCGGCTTTGCGATCATAATTTTGGTCGCGGCCATCATCGCACTGGCCGCATTCTGCATCGGGCGCGAATCGGGCGATAGCCGGGGCAAAGCCCTCAAAGCAGCGGGGAAAGCATTTTTCGTAGTCCTCGGAATCGGCGCCACGCTACTGATCGCCGCCGCGACGTTCAGGTCCTGGGAGCATCCAACAAGCCCGGCCGCGACCAGCGGAGAGTCTATCGGCACCAGATGACGCGATGACGGGACGCGGGAGTCCGCCGACAGCGGGCTCCCGCCCAAACACCGGCATCCGCCTCTCCAATCGGCCCTCTCACGGAACAGACACGGAACAGTGATCGTTCAGGTCACGATCCCAAGACAGCAACCCTCGCCTCTGCCGGTCAGCGAGTGGAGTTTCCGCACGTCAACGCCTACTTGAGAAGCTGCCTGGCCATCACCATGCGCTGGATCTGGTTGGTGCCCTCGTAGATCTGGGTGATCTTGGCGTCGCGCATCATGCGTTCCACCGGGAAGTCCTTCGTGTACCCGTACCCGCCCAGCAGTTGCACCGCATCGGTGGTGATCTCCATGGCGGCGTCCGAGGCGGCGCATTTGGCGGCGCTCGACAGGAACGTCAGGTCCTTCTGCGGCCGGCCGTGCATCGCCAGCTCGCTCTTGGCGGCGGCGCGGTACGTCAGCTGCCTGGCCGCCTCCAGCTTCATCGCCATGTCGGCGATCATGAACTGCAGGCCCTGGAAGTCGCCGATCGGACGGCCGAACTGCTTGCGTTCCTTGACGTAGCCGATCGCGTAGTCGAGGGCGCCCTGGGCGATGCCCAGCGCCTGGGCGGCGATGGTGACGCGGGTGTGGTCGAGGGTGGCGAGGGCCGTCTTGAAGCCGGTGCCGGGCTCGCCGATCATGCGGGACGCCGGGATCCGCACGTTCTCCAGGATCACCTGGCGGGTCGGCGAGGCCTTGATGCCGAGCTTCTTCTCCTTGGGCCCGAAGGAGACCCCTTCGTCGGACTTCTCCACCACGAAGGCGGAGATGCCCCGGGCGCCGGCGGACGGGTCCGTCACGGCCATCAGCGTGTAGTACTCGGAGACGCCGGCGTTGGTGATCCACATCTTGGTGCCGTTGAGCACGTAGTGGTCGCCGTCGAGGACCGCGCGGGTCTTCATGGCGGCGGCGTCGGAGCCCGCCTCCGGCTCGGACAGCGCGTACGAGAACATGGCCTCGCCCCGCGCCACCGGCGCCAGGTAACGCTGCTTGAGCTCCTCGGACGCCGAGAGCAGGAGCGGCACGGTGCCCAGCTTGTTCACGGCCGGGATGAGCGAGGACGACGCGCAGGCCCGCGCGACCTCCTCGATGACGATCACCGCGGCCAGCGCGTCCGCCCCGGCGCCCCCGTACTCCTCGGGAACGTGCACGGCGTGCAGGTCGGCGGCGACGAGGGCCTTGTAGACGTCCCAGGGGAACTCTTCGGACTCGTCGGCGGCCGCGGCCTGCGGCGCAATCTTCTCGTCGGCCAGGGCGCGGACCGTCTCCCTGAGCATGTCGTGCTCTTCGGCGGGCGCATAGAGAGGGAAGCTCATGCATAGATACTAGGACGTCCGAGCACTTTGTTACCAGCTAGTACGGTTTGCGAACAGACGCAGGTGGCACGAAGGAGGTAGCGAAGGCCGGTAGCATGCCTGGCGATCGAAAGGAGCTCGCTCGTGCCATATCGCCTCACGGTGATCGGGACCGGATACCTGGGCATCACGCATGCGGCCTGCATGGCGGATCTCGGATTCGAAGTCCTTGGCCTCGACATTGACGCGGACAAGATCCGCCGCCTGAACAACGGTGAGCTCCCCATCCACGAGCCCGGGCTGGAACCCGTGCTCCGCCGTGGGCTCGACTCCGGACGCCTTCGCTTCACCAGCTCCTACGAAGAGGTCGCCGCCTTCGGTGACGTGCACTTCGTCTGCGTCGGCACACCGCAGAAGAAGGGCGAGTACGCCGCGGACGTGTCGTACATGGACAGCGCCATCGAGTCGCTCGCGCCGCTTCTCGACCGCGAGTGCCTGGTCGTGGGCAAGTCCACCGTGCCGGTCGGCACCGCCGAGCGCATGGCCGACAAGCTCGCCCGCCTGTCGCCGGCGGGCGTCGGCGTCGAGCTGGCGTGGAACCCCGAGTTCCTGCGCGAGGGCTTCGCGGTGGAGGACACCCTCCACCCCGACCGCATCGTGCTCGGCGTGCGCTCGGAGCGGGCCGAGAAGGTGCTGCGCGACGTGTACGCGCCGCTCGGGGAGGTCCCGTTCGTGGTGACCGACTTCGCGACGTCGGAGCTGGTCAAGACGGCGGCCAACGCCTTCCTCGCCACCAAGATCTCCTTCATCAACGCCATGGCCGAGGTCTGCGAGGCCGCGCACGCCGACGTCAAGCAGCTGTCCGAGGCGCTCTCGTACGACGACCGCATCGGCGGGCGCTTCCTCAACGCCGGGCTCGGCTTCGGCGGCGGCTGCCTGCCCAAGGACATCAGGGCCTTCATGGCACGGGCCGGCGAGCTGGGCGCCGACCAGGCGCTGACGTTCCTGCGCGAGGTCGACGCGATCAACATGCGCCGCCGCGCCCGCATGGTCGACCTGGCCAGGGAGCTGGCGGGCGGCTCGTTCCACGGGTGCACGGTCGGCGTGCTGGGCGCGGCCTTCAAGCCGAACTCGGACGACATTCGCGACTCCCCCGCCCTGGACGTCGCCGTGACGATCGGCCACCAGGGCGGACAGGTCACCGTCTACGACCCGATCGCGCTCGACAACGCTCGTAAGGCTCACCCGGAGCTGAACTACGGCGAGTCGGCCGTCGAGGCGGTCCGCGGGGCGCACGTGGTGCTGCTGCTGACGGAGTGGAAAGAGTTCCTGGAGCTCGATCCGGAGGAGCTGGGCGCGGTGGTCGCGACCCGGCGCATCGTCGACGGCCGCAACGCGCTCAACTCCGAGGTGTGGCGCTCGGCCGGCTGGCACTACCGGGCACTCGGCCGCCCGTAACGCCACCGCGGCACCTCTCCGAGCGCCCGGGTCCCCTCACCACAAGGAACCGGGCGCTCAGGAAAGAGCCGACCAGGCGCCCGGGAAGGACACCCCTGCCCCCTGGACGGCCCTGAGTTGCCTGCTCAGAGCTCCGCGGCCTCCGCGCGCAGCTTCTCCCCCTTGGCGTACGCCTGCTCCTTGAGACGCCCCTGGAACTCCTCCATGCGCTCGCGCAGCCCGGCGTCGGAGGCCCCGAGGATGCGGACGGCCAGCAGCCCCGCGTTGCGCGCGCCCCCGACCGCCACCGTGGCCACCGGCACCCCGGCCGGCATCTGGACGATCGACAGCAGGGAGTCCATCCCGTCGAGGTACTTCAGCGGCACCGGCACCCCGATCACCGGCAGCGGCGTCACCGAGGCGAGCATGCCGGGCAGGTGCGCCGCCCCGCCGGCCCCCGCGATGATCACCCGGATGCCGCGGGAGGCCGCCTGCCGGCCGTACTCGATCATCTCGACCGGCATGCGATGGGCCGAGACGACGTCGGCCTCGAACGGCACCCCGAACTCCGCCACGGCCTCGGCCGCGGCCTTCATCACGGGCCAGTCGGAGTCCGACCCCATGACGATCCCGATTCGCTCTGTCACGTGTACTCCCCGGTCATGAGGTAGACGGCGGCGTGGCGGGCGCGGGCGCGGACCTTGTCGAGGTCGGTGCCCAGGGCCGTGACGTGGCCGATCTTGCGGCCCGGACGCACTTCCTTGCCGTAGAAGTGCAGCTTGATGCCGGGATCGTGGGCCAGCACGTGCTCGTAGCGCTTGAACAGGTCGGGGTCGTCGCCGCCCAGCAGGTTGGCCATGACGACGACGGGGGCGGTCATCGCGGGCGAGCCGAGCGGCAGGTCGAGCACGGCCCGCAGGTGCTGCTCGAACTGGGACGTGGTGGAGCCCTCGATCGTCCAGTGGCCGCTGTTGTGGGGGCGCATGGCCAGCTCGTTCACCACGAGGCCGTCCGCGGTCTGGAACAGCTCCACCGCCAGCAGCCCGGTCACGCCCAGCTCGTGGGCGATCTTCAGGCCGATGCGCTGGGCGACGGCGGCCTCCTCGGGGTCCATGCCGGGGGCGGGGGCGAGCACCTCGACGCAGATGCCGTCCTGCTGCACGGTCTCCACGACCGGGTAGCTGACGCCCTGCCCGTGGGGCGAGCGGGCCACCAGCACCGCGAGCTCCCGCTCGAACGGCACGAACGCCTCGGCCATCAGCTCGACGCCGGTGGCGAACGCCTCGGCCACGTCGTCGGGGGTGCGGCAGACCCACACGCCGCGCCCGTCGTAGCCGCCGCGCACCGACTTCAGCACGACCGGCCAGCCGTGCTCGGCGGCGAAGGCCGCGACGTCCTCCGCCGAGGCGACCCGGGCCCAGGCGGGGCAGGGCACGCCGATCGCGGTCAGCCGTTCGCGCATGACCGCCTTGTCCTGGGCGTGCACGAGCGCGTCGGCGCCCGGGTGCACGGCGTGGCCGTCGGCGATCAGGGCCTTGATGTGCTCGGTCGGCACGTGCTCGTGGTCGAACGTGATCGCGTCGCAGCCCTGGGCGAACGCCCGCAGGTCGGCCAGGTCGCGGTAGTCTCCGACCTGGGTGTCGACGATCACTCGTGCGGCGCTCTCCCCGGGGGCGGCGGCCAGCACCCGCAGCTCGACCCCGAGCGCGATGGCCGGCGGCTGCGTCATCCGGGCGAGCTGACCGGCGCCGACGATGCCGACGACCGGCCCGATGGGACTGTAGGAACTCACGTGAGGTGAGCTTACCGGGACGGAACGACTACCTCGCCGTTGTCAACCGGCACGTGCCCGGCGCAGCCCGAGTGTCCTGATCCGGTTGCCCGCGCCGACGAGGCTGGCCATCACCACCAGATCCGTGCGCCCTCCCTCGTACGTGAGCCGCAGGGCGTCGAACACCAGGACGGACCCGGCGGCCACCGGGATCGCGAGGGTACGCGTGCCGAACAGCTCGACGTCGGCGCGGTTCGCGGTGACGTCCTTGAGCAGCCCGCGCAGCGGATCCCCCGCCGGGAAGCGCACGCCCGCCACCCCGGCCGGGTCGGTGAGGTACGTCAGGTGCCGCTGCGGCACCAGGCGGGCCTGCCTGACCAGCGCCGACGGCGCCTCGGCGGCCTCCCGCGCCGGCTCGCCGGGCACAGGGACCGGGCCAGCGCCCAGCCGCCAGCGGCCGTCCTCCAGGAAGAACAGGTAGTACGCGGGCGAGGGCTCGCGGGCCAGCGCGGCGAACCAGTCGCCAGCGTCGGGCAGCACGTAGACGGGGTCGGCGGGACGGGCTGGACGGCCGTTCCGGGTCGCCTCGCAGGCACGGCCGTCCAGCGTCCGCTCCGCCCACGTGGTCAGCTCCCGTACGGCGGCGCAGTCCCGCCGCTGCCAGGCCCCGTCGAGCTGCCGCAGCAGCGAGAACGCCTGCTCGGCGGTCGCCGGGTCGACCCGTGGCGCGGCTGCCGGGGCAGGCGTGCGGTCCTCCTGGAGCACCGGGGCGCCGCCGGTCGCGCCACAGCCCGCGGTGAGCAGGGCCAGGGCCAACGCGAGCAGTCGAAGCGGCACAGGTGGCTCCCGGGAGGGCGGCCGTCTGGAGCGGCAGGTCCGACATCGCGGGCGGGCCCGCGATCTGAACGGCAGCGTAATGCCGATCTTTCGGAAATGCCGCTCATAAGGCGATATTTTTAGAAGTCGTCTTTGCGGGGTATGTTCGGCCCCCTGACACCGGTCGTACGACATCGCCGGTACGCTGAGGTGGTCAGTCTCGACTAGGGAAAGGACCGAGCGCGGACGTGGAGTTTGCCAAGCGCCTCTACCAGCGGTTCGAGTCCCTGGTTCACGAACTGGCCAAATTCGGGAGCATCGGGGCCGTCGCCTTTCTGCTCGACACGGGTGTCTACAACCTCTTCCTGCTCGGCTTCGAGTGGGGCCCCCTCACCTCCAAGGTGCTCGCCACCACGATCTCGGCGACCTTCGCGTACCTGGGCAACCGCTTCTGGACCTTCCGCCACCGCGAGCAGAGCGGCCTCGGCCGCGAATACTTCCTGTTCTTCCTGCTCAACGGCGTCGCCCTGCTGTTCGGCCTGCTGGTGATCGGCTTCACCAAGTACACCCTCCACCTGCACGACGGCCTGAGCCTGAACATCGCCAACTTCGCCGGCGTCGGCCTCGGCACGCTGTTCCGCTACTGGTCGTACAAGAAGTGGGTGTTCCTGGAGGCCACCGAGCCGATCCCGGTCGAGCTGCCCGAGGTCAGGCAGGACCGCTGACCACGCGGTTCCTGCTGTCCTCCTCGGCCGGGCGCAGGAAGATGGCGAACGTCGCCGGCCGGCGGCGCACCAGTTCCAGCCGTCCGCCGTCGGCGGCGGCCAGCGCGCGGGCGAGGGTGAGCCCGAGGCCGGTGCCTCCGCCGCCGCTGACGTTCCGTTCGAAGATCTTGGGTGCGATCTCGTCGGCGATGCCGGGGCCCTCGTCGGCGACCTCGATCACGATGTAGTTGTCGCCGCAGGTGCTGGTGACGGTGACCGTGCCGCCGCCGTGGCGCAGGGAGTTCTCCAGCAGCGAGGCGATGACCTGGCCGAAGCCGCCGGTGGTGGCCATCGCCTTCAGGCCGCGGGTGCCGTCGAGGTGCAACGTGCGGCCCGCCTCGCGGAAGACCGGCTCCCACTCGGTGATCTGCTGGATGAGCACCTCGTCGATGGCGACGGGCTCGGCCTGGGCGTGGCGCTGGCGACGGGCCGCCGCGAGCAGCTCGTCGATCACCGCGGTCAGGCGCTCGGCCTGCACGATGGCCGCCTCGCCCTCCTCGCGGACGACCTCCGGCTCGTTCGAGGCGGCGACGATCTCCTCCAGGCGCATGGTCAGGCCGGTCAGGGGCGTGCGGAGCTGATGGGAGGCGTCGGTGGCGAACTCGCGTTCGCGGGTGAGCAGGTCGGAGATACGGGTGGCGCTGCGGTCGAGCACCTGGGCCACGCGGTCCAGCTCGGGGATGCCGTAGCGGTGCTTGCTCGGCCGCGCGTCGCCCGACC
The DNA here is from genome assembly GCF_040631115.1 of Nonomuraea sp. NPDC005692. Classification (NCBI taxonomy): domain Bacteria; kingdom Bacillati; phylum Actinomycetota; class Actinomycetes; order Streptosporangiales; family Streptosporangiaceae; genus Nonomuraea; species Nonomuraea sp. NPDC005692. Next base: position 177,613 of record NZ_JBEXYU010000005.1, on the reverse strand, counting down.
CCAGCCGCTCGGCGATCTTCGCCAGGTCCTGCAGGGGCAGCGTCAGTCTGCGTGACTGTACGACGGCCAGGCTGACGGCCACCGCGAGCGCCGCGACGGCCAGCGCCACGATCAGCAGCAGTCTGGCCCGGACGTCGCGCTCGACCTGATCCCGATCACGACTTATCCGGACGTAGACACCGGTGTTGGTCTGCGCGTCCTCGGTCATCAGGTGACCCGACGCCGGCGCGGTGCCGACGACGGTCACCCGCAGAGGGGTTCCGCGTTCCCAGATCTGGATGTACCTGCCCGGGTACTTCTGCTCCAGTTGCTGCGGGTCGAGCGGGGTCTCCTGGACCCGGGCGTACTCGACCTCGCCCACGAGACGCTTGGCTTCCGCCCCGAGCTCCTGAGCCGCCTCGTCGACGATCAGGCGGCTGACCACGACGCCCAGGGGGACCCCCAGCAACAGGACCGCGATGACCGCGACGACCAGTGTGGAGGAGAGCAGTCGACGGCGCATGCGCCTACTCGCGTTCGAACCGGAAGCCGACTCCCCGGACGGTCGTGATGTATCGGGGCTTGGCGGCGTCGTCGCCGAGTTTGCGGCGCAGCCAGGAGATGTGCATGTCGAGGGTCTTGGTCGAACCCCACCAGTTGGTGTCCCACACCTCGCGCATGATCTGCTCCCGGGTGACGACCTTGCCGGCGTCGCGGACCAGGACCCGCAGCAGGTCGAACTCCTTGGTCGTCAGGTGCAGCTCCTTCTCCCCCATCCAGGCGCGGCGGGAGTCGGCGTCGATGCGGACCCCCTGCACGACCGGGGTCTCGGAGGTGCCGCGCCGCAGCAGCGCGCGCACCCGGGCGAGCAGTTCGGCCAGCCGGAACGGCTTGGTCACGTAGTCGTCGGCGCCGGCGTCGAGGCCGACGACGGTGTCCACCTCGTCGACGCGGGCCGTGAGTATGAGAACCGGGGTGCCGTGCCCCTCGGCACGGATCCGGCGGGCGACCTCCAGACCGTCCATCTCTGGCAGCCCGAGGTCGAGAACGATGAGGTCGATGCCGCCCGACAGGGCCCTCTCCAGGGCCTGCGGGCCGTCGGGGCTCACCTCTACCTGATAGCCCTCGCGGCGTAGCGCACGCGCGAGTGGCTCGGAGATCGAGGTGTCATCCTCGGCGAGAAGTACGCAGGTCATGAAGCGATCGTAGGACCTTAGGCGATCGTTTCCCGGGCACAGCGCGCGGTTTGACTTGTCGTTGACCTATCCATTGACCTGGGCAAACGAAGCTAAATAAGGGTTAGTCGTGATTAAATTACCGCGATTATCGAGGGGAAAACACAAAGCGCTCCAGGCGTTCCCATCACACCACGTACGCCCGCATCCGCGGGACGCGTCGCGCCGGGCGTGGCGCCCGGAGCGTGATACCCCGATCCGGGCGCCGGAATGCCTGGAACGTGCCGTTCAGAGCCAGCTCGACCGGACGGAGTCGGCCGGGCCGCCGGCGGGGGCGGTGCCGAGCTCGCCGGCGCGTACCCGGTCGAGCAGGCGGCGGACCGTGTCGACGATCTCGGGGGCGGTCTCCCGCAGGCCGGCCGCGTCGTCCGCGCCGACCTCGGCGGGATCGACGCCCGACTGCCGCAGCACGCCGTCGAGGTCGGCCAGCCGCTCCCCCAGCCATTTCAGCGGCTCGGCCGACAGCTCCTCGTCGAACACCCGCCGGTCGGGCTCCCAGCCGCTGGAGCCCGGGTGGTGGTGCGTACGGTCGAAGCTGCCCGGCGTGCCGTCGACCGACTCCAGCAGGTCGACCCGCCAGATGAGCTGATCGACGACGATGGGACGGGCCGAGTAGATCGACCCCTTGAGCTCGCCCGGCGCGAGCCTGCGGATCTCCAGGCGCACGCCGTGCTCGGCGCCCTCCTGGTGCTCTCCCGGGGCGGGGTCGACGAAGTACAGGTCGCCGACGGCCACGCCGATGCGCTCGAAGCCGAAGAGATAGAGCATGCAGACCACTCCCTCACAGGTGTCCTGGGCTCGCCTCCCCCAGTATCCGTCAGGCCGCCACGAGCGGCCCGGGAGCGGCCCGGGAGCGGCGGGAAAGACGACGGCCCCGCTGCCCGTGCGGGCGGCGGGGCCGGAGAGAACGGGGGGCTCTAGTCGTCGACGGAGTGGGGCTCGGCGTAGCGGGCGAGGTAGAGCTGCTCGCCCAGGCTGCGCATCAGGCCCAGCTCGGTCTCCAGGTAGTCGATGTGCTCCTCCTCGTCCTCGAGGATGTCCTCGAAGATGCGGGCGGAGGTGATGTCGCCCTTCTCCCTCATCAGCTGGATCGCCGGGCGCAGCCGTTCGACCACTGCCAGCTCGACCTCGAGGTCGGCCTTGAGCTGCTCCTCGACGGTCTGGCCGATGTGCAGCGTGCCGAGGCGCTGGTAGTTGGGCAGCCCTTCGAGGAACAGGATGCGGTCGGTCAGCCGTTCGGCGTGGCGCATCTCCTCGAAGGACTCGTCGCGCGTGTGCTTGGCCAGCTTGGTGTATCCCCAGTTCTCCTGCATCTTCGCGTGCAGGAAGTACTGGTTGATCGCCGTGAGCTCGGCGGTCAGCTGTTCGTTGAGGAGTTCGATGATCTGCTTGTCGCCCTGCATGAACGGGCCCCTCGTCGCGGTGCGGCTATGCGGTCGTCAGTTCTTCAGACTGCTTCAGGATCGCACAGATCTTCCGTACACAACGGGCACAGTCCCCACCAGCCCCAGTGGTGTCGCGAATCTGTTTCGCGCTCTTCGCCCCGGAGGCGATGCAGTCGTGGACCTCGTTCTCGGTCACAGCACGACAAATGCATACATACATCCGGGGACAGGCCTCTCAAGCGAGCATGAAGGGGACGCCTTTAGGTTAGGCACACCTAAGATAGCTCACTTCGGTAAGGCTTGCCTATGTTAGAGGCGTCACAATCACCTGACCCCGCAGGTCAGTGCCCCCTCGCCCGCCACTCCTCCAGGTGCGGCGCCTCCGCCCCGATGGACGTGGAGTCGCCGTGGCCCGTGTGCACGACCGTCTCGGGCGGCAGGGACAGCAGCCGCCCGGCGATCGACTCGATGATCGTGTCGAACGACGAGTACGACCGCCCGGTCGCCCCCGGCCCGCCCTTGAACAGCGTGTCGCCGCTGAACAGCACGCCCGCGTCGGGAGCGTGCAGGCAGACCGCGCCCGGCGAGTGGCCCGGCGTGTGCAGCACCTCCAGGGCCACGCCGCCCACCGAGATCTTCTCGCCGTCGGCCAGCGGCGTGTACGCCACCTCCGGCCCGTACACCTGCTCCCAGAGCACCTGGTCGGCCGGGTGCAGCCGGATCGGCGCGCCGGTCAGCTCGGCCAGCCGGGCGGCGGCGTTGACGTGGTCGTTGTGGGCGTGGGTGCACACGATGGCCTTGACCTGGCGGCCGCCGGCCCGCGCGGCGATGGCGTCGGCGTCGTGCGCGGCGTCGATGATCACGACCTCGCGCGCGTCGCCGACCAGCCAGATGTTGTTGTCGACCGCCCAGGTGCCGCCGTCGAGCGAGAACGTGCCGGAGGTGATGACGCGGTCGATCATCAGAGGACCACCACCGAGCGCAGCACCTCGCCGCGATGCATCTTGGCGAACGCCTCCTCGACCTGGTCGAGCCCGATCGTCTCGGTGACGAACCGGTCGAGCGGCAGCCGGTTCTGCAGGAACAGGTCGATCAGCATCGGGAAGTCCCGCGAGGGCAGGCAGTCGCCGTACCAGGACGACTTCAGCGCGCCGCCGCGGCCGAACACGTCGAGCAGCGGCAGCTCCAGCCGCATCTCCGGCGTCGGCACGCCCACCAGGACCACCGTGCCGGCCAGGTCGCGGGCGTGGAACGCCTGCTCGTACGTCTCCGGCCGGCCGACCGCGTCGATCACCACGTCCGCGCCGAACCCGCCGGTCAGGTCGCGGATCGCCTCGACCGGGTCGTTCTCCCGCGAGTTGACCGTGTGCGTCGCGCCGAACCCGCGGGCCCACTCCAGCTTGCGGTCGTCGACGTCGACGGCGATGATCCGGGACGCCCCGGCCAGCGACGCCCCCAGGACCGCCGCGTCGCCGACCCCGCCGCAGCCGATCACGGCCACGCTGTCGCCGCGCGTCACGCCGCCGGTGTTGATCGCCGCGCCGATGCCGGCCATCACGCCGCAGCCCAGCAGGCCCGCGACCTGGGCCGGCGCCTCGGCCGACACCTTGGTGCACTGGCCGGCCGCCACCAGCGTCTTCTCCAGGAACGCGCCGATGCCGAGCGCGGGCGACAGCTCGGTGCCGTCCTTGAGCGTCATCTTCTGGGTGGCGTTGTGGGTGGCGAAGCAGTACCACGGCCGGCCGCGCAGGCAGGCGCGGCACTGGCCGCACACCGCGCGCCAGTTGAGGATCACGAAGTCGCCGGGCGCCAGCCCGGTCACGCCCTCGCCGACGGCCTCGACCGTGCCCGCGGCCTCGTGGCCCAGCAGGAAGGGGAAGTCGTCGTTGATCCCGCCCTCGCGATAGTGCAGGTCGGTGTGGCAGACCCCGCAGGCCTGCACGTTCACCACCGCCTCGCCCGGCCCGGGGTCGGGGACGACCACCGTCTCCAGCGAAACTTCCTGGCCCTTACCGCGGGCGATCACGCCCTGCACTTCGTACGGCATGGCAGCCATCTTGTGTCAGGAGGATGATCTCCGCAAGACATAGGGCTGGACCACGCCGAGCCCTCTTGCCGGCCGCCTCCTGATCTTGTGGACCTCGATCCCGTCCGGCGCGCCGGCCAGGCCCTCGGCCAGCTCGGAGTCGACCAGGATCGTGCCCGGCCTGGCGATGGCCGTGAGCCGGGCGGCCAGGTTGACGGTGGTGCCGAACACGTCGCCCATCATGGGCACGACCGGCCCGTACGCCATGCCTATGCGCAGCTCCAGGCTGTCGGTGAGGTCGAGGGCGATCGCCGCGGCCTGGGCCGGGGCGGGCGCGGTGAACAGCACCTCGTCGCCGAGCGTCTTGACCAGCCGCGCGCCGTGCGCGGCCACCACGTCGGCGGCGCGCGACTCGAAGCCCTCGACCAGCGAGGCCAGCGCCCGCTCGTCCAGCTCGCGCGAGCGGCGGGTGAAGGAGACCAGGTCGGCGAAGCCGACGGCGATCGACACGCGGGCCGGCCCCCGCTCGTCCTGGTCGTCGGCGACGGCCAGCAGGCGGGTGCCGGCGGCGGCGAGCTGGGCCCGCCAGACGTGCACCAGCAGGTGCTCGAAGTCGGGCAGGAGGGCCTTGGCCGTGTCGAGGACGCCGCTCAGGTCGGCGTCGGTGCGTGAGTCCGGGACCATCGTGCCGATCACGATCTCGGCCTGCCACTGCGCCAGCCTGGCGGTGGTCTGGCCGAGCGCGCGGGCCATGCGGATGACGGTCTGCTCGTCGAGCAGGCCGCCGTCGAGCAGGCTGCGCACCCGGCGCAGCGCGGCCACGTCGGCGTCGCTGAACGCCACGGCGTCGTCGGGGAACTGGGCGAAGCCGAGCGCCCGCCAGATGCGCTGGGCGAGCTCCTGCGACACCCCGGCCCCGGCCGCGACCTGCGCGCGGGTGTGGCGGGCCGGCATGCCGACGAGCGTGCGCTCGATCTGCTCCGCGGTCGGCCTGCCGGGTGGTTGGGTGGCGTTCACGGTCAGCAGGCTACGCCAACCTCAGTGGCCGTCGATCTCTCCGTCGGACGCGTCCTCGACCAGCTTGAACAGGTCCATGCGGACGTCCTGGATGCGCGGGATGTCGCGCAGGACGATCTGACCCCGCTCGCCCGCGGACTCGACGGTCAGCGTGCCGCAGCCGAGCATGCGCTCCATGAACGTCTGGTCGGAGCTGACGGTGTTGACCTTGGCCATCGGGATCTCGTCGGTGGACTTGTTGAGCACGCCCATGCTGATCGTGAACCGGTGGGTCGTCAGGACGTAACCGGTGTTCTTCCACTGCAGGTAGGGCACGAACGAGAAGATCGTCAGCAGGATCACGGCGATGACGACGACGGCGATCCTGCCGTAGGAGGTGACGCTCTCCCCCCACGTGGTGGGGAAGAAGTAGAGGGCCGCACCCGCTGCCGCGGCGATGAGGATCAGCGCGAAGAACGGGCCGACAAGGCGCTTCCAGTGGGGATGGAAGGATCGGACGCGCTGCTCACCCTGCGTCAGATGGTGGTCGGGAAGGGTCATGCCGCACATGCTGCCACCAACCCGCCCGAGCGGCTACGCCCCGGCTCAACGGGCGGCCCGCACGTGCACGACGTCTCCGGCGCCCAGCGTGTAGCGCTCGCCGCCGGACTCCACCTGGAGGTGGCCGGACCCGTCGATGCCGGTCGCCCGCCCGGTCAGCACCTGCTCGCCCGGCAGCTCCACCCGGACGTCGCGGCCGACCGTGGCGCTGGCGCCGAGGTAGGCGGCGCGCAGCCCGGCGGCCTCGGCGTCGCCGCCCGCCGCCTCCCACTCGCGGTAGTGGCTCTCGACCTCGCGCAGCACGGCCCGCAGCAGCGGGTCGCGGTCGACGCAGGCGGCCTCCTCGATGGCCAGGGACGTGGCCGTCTCGACCGGTGCCTCCTCCGCGCGCAGGGAGACGTTGAGCCCCATGCCGATGACGACGGCGTCGTCGACCCGCTCGGCCAGCACCCCGGCCAGCTTGCGCTCGCCCACCAGCAGGTCGTTGGGCCACTTGAGGCGCACGTCGACCTCGGCCAGCCGGCGCACGGCCGAGGCGGCGGCCACGCCGTACAGCAGCGGCAGCCACCCCTGGGTCGGAACCGGCGTCGTGGGCCTGAGCAGGACGGAGAACGTCAGCCCCGACCGCGGCGGCGCCGACCAGGCGCGGTCGAGCCGGCCACGGCCGGCGACCTGCGACTCGGCCACCAGCACCCGCCCCTGCTCGGCCCCGGCCTGGGCGGCCAGGGCGAGGTCGGCGTTGGTCGAGCCGGTGGTCTCGACGACGGTGACGCCCGTCCACAGGGCGCCCGGACGCACGAGCGCGCGGTTGAGCGCGGCCTCCGAGAGCGGCGGACGGTCGAGGTCGGAGTAGCGCGAGGAGGCCATCCCCCTATCTTGGCCGAACTCGCGCCGAGGTCGTCGCACCGCACCGGCTGGTCTCGAAGTCCGCATGAGGGGTAAAGATGGGGGGATGAGCAGACGTCCTGACCCTCGCAACTGGGCATCGTGGCGGCCCTTCGGCCTCGGGTTGCGCAAGCCGAACAACTACCTGGAGCTGTGGAAGGCGTTCAGGTCGGTCAAGGGGAACAGGCGTTACGCCTGGCGCATACTCAACCAGGGCACCTGCGACGGCTGCGCGCTCGGCACGCAGGGCATGCGCGACTGGACGATGGACGAGATCCACCTGTGCAACATCAGGTTGCGCCTGCTGCCGCTCAACACCATGCCCGCGCTCGACGTGTCGCTGCTGCGCGACGTCTCCGGGCTGGCCGGGCGGAAGAGCGCGGAGCTGCGGGAGCTGGGGCGGCTGCCGTACCCGATGTTGCGGCGGGCCGGCGAGCCCGGCTTCACCCGCGTCACGTGGGACGAGGCGCTGCGGGTGGCGGCCGAGCGGCTGCGCGGCGCGCGGTTCGGCACGTACCTGACCAGCCGCGGCGTGCCCAACGAGAACTACTACGCGGCGCAGAAGGCGGTGCGGGCGCTCGGCACGAACAACGTCGACAACGCCGCCCGCATCTGCCACTCGCCCTCGACGGTCGCGCTCAAGCAGACCATCGGCGCGGCGGCCACGACCTGCTCCTACACCGACTGGATCGGCTCGGACCTGATCGTCTTCATCGGCTCGAACCCGTCGAACAACCAGCCGGTCGCGATGAAGTACCTCTACCACGCCAAGAAGGCCGGCACCCGGATCGCCATGGTCAACGCCTACCGCGAGCCGGGCATGGACAAGTACTGGGTGCCCTCCAACGCCGAGTCCGCGCTGTTCGGCACGAAGATCACCGACGAGTTCTTCGGCGTGAACGTCGGCGGCGACATCGGCTTCCTCAACGGCGTGCTCAAGCACCTCATCGAGAACGACTGGGTGGACAAGGCGTTCGTGACCGGGCGCACGTCCGGGTTCGAGGAGGCGCGCAAGGCCGTCGAGGCCCAGTCGTGGGCCGAGCTCGAAGCGCTCTCGGGGGCGACCAGGGAGCAGATGTTCCGGCTGGCCGAGCTGCTCGGCCGGGCGCGCTCGGCGGTGCTGGTCTGGTCGATGGGCATCACCCAGCACACCTACGGCGAGGACAACGTCCGGGCGATCGTCAACCTGGCGCTCGCGCGCGGCTTCCTCGGGCGCGACAAGTGCGGGCTGATGCCGATCCGGGGGCACAGCGGGGTGCAGGGCGGGGCCGAGATGGGCGCGTACGCGACCGGCTTCCCCGGCGGCCTGCCGATCACGTCCGCCAACGCCGCCAAGTTCACCGACCTGTGGGGCTTCCAGGTGCCCGACACGGCCGGGCTGACCGCGACCGACATGATCGACGCGGCCCACCGGGGCGAGCTCGACGCGCTCGTCTCCTCCGGCGGCAACTTCCTGGAGGTGCTGCCCGACCCGGCCTACTGCCGCGAGGCGCTGTCCAGGCTGGAGCTGCGGGTGCACATCGACATCGTGCTGTCCTCGCAGATGCTCGTGCCGGGCGAGGGCGACGTGCTGCTGCTGCCCGCCCAGACGCGTTACGAGATGGTCGGCGGCGTGACCGAGACCTCCACCGAGCGGCGGATCATCTTCTCGCCCGAGGTCGAGGGGCCGCGCGTGGGCGAGGCGTGGCCGGAGTGGAAGATCTTCGCCGAGCTGGCCGCCCGTACCCGTCCGGAGATAGCCGACCATGTGCGATTCACCGGCACTCCGCAGATCCGTGCGGAGATCGAGCAGGTCGTGCCGTTCTACCAGGGCATCTCCGGGTTGCGGAAGTTCGGGGACAACGTCCAGTACGGCGGCCGCCACCTCTTCGCCGACGGCCGCTTCCAGACGCCCGACGGGCTGGCCGTCTTCTCCGTGGTCGAGCCGCCCGCCCTTGAGCGCCCCGACGGCACGTTCAAGGTCGCGACCAGGCGCGGCAAGCAGTTCAACAGCATGGTCCACGAGCGGCTCGACGGCTTCAACGGCGCGGCGCGCGAGGCCGTGCTGATGAGCCCGTACGACGCCGACCGGCTCGGGCTGGCCGACGGTGCCCCGGTCGAGCTGCGCGCGGGCGAGCGCACCTACCAGGGCAAGGTGCTGCGCGCCCCGCTGATGCCGGGCAACCTGCAGATCCACTGGCCGGAGGGGAACGTCCTGCTCGACGAGGCCCGGCGCTCGCCACAGGCGCGCATCCCCGACTACAACGCGCTCGTCACCGTGCGGCCGCTGTGAAGGCGCGTCCCGGGCCCACCACCCGCGTCCGCATCCGGGAGCTGGCCGGCTCCGGCGTCCGCGACCGGCGCGACGACCTGGCCACGGAGGAGCCGCTGGAGATCCGCCTCACCGGCGGCGACGGCACCCGCAAGACGGTCGCCATCACCATGCGCACGCCGGGGCACGACTTCGAGCTGGCCGCCGGGTTCCTGAGCGGCGAGGGCCTGGCCGGGCCGGACGACATCGCGGCCATCGCGTACTGCACGGACGACGACCTGCCGCCCGAGGCCCGCTACAACACCGTCACCGTCCGCCTGCACGGCCCGGTGCCCGACCTGCCCGCGCTCGACCGGCACTTCCTCACCTCCAGCGCGTGCGGCGTCTGCGGCTCGGCCGGCCTCGACGCGCTGCACGGCCGGTGCAAGCCGATCCCCAGGGGCTCGCTCGAACTCACGCCCGAGGTCCTGTACGGCCTTCCCGGCGCACTGCGCGAGGCCCAGGGCGTGTTCGGCAAGACCGGCGGGCTGCACGCGGCGGGCCTGTTCTCGGCGTCGGGCACGCTGCTGGCGTTGCGCGAGGACGTCGGCCGGCACAACGCCGTGGACAAGCTGGTCGGCTGGGCGGCGCTGGCGGACCGGCTGCCGCTGGCCGAGCACGTGCTCATGGTCAGCGGCAGGGCCAGCTACGAGATCATGCAGAAGGCGCTGGCGGCCGGCGTCCCGGCGGTCTGCGCGGTGTCGGCGCCCTCGTCCCTGGCCGTCGATCTGGCCAGGGAGTTCGGGTTGACGCTGGTGGGGTTCCTGCGCGGCGAGCGCTGCAACGTCTACGCCGGTCAGGAGCGCGTCGTCACGTCCTAGTCAGCGGCAGACCACGCGCTGGGTCGAGGTCAGCGTCGGCTGGTTGTTGTTCAGCACTTCGAGTGTGAGGTTCCCCGACTGCTTCGACTCCTGCCGCCACGCGGGAGCCTGCACGCTCAGGATCCCGCTCTCGGGCACGATGAGCGACTTCGTGTCGAGCTGCGTGCCCGCCATCAGCCAGCGGTAGTCGATCCGGGCGCCCGCCGGGGCGCGGAAGGCGGCGTGCGCGGTCAGCCAGGGCGCCTCGGCGCAGTCGCCGTAGTAGGCCATCGGGGTGAACTCGCTGATCCGCACGTAAGGCACCGGCGACGGGGCCGCCCGGCACGACCAGAGGTAGGTCTCCTCCTTGACGGGCTTGTTGTGGTTGAGGATCTCGACGCGTACCCGGCCGGTGCCGCTCGATCGCGCCGAGCTGTACCACAGGTCGCCGATCTGGGCCTTGACCCCGCCCCTGACCTGCTCCGACCGGACCCAGCCGGGGACGCCGTCCACGACGATCCGGTACTGGATCTCGGTGTCGCGGTCCGCCATCACCACGGCCTCCGCCCGGAGCCCGAAGGGGGAGGCGCACTCGCCGACGCGGGACGGTGTCAGCATCCCGCTGACGGTGACGTACGCCGGGGGCGCGGCCGGGCCGCAGCTGAAGTTGAAACCCTGCTCGGCCGTGCCGCCCTGGGCGACGAGCCGGACGCGGTGGGCGCCGACGTTGGAGGTGCCGTAGTTCCAGGTGGCCGAGACGGCCTGCGACCTGGGCTGGGCGCTCTCGGGGAAGGAGAGCGTGGCGCCACGCAGCTCCTTGTCATCGAGCTGCCAGGAGTAGGCCACGGTGGTGGCCGGTCCGGGCGGGAGCTCGACGTGCCCGGCGACGTTGTAGGTGACGGGCGCGGCGCACGTGCCCGAGTAGTTGCCGGGGGTGAGCCCGTCGATGACCACCTGCGGCACGTCCGCCGCGCTCGCCGCGGTGGCGGCGGCGGGCACGGTGACGGCCGGCAGGCCGCCGAGCAGCGCGGCGCCCAGCAGCAGGGCTGTCCATCTCATCCTGGGGTTCCTCCTCGCGATGACGGAACCCCAGGATGATCAAGGCGGCTTGTGTCCCGGTTGGATCTGCCTTGTGAGGGCTATTCGCAGGTCACCGGATAGGTGCCTTCGGTGGCCGGCTTGTTGTGGTTCAGCACCTCCAGCCGGACCACGCCGGAGGTCTTCGTGTCCCGGCTCCAGTAGGCCGCCTGCACCTGGAGCAGGCCGCCGGCGTTGGTCTTGTACGTGGCCGGCTCCGTGGGCCTGCCGTCGATGACCCAGCGCCAGGTGATCTCGGTGTCCGGCGCGGCCCGGAAGGCGCCGTGGGCGGTCACGTACGGGGACTCGGCGCAGTCGCCGAAGTAGTGGACCGGCCGGAACTCGCTGATCCGCACCGTGCCCGGCGACGGGTCCACCGGCACGCAGGTCACCGTGTACGGCTTCTCCCTGACCAGCTTGTTGTGGTTCAGCACTTCGATGCGGATCACACCGCTTCCGGTGGCCTTCGGGAAGATGTAGAACAGGTCGCCGATCATCTGGGCCCTGTTGGGCTTGGCCTCCTGCGTCCTGACCGGGCCGGGCTTGCCGTCCACGACGACGCGGTAGCGGACCTCGGCCTCGCGGTCGGTGGTGATCCGGGCGTCGGCCCGCATGCCGATGGAGCCGGTGCAGTCGCCCCGGTAGACGGGCGTCAGCATGTAGGGGATGGCCAGCTTGGCGGGGTTGGGGTCGGTCGTGCAGGACAGGGCGAACGTGCGCTCGGCGGCCTGGGCCGAGGCGGGCTGGGTGGTCAGGGCCAGCTTGTGGGAGCCGGTCTTCGACTGGTCGAGGCTCCAGGCGGCGGTGACGTCCTGCGACCTGGGCTGGGTGCCGGCCGGGAAGCTGACGGTCTGGTGCTGCCACTCGGTGCCGTCGAGGGTCCACCAGTAGCCGACGCTGGCGGCCGGGCCCGCCGGGAGGGTGATGCGGCCGGTGGCCTGGTAGGCGATGGGCTCGTCGCAGTAGCCCTCGTAGTCGCCGGGCGTCAGGGCGCTGATCGCCGCCTGCGGCTGCTGCGCCGGGGGCTCGGAGGTCGTGGTCGGCTTGGGCGTCGGCGAGGTCGTCGGCGTCGGGGTGGGCGTGGTGGTGGGCTTGGGGCCCGGCGTGAGGCGGCAGGTCACCTCGTACGACGCCCGCGCGGAGTCGTGCCCGCCGGCGTTGAGTATCCGCACCGACTTCCAGCCCGCGGTGGAGGTGCCCACGGACAGCGGCAGCGTGACCTGCCTGCTGCGCGGGCCGCCGGCGGCGAAGTACAGCGACTCCACCGCGCCCTCGCCCGTGGCGCTGTCGATCCACTGGTAGCCGACCTTGGCGGGGGTGCGCGAGACCTGGATGGTGGCGGTGAACGTCACGGTGGCCGGGCAGCGGCCGATCTGGCGGGGCGGGCTCGCCTGCACGCTCGCGGCCGCCTCCAGCGGTCTGTCCGGCTGGGCGGGCAGCGGGTTGACCACGTCGTACCGTTGCGGGGCTCCGGCGCAGGCGACGCGGAAGCGGGCCTTGGCCGACAGGCCGCGCCGGCCGAGCACCTCGACGGCCTGCCAGCCGGTCGTGTCGCGGTCGAAGGTCTGGCGGTCCCTCACGACGACCTTGCGCGCGCCGTTGACGCGGAAGCTCCTGATGGCGCTCTTGCTGCGGTCACCGCGTACCCAGCGGTACCGCACGGTGCCCTTGCCCTTGGCGGCCACGGTGGCGGAGAAGGCCACGGTCGTGGGGCACTCGCCCGCCTGACCGGCGGGTACGGCCCTGACCCGGGTCACCGAGGTCGCCGGGGCGGCGGCGGCCTGGGCCGGAGGAGCGGCCAGCAGGCTGCCGAGCATCACCGCGCCCAGCAGCAAGGCTGTCCTTTTCATGAGGGGTCCCTTTCTGCGCTCGTCAAAGCCCCCATGCTGCTCAGTGATCCTTGGAAGTCACTTGGAACCGCCTTGTGCCAATTGTGGAATGAAGCGTTCCGTTCTGCGGTAGTTGGAACAGAACAAGCCGTTCCGCTTCTTCGGTCGAGAGGACCCCTCATGAGCATCCGTCCGTTCCGCATCGAGATCTCCCAGGCCGACCTCGACGACCTGCGGGCCCGGCTCGCGATGACCCGCTTCGCCGACGAGATCCCGGGCGCCGACCAGGGCGTGGGCGTCGAGCGGGTCAAGCGCCTGGTGGCCCACTGGCAGACCGGCTTCGACTGGCGCGCCCAGGAGGCCAGGCTCAACACCTACCCGCAGTTCACGACGGAGATCGACGGGCAGAACATCCACTTCATCCACGTACGCTCCGACAACCCCGACGCCCTGCCGCTGATCCTCACCCACGGCTGGCCCGGCACCGTCGCCGAGTACCTCGACGCGATCGAGCCGCTGTCGCGCCACTTCCACGTGGTGGTCCCGTCGCTGCCCGGCTTCGGCTTCTCCGGCCCCACCAAGGAGCTCGGCTGGAACAACCGGCGCATCGCCGGGGCATGGGCCGAGCTGATGGCCCGCCTCGGTTACGAGCGCTACGGCGCCGTCGGCAACGACGGCGGTTCGATGATCTCCCCCGAGCTGGGCCGGATCGACGCCGAGCACGTCGTCGGCGTGCACGTCACCCAGCTGTTCTCCTTCCCCTCCGGCGACCCGGCCGAGTTCGCCGAGCTGAGCGAGGAGGACCAGGCCGGGCTGGCCGTGCTCGACTGGTTCTGGAAGGAGAAGGGCGCGTTCAACGTCCTGCAGTCGCAGCAGCCGCAGACGCTCGCGCACGCCGTCGCCGACTCCCCCGCCGGGCTCGTCGGCTGGCTCGCCCAGCTCTTCGACGAGGACCTGGACGACGACTTCGTGCTGACCAACGCCTCGATCCACTGGTTCACCGGCACCGCCGGCTCGGCCCTGCGGCTCTACTGGGAGAACGCCCGCATGGAGCAGCCGCAGGAGCCGACGACCACCCCCACCGCGCTGGCCATGGCCGAGGGCGACTTCAAGTCGATCCGCCGCTTCGCCGAGCGCGACCACCACGGCATCGTCTCGTGGAAGACCCTGCCCGCCCCCGCCCGCGGCCACTACACGGCCCACACCGCCACGGAGGCGCTCACCTCCGACATCACGGCCTTCTTCGACAGCCTGCGCTGATCACCCGCGCTTCGGACGGCCCGGCCCCCCGCCGGGCCGTCCGCGCGTGCTCAGCCCGTGTTCTGCAGGCCGGCGGCCACGCCGTTGACCGACAGCAGCAGCAGCGTGGACAGCCGCTCGCGCTCCTGCTCCGACAGGTCCTCGGTGCGCATCGCGCGCAGCGCCCGCAGCTGCAGGTGCGACAGCGCGTCGACGTACGGGTCGCGCAGCTGCACGGCCCGCGAGAGCACCTTGCGGTTCTCCAGCAGCCGCGTGTGGCCGGTCACCCGCAGCACCAGCTCGCGGGTGCGGTCGTACTCCTCCAGCACCTGGCGGGCGAAGTCGTCGCGGCCGCCGAGCGCCAGGTAGCGCTTGGCGATCGACCGGTCGGTCTTGGCCAGCGACATCTCGGCGTTGTCCAGCATCGCGTTGAACAGCGGCCATTCGGCGTAGGCGGCGCGCAGCTCGTCGAGGGAGCCGACGGCGGCCAGGCCGGTGCCCAGGCCGTACCAGCCGGGCAGGTTGACGCGGGTCTGGGCCCAGGCGAACACCCACGGGATGGCCCGCAGGTCGTCCAGCGAGCGCGGCGCGCCCAGGCCGCGGCGGGCCGGACGGGAGCCGAGCCGCAGCGAGCCGATCTCCTCCAGCGGGCTGACCAGCGCGAACCACTCGGGGAACCCGGGGGCCTCGGTGAGCGCCCGGTAGGCCTCCTCCGAGGCCGTGGCCACCTGCCCGGCCAGGCCGCGGAACCGCTCGGCGGCGGCCGCCGTACGCGCGCCGACCGTGGGCGAGGAGGCCAGCAGCACGGCGTTGGTGACCTGCTCCAGATGGCGGCGGGCGATGGCGATGTGCCCGTAACGAGCGAAGATGACCTCGCCCTGCTCGGTGACCTTGAAGCGGCCCGCGACCGAGCCCGGCGCCTGCGCCAGCACCGCCCGGTTGGCCGGGCCGCCGCCGCGGCCGAGCGCGCCGCCGCGGCCGTGGAACATGCGCAGCTTGACGTCGTGCTCGTGGGCCCACACGGTCAGCTCCTCCTGCGCCTCGTAGAGGCGCAGGGTGGCGGCCGCCGGGCCGAGCTCCTTGGCCGAGTCGGAGTAGCCGAGCATGATCTCCATGCGGCGGCCGGTCGCGGCCAGGCGGTCCTGGATCTGCGGGATCTCCAGCATGCCGCTCAGCACGCGCGGCGAGTTCGCCAGGTCCTGGCCGGACTCGAACAGCGGCACCACGTCGAGCACCGGCGCCCGGTCGCCCAGGGCGTGCCCGGCCAGCTCGTAGACGGCCGCGACGTCGTCGGCCGAGCGGGTGAAGGAGACCACGTAGCGGGAGCAGGCCGTGACGCCGAACCGCTCCTGGATCCAGGCGATCACCCGGATCGTGGCCAGCACCTCCTCGGTGCGCTCCGACAGCTCGCCGCCTGCCCTGATCTCCTCCAGGGCCGCCGCGTGCACCTGCGAGTGCTGGCGCACCTCCAGCTCGGCCAGGTGGAAGCCGAACGTCTCGACCTGCCAGAGAAGGTGCTGCAGCTCCCCGTACGCCTGCCGCGGCGCGCTGCGCGCCAGCGACTCCTGCACCAGCCGCAGGTCGGCCAGCAGCTCGGCGGGCGCGCGGTAGGCGAGGTCGAGGTCGCGGCGGCGGGTCGCGGCGATGCGGGCGGCCACGTACAGCAGCCACTGGCGGTGGGGCTCGCGCGGCGAGCGGGTGGCCAGCTCGGAGACCAGCTCGGGATGTGCGTCGACGGCCGCGGCCAGCGCGCCCTTCAGCTCGGCCGAGCAGGGCGAGAACTGGGCGGAGGCGGTCAGCGTGCGGGCGATGCGCGTGCAGGCCGTCTCCAGGGCGGTCAGCACGTGCTCGGACTGGATCTGGATCGTGTCGCGGGTGACCTTGGCGGTGACGTTGGGGTTGCCGTCACGGTCGCCGCCGATCCAGCTCCCGTAGCGGATGAAGGGCCTGGCCAGCGGCGGACGGGTGCCGGTGCCCGCGTCGAGCGCCGCGTCGAGCGAGCGGTAGACCTGGGGCACCATGCGGAACAGCGTCTCGTCGAAGGCGGCCATGGCCGTGCGCACCTCGTCGAGCGGGTCGAGCTTGGTGGAGCGCAGCTGGGCCGTCCGCCACAGCAGGTCGATCTCCTCCAGCAGGCGGCGCCTGCTCTCGGCCCGCTCGGACGCGCCGCGTCCGGGCGCGTTGTACTCGGTGAGCTGGCCGCTGATGCGCTGGATGGCGGTGACGACCGCGCGCCTGCGCGCCTCGGTGGGGTGCGCGGTCAGCACCGGGTGCAGCTCCAGGCCCTGCAGCAGCTCGCGCACGCGCTCGTCGCCGAGCTCGTGGACGGCCTGCGCCAGCGACTCCCGCTGCACCCTCCCCTCGGCGTCGCGCTCGCGCAGCGTGCGGATGCGGTAGTGCTCCTCGGCCAGGTTCGCCAGGTGGAAGTAACAAGTGAACGCGCGGGCGACGGCGACCGCCCGCTCGATCTCCCATCCGGCGACCATTTCGGTGATCTCGTCGGCGGAAATCTCGCCTCTGCGCGCCGCGATGACGGCTTTGCGCAACCGTTCGACGTCGGCCAGCAGGTCTTCGCCACCTTGTTCGGCGATCACCTGGCCGAGCAGCTTGCCGAGCATGCGCACGTCGTGGCGCAGCTCGTCAGGCATCTCGGTCACGGCGGCACTACGACGCTCGAGCCCCTGGTCAATCATGCTTCGAAGGGTATCGACTCGCTTTCGGCGACCGCATGGCGGTCTCGCCCATTGGACTAGACCACTCCCTAGCTGGGCTTCGAGACGGCCGCCAGCAACTCGGGGAGCCGGGGGAAGCCGATCTTGCCGGCGAGGCGTCTGCCGAGCACCTCGATCAGCAGGCCGTAGAAGGGCGCGAGCACCGACACCCACATCAGCCCGAACGCCAGCGGCAGCACGATCGGCAGCGACATCAGCGCGATCCCGAGCATCGCCCCCATCGACGACGCGAACGCCTGACCGCCCTGGCCGGGCGCGGCGCCGCTGAAGGCGTTCATCCGCTCGGGCAGCGTGTACGGGATCGTCACGCTGGTCACCGAGCCGACCCCGAGCCCGACGCCGAGCGCGCCCAGCCCGGTCAGGAACGCCGGCACGACGGCCTCCTGGCTGCCGGTGAGCAGCGCGGCCACGACCGCCACGAGCAGCAGCAGCGGCGCGGCGACCAGGCAGTTGGCCAGGTGGCGGCCCGCCAGGTCGCGGCGCAGGTCCTCCTCCGAGCCGAAGGCCACGGCGTTCATCCACAGGGAACGCCCGTCGATGCCGAACGCGTTGCCCGACTGCAACGAGATCATCAGCGCGCCCATGCCGGTGATCAGCACCGGCAGCACCGGCCCCGCCTGCCCTTCGGTGCTGTTGTTCAGCGAGAACGCCAGGATGACGGTCACCACGACCGAGGAGAACCAGCCCACGCGGAACCTCGGCTCCCGCCTGATGTACTTCAGCTCCTTGGTCACCACGGCCGCCAGCGGCCCGTCGGGCAGGAGCCGGTCGGTCAGGCCGCGTTCGCGGCGTACGGAGGCGGCCTGCGTCGAGGCGTCCGGCGAGACCAGGGCACGGCCGAGCGCCTTGATCCACAGCCAGGCGACCACCACGACCAGCACCGCGACGGCGGCCAGCTCCGCCACGCCGACCAGGCCGCCGTCGGCCATGGCGTGCGCGGCCATGCCCGGCGGCGTCCAGCGCAGAACGCCGGCCAGCCGGTGGAGGATCGCTGCGGGGTCGCCGAGGCCGCGGTTCATCAGCAGGTTGGGCAGCTGCGCCAGCAGCACCACGAACAGGGCGGCCACGGCCAGCACGTCACGCCCGCGCCGGCTGCGCAGCGCGCCGGACAGCGAGGTGGTGATCAGCCGCGAGGTGACCACGCAGAGCGCGAACTGCAGCAGCACCGCGGGCACGCCGAGCAGTACGCCCCCGATGCCCGTGGGCAGCCCGACCAGCGCGCCGGCCGTGACGACCAGCATCGCCAGCGGCCACGCGCCCGTCGCGGACGCGGTGAACAGCCCGACGGCCAGCTCGCGCGTACGCAGCGGGAACAGCGACAGCCGCGCCGGGTCGAGCGTGTCGTCCAGCCCGAACGCCAGCAGCGGCACGATCATCCAGCTCACCAGGAAGAACGCGAACGCGATGATCACCAGCTCGGCGGCGACGTCGGAGGGCGCCAGCCTGAGCAGGCTCATCAGCAGGAACCCGAGCACGGCCAGGCCGGCCGCGGCCAGCAGGGTGAAGACGAAGCCGAGCTTGCGCTGCACGTCGCCGCGCAGGTTGCCGACCAGCAGGCGCAGCTTGAGCCGCGCGAACAGCGCGGCCGTCGCCATGGGCGACCCCGTGACGGCGGACGCCCTGGCGGCTCTTTCCGGGGCGGTCCCGGAGGCGCTCACGGCGTGTCCTGGGGCGCGGCGGCGGCAGGGGGTGCGGTCGGGGGCTGTTCGCCGTGGCGGGCGCCGAGCCAGCTCAGCCCGGCCTCGCCGTGGGCGCGCGAGCCGCCGCCGACCAGCCGCATGAACGCCTCGTTGAGGCTGGAGCCGCCGCGCACCTGCTCCAGCGGCCCCTGGGCGACGATGTGGCCGCCGCTCATCACCGACACCCAGTCGCACAGCCGCTCGACGAGATCCATGACGTGGCTGGAGAAGATGACCGTCGAGCCGGAGGCGGTGAAACGCCGCAGCACCTCGGTCAGGGTGTTGGAGCTGACCGGGTCGACCCCCTCGAACGGCTCGTCGAGAAAGAGCACGGACGGATTGTGCAGCAGCGCCGCGGCCAGCCCGATCTTCTTGCGCATGCCGGTGGAGTAGTCGACGACGAGCTTGTCGGCGGCCCCGGTCAGGTCCATCACGTCGAGCAGCTCGCCCGCGCGCTGCTCGACGTCGGCCTTGGGGATGCCGCGCAGCCGGCCGTTGTAGAGCAGCAGCTCGCGGCCCGACAGCCGCTCGAACAGCCGCAGCCCCTCGGGCAGCACGCCGATGCGCGCCTTGACGGCGACCGGGTCGCGCCAGACGTCGAACCCGTCGATCGCGGCCTGGCCGCCGTCGGGCCGCAGCAGGCCCGTGATCATGCTCAGCGTGGTCGTCTTGCCGGCCCCGTTGGGACCGACCAGGCCCGCGAAGCTGCCCGCCGGGACCACGAGGTCGACCCCGGCCACCGCGACCTGCGCGCCGTAGCGCTTGTACAGGCCGTGGGAGCGAACCGCATCCGTCATGGATCCACTCTAGGAGGACGGGTTAGCCTAACGCGCATGAGCGCAGCCGCCGATCCCATGCCGGAGATGCCGGACATCCACACCACCGCGGGCAAGATCGCTGACCTGGAGCGAAGGCTCGACGAGGCCGTGCACGCCGGCTCGTCGTCGGCGGTGGACAAACAGCACGCCAAGGGCAAGATGACCGCGCGCGAGCGGGTGCTCGCGCTGCTCGACGAGGGCTCGTTCGTGGAGTTCGACGAGTTCGCCCGCCACCGGTCCACGATGTTCGGGCTGGAGAGGCGGCGGCCGTACGGCGACGGCGTCATCACCGGCCACGGCACGATCGACGGCCGCCAGGTCTGCGTGTTCTCCCAGGACGTCACGGTCTTCGGCGGCTCCCTCGGCGAGGTGTACGGCGAGAAGATCGTCAAGGTGCTCGACCTGGCGCTCAAGACCGGCTGCCCGATCATCGGCATCAACGAGGGCGGCGGCGCGCGCATCCAGGAGGGCGTGGTCGCGCTCGGCCTCTACGCGGAGATCTTCAAGCGGAACGTGCACGCCTCCGGCGTGATCCCGCAGATCTCGCTCATCATGGGCGCCGCGGCCGGCGGCCACGTCTACTCGCCCGCCCTGACCGACTTCGTGGTGATGGTGGACCAGACGTCCCACATGTTCATCACGGGCCCCGACGTGATCAAGACGGTGACCGGCGAGGAGGTCACGTTCGAGGAGCTGGGCGGGGCCCGCGCGCACAACACCAAGTCGGGCGTGGCCCACTACCAGGCCGCCGACGAGGAGGACGCCCTCGACTACGTCAAGGCGCTGCTGTCCTACCTGCCCTCCAACAACCTGGACGAGGCCCCGGCCTTCGCCGCCGCCGCCGATCTGGAGCCCGACCCCGAGCTCGACCTGGTGATCCCCGACTCCCCCAACCAGCCGTACGACATGCACCAGGTGATCGAGCACGTGCTCGACGACGGGGAGTTCCTGGAGGTCCACGCGCTCTTCGCGCCGAACATCGTGGTCGGCTACGGCCGTGTGGACGGCCAGCCGGTCGGGGTCGTCGCCAACCAACCGATGCATTTCGCCGGATGTCTGGATATCGACGCCTCCGAGAAGGCCGCGAGATTTATTCGAACTTGTGATGCCTTTAATATTCCGATCCTGACTTTTGTTGATGTACCGGGATTCCTCCCCGGCACCGATCAGGAATGGAACGGAATCATCCGCCGCGGCGCCAAGCTCCTGTACGCCTACGCCGAGGCCACGGTCCCGCTGGTCACGGTCATCACCCGCAAGGCGTACGGCGGCGCGTACGACGTCATGGGCTCCAAGCACCTCGGCGCGGACGTCAACCTCGCCTGGCCCACCGCCCAGATCGCGGTCATGGGCGCCCAGGGCGCGGTCAACATCCTCTACCGGCGCGAACTGGCGGCCTCCGACGATCCCGACGCCGAGCGCGCCCGGCTCGTCACCGAGTACGAGGACACTTTGGCCAATCCGTACATCGCGGCCGAACGCGGCTATGTGGACTCGGTGATTCGGCCGTCCGAAACCCGGCCCCAAGTTGTCCGGGCACTTCGCGCGTTGCGTAACAAGAGAGCCTCGCTGCCGCCGAAGAAGCATGGGAACATTCCTCTATGAGCGACCACCTGCGCATAGTCCGCGGCGACGCCACGCCCGAGGAGATCGCGGCCGTGGTGGCCGTGCTCGCCACGCGCCGGAGCTCGTACGCCGAACCCGAGAGACCCCGTAGACAAACATGGCGAAACCCCGCTAGAGGTATGCGTAACCCTGGCCTGCCGGGGAAGGCGGCTTGGCGGATGAGCGCACTACCCTAGATAGATCCCGGGAATCGGGTGTCAAGTTCCCCGGGAGTTGGGACTATCTAGAGAAAGTAGGCGTATATAGTCAGCCGATCAACTAACACCGCGGCCTGGAGGACGACATGGCCATCCCAGACCTCATGCCGCATCCTGTGGCAGCCAAGTACGCCGTCCTAGTGGATGTCGGTTATCTCTACGCTGCGGCAGGTGAGGTGCTGCTCGGCGCGAAGGAACGCAAGGAATATCGGGTGGCCGCCGATGAGCTCATCCAGAGTCTACAGAAACATGCAGAGGAACGTATTTCCGGCGAACTTCTGCGGATCTATTGGTATGACGCCGCCCGCGACCGTGTGCCGACCGTCGACCAGCGTGTCATCGCGCAGCTCCCGTGGGTCAAGGTGCGCCTCGGCAACCTCAACGCCCGCGGCCAGCAGAAGGGCGTCGACGCGCAGATCAGGAGCGACCTGGAGGCGCTCGCCCGGCATCACGCGGTGACCGACACGATCCTGCTGGCGGGCGATGAGGACATGGTTCCGGCGGTCGAGGCGGCGCAGGCGTACGGCGTGCGCATCCACCTGTGGGGCGTCGAGCCGCCCTACGGCACCAACCAGGCCGAGCGCCTGGTGTGGGAGTCCGACACGGTGGAAGTGATCTCCGCCGATTTTCTGAGGCCCTTTTTCAGTCGCGCTCCGCAGCCGGTTGCGGTCACCCCGCCCGCCGCGGCTCCCTCGCCCGCCCAGGTGTTCGCCGGGCGCGCGCCGGTCAAGCCGCACGCCAAGCCCGGTCAGGTCGCCAAGCTGGGGCCCAGCCGTCCGCGCGTGGAGGACGTCGGCGAGCACGTCGCCCAGAAGTGGATACTCACCCGCGGCCGCGACAACATCCGCGACCTGCTGCCCGGCCCGATCCTGCCGACGGTGATCGACACCGAGCTGCTGATCGAGGCGGAGAAGGAGCTCGGGCACTCGCTGCGGCCCTACCCGGAGGCCCGGGTCTGGCTGCGTGACGGGTTCTGGGCGCGCGTCTACCGGGAGTTCGACCTGGGGGTGGGGGTCTCCTCCAAGTAGAGCAGCGTCTCGGCGACCGCCGTCCGGGCGTAGAGCACGTACCGGCCGGTGCGGTGCGCTGTGCACAGGCCGGCCTTGCGCAGCGCCGTCAGGTGCTGGTTGACGCCGGGCTGGGAGAGCCCGGCACGCTGGGCGAGGTCGCGCGTCGAGGCGGGCTGGTCCAGCTCGGCCAGCAGCCGGGCGCGCGTCCTGCCGAGCACGGCGGCCAGCGCCTCGGGCGGGTCCACCTCGCGGCGCTCCCAGAGCGTCGCGATGCCGCGCGGCGCGTAGCGCACGGTCGGCTGGTACGGCGGCGTCGTGACCGACAGGACCCGCGGCCAGGCGAACACGCACGGCACCAGCAGCAGCCCGAGCCCTCTCAGTGACCGGCGGCCGGACACGTACCGGTGCTCCAGCCGCAGCGTGCCGTCGTCCCAGGTGACGGTGTCGTCGAGGTCGGCCAGCATGCGCTGGGCGCCGCCCTCGGCCAGCAGCCGGGCCCGGTGCAGGATCTCGCCCTCCAGCAGCGACCTGATCCGCGGCCAGTACGGCGCCATCGCCGCCTCCCAATAGCCGGCCACCTCCGCGGCCAGGCGTTCGAGGCCCTGTTCCGGGTCGTCGTAGAGGGCCTGCACCCGTCCCGTCCGGGGACCGCCGATGTGGTCCAGGTCCGTGCGGACCCGTGCGGCCGCGCCCCGCATCGTGGCGAGTTCCAGCTCCAGGTCCGGCATGGACGTCGAGGGCGGCGTGCAGGTGAAGCCGGCGATCGAGATGGTGGGCACCGGGACCAGGTCGGACAGCAGCCGCCAGTCCACGTCATGCAGGCGGCGGCGCACCTGGTCGGCCCAGGGACGCAGGAGCGGGTGCGCGGCCGGGTTCTTCACCACGCGCGCGCTGGCCACGACCTCGCCGAGCGGGGAGACGGCGAAGCGGATGTTGGCGATGTCGCGGGCGGTGAACGTCAGGTCGAGGGTCATTGAATTTGCTTGTCACTTAATCGATAGCGGCCTTGCCCGACATTTCAGCATCCTGCCGACATGTCAGCAACCTTGGCGGAAGCTCCGCTCTTGCGGCTTCGTGCGTTCCGCAACCTGTTCGTCGCCGGCACGGTCAGCCAGCTCGGCAGCCAGATCACCTACGTCGCCCTCCCCCTGCTCGCCGTGACCGCCCTCGGGGCGGGCGCGGGCGAGGTCGGGCTGCTCTCGGCGCTCGCCACGCTCACGGCCCTGGTGATCGGGCTGCCCGCCGGGGCGTGGGTGGACCGCGTCCGGCGGCGCCGCCTGATGATCGCGATGGACGCCGCACGGGCCGCGGCGCTGCTGTCGGTGCCGGTGGCCTGGTGGGCCGGGATGTTGTCCATGGCGCAGCTCTACGTGGTGACGGTGCTCGTGGGAGCGGGGTCGCTGCTGTTCGACGTGGCGTCCATGAGCATCGTGCCGGGGCTGGTCGGCCGCGAGCGGCTGACGTCGGCCAACTCGCTGCTCGTGGGCACGAGCGCGGGCATGGACGTCGCCGGACGCAGCCTCGCCGGGGTGCTGGCCCAGGTCGCGGGCGCGCCGCTGGCCGTGCTGCTGGACGCGCTGAGCTACCTGTGGTCGGCGGCCTGGCTGCGCGGCGTCCCCGAGCCGGCCCTCCCCCGGGACGGCTCGCCGGAGGCCGCGGAGTCCCTGCGCGCCCGGATCGCGGAGGGCGTGCGGTTCATCCTCGGCAACCGGGTGCTGGTCGCGGCCCTGGTCCAGGGCACGATGGCGAACCTGGCGTTCCCGCTCTGCTCGGTCCTGCTGCCGGTGCTCATCGTCGGGCGGCTCGGCTACCCGGAGTGGGTGCTCGGGGCTTACCTGGCGGTGGGCGGGCTCGGCGTGCTCGCCGGGTCGTCGTCGGCCCACCTGCTCGGCCGGCGCTTCGGCACGGGCCGCGCGGTGTGGGTGGTCAGCTTGGCCACCGCCCCGGCCGCGCTGGTGATCCCGTTCCTCGACGCCGGGCCGTGGCTGTGGGCCGCGGCGGCGGCGTGGTTCGTGCTGACGTTCCGTACCGGGGTGAACAACGTGCTGCTGGTGAGCCTGCGGCAGCGCGTCACGCCGGACCACCTGCTCGGCCGGATGACCGCCACCATGCGGTTGCTGCTGATGGGCGCGGTCGGCCTCGGCGGGCTGCTGGCGGGGCTGCTCGGGGAGCTGGTGGGGGTGCGCGCCTCGCTCTGGGCGGGTGCGGTGATCATGGCGGTGAGCTGGCTGCCGATCCACTTCTCAGCGCTTCGCCGATCAGGTCCGAATACCGCCGGTCGGCCGTACTGACCTGCTGACCTGCGTTTTCATGGTGAGGTCCGATTTCCGCCGGTCGGCACCCGCGGCCCGCGCATAGTCTCGGGGGCATGTCACCCCTAGAGCTCGACTTCGACTCCTGTTACCGGGCGGTCTCCGCCAGGGACTCCCGGTTCGACGGGCGCTTCTACACCGCGGTGACGACGACGCGCATCTACTGCCGGCCGATCTGCCCGGCGCGTACCCCCTCCTCCAGGAACGTGCGCTTCTACCGGCACGCGGCCTCGGCCGAGGCGGCCGGGTTCCGGCCGTGCAAACGCTGCCGTCCCGAGCTGTCGCCCGGCGATCCCGGCTGGGACCTGCGCGGCGACCTCGTCGGCCGGGCCCTGCGGCTGATCGACGACGGAGCCGCCGACGAGCGCGGCGTGGCCGGACTGGCCCGGCGGCTGCACATCACCGAACGCCACCTGCACCGGCTGTTCGTGGCCGAGCTGGGCGTCGGGCCGCTGGCCGTGGCCCGCACCAAGCGGCTCCTGCTGGCCAAGCAGCTCCTGACGGAGACCGGGCTGCCGGTCACCGAGGTGGCGTTCGCGGCCGGGTTCGGCAGCGTGCGGCAGTTCAACGCCACGATGCGGGAGACGTACGGCTTCACGCCCAGCGAGCTGCGCGCCACGGCCGGACGTCCGGCGGCGCCGCCTGAGCCCGAGGTCGCCGGGCCGGTCACGCTGAGGCTGCGGCTGCACCGCCGCGAGCCGTACGACGTGGCGGGCGTGTTCGGGTTCCTGACCTCGCGTGCCATTCCCGGCCTTGAGGTGGCCGGCCCGGAGTCGTACTCCAGGGTCGTGCCGGGCGGGACGATCACGCTCACCCCCCGGCGGGACCACATCGCGCTCGACGTGGCCCTGGCCGACACCCGGCAGCTCGCCCGCATCGTCGCCCGCTGCCGCCGCCTGCTCGACCTGGACGCCGACCCCGACGCCATCGCCGAGGCGCTCGGCCAGACCTCGCTGGCCCCGCTCGTCGAGGCGCGGCCCGGACTGCGGGTGCCGGGCACGTTCGACGGCTTCGAGCTGGCCGTACGCGCGGTGGTCGGCCAGCAGATCTCAGTGGCCGGAGCCCGTACGCTGCTCGGCCGCATCGTCGCCAGGACCGGCGGCCCGCTCTTCCCCACCGCGGCCGAGCTGCGGGAGGCCGACCTGACGGGCCTCGGCCTGACCAACCGCAGGATCGCCACCCTCGCCGACCTGGCGGGCCGGGTCGCCGACGGCGACATCGACCTCGACGGCGGCCAGGACCCGGCCGAGGCCGTGTCCGAGCTGCTGAAGGTGCCCGGCATCGGTCCCTGGACCGCCAGCTACATCGCCCTGCGCGCCCTGCGCGACCCCGACGCCTGGCCCACGGGCGACCTCGTGCTGAAGAAGCGCATGGCCGCCCTGGGCATCCCCGACGACCACATCGAACGGTGGCGGCCCTGGCGGGCCTACGCCGCCCTGCACCTCTGGAGCTCTTCATGATCACCGCTCAGGTCCTGCCGACGCCGATCGGCTCGCTGTCGCTGCTCACCCGCGAGGGCGTCCTCGTCGCGGGCGGCTTCACGGCCGACCCGGCGGAGATGTTCGTCCGCCTCACCCCGGCCCTGCAGGCGGAGGGCCTCGACGTGGTGGACGACCTCGGCGCCCCCGCCGAAGCCGTCCGGGCCTACTTCGACGGCGACCTCGACGCCCTGGACGCCGTCCCGGTCTCGCAGCCGGGCTCCCCCACCCGCAAGCGCCTGCACGAAGCGCTGCGCGAGGTCCGCGCGGGGACGACGGTCTCGTACGCCGAGCTGGCCCAGGCCGCCGGCCTCCCCCGTACCGCCGCCCGCGCCGCCGGATCCGCCTGCGCCCAGAACCTCATCGCGCCCTTCGTCCCCTGCCACCGCGTCCTGCCCAGCACGGGCGGCTACGGCGGGTACTACTACGGCGTCCCGGTCAAGGAATGGCTCCTCGCCCACGAAAGCGGACAAACGCCGATCTCCTAGCCGAGCCGGGTGGCGGCGTTGGCGGCATAGAATGGGGCTCATGCGACGTTAGACGGCGTAGGCATCATTTGCAGACGCCGACTAATCGTTGTCACGAGCACGAGGAGGAGGGGTTCCACATGCCTCTGGCCGACGACGCCGTGGAGGCGCGTGCCCAGGGGTGGCGCACCCTCGCCGCCCTGCACGCGAAGATCGAGGACAGGCTGGAGAAGGCGCTGCAGAAGGCGCACGACCTGAGCGTGAGCGAGTACACGGTGCTCGACGCCCTGGCCCGCCAGGACGGCTGGCACATGCGCATGCAGCAGCTCGCCCGCGCCGTCGTGCTCAGCCAGAGCGCCACGACCCGGCTGGTCACCCGACTGGAGAAGCGCGGCCTGCTCAAGCGCTACCTGTGCGAGGACGACCGGCGCGGCATCTACTCCGAGGTCACCCCCGACGGCCGCGACCTGCTGACCGCGGCGGGCCCGACGCACGACACCGTGCTGAAGGAGGTGCTGGCGGAGGCGGCCGAGCAGCCCGAGCTGGCACCGCTGGCCGCGGTGATCGCCTAGGCCGGCCGCCGCTAGGGCTTCACGTTGCTCTGGATCTCGCCGACCGGCACGTCCCGGGTCGCCCCCACCTCGACCGGCGCGAACTGGAACGGCACCGCGTCACCTGTCGTCTCCACCGGCCACGACGTGGTGACGGTGAGCCGGTACGCCTCGCGCGGCTGGTCGATCGAGGACCGCAGGTAACGCACACCACAGGCGAACGAGGCCCCCTTGGCGTACGGGCGTCCGGCCGCCCCGCAACCCTCCTCGTGCACCTCCGCCCGGTCCTTCGCGGTACCCGGGTCGATCTTGATGCTCTTCAGCGTGGCCACGACGGTCACGCTCATGACGCCCGGGATCTCCGCGGTCACCGATCTGCGCCGCTCGCCCAGGCCCTCCAGCCACACCCAGGTGGGCAGGTTGACGTAGCTCTTGGCGTCGGGGCTCAGTTTGATCGTGGGCTCGGGCACGGTCAGGGACGCCCTGGCGATCTCGGCGAGCTCCCGGATCGTGATCCCGGCGGGCGGCGTCGTGCCCGGCGGCACGAACACGAACGGGTCGAGCGCCGCGAAGCAGACCTGCCCCTTCGGGTCGGAGGCGTCGTACGCCGGGCCCCACCAGCGCCCGTCCTTGCCGACCTTGTCCTTGAACTGCTTGAGGAACTCCTGGAACCCCTCCTCGGACGCGTCCTTGGTGTACCTGAACCAGTAGTCGCGCAGGGCCTCCTGCGACTTCAGCATCTCGGCGCCCGTCATGCCGGGCTCGTACCAGCAGGGGCGCTTGAGGACGTATCCGTCCGCGCTGCCGCCCTTGGCGCCGTTGCCGGAGATGACGATCCTGGAGTTGCGCAGCTCGATCCCTCTGGTCCGGCCGTGCTCGATGGGGCTGCCGGCCGTCTCGCCGGGGTCGTCGAGCTGGCCCAGCAGCATCAGGGCCGCGGTGGCCAGCGAGATCACGCGGTTCATCGCGCGCATCCTTCCTTGTCATAGAGGAGTTCCCGGATCCGCCACACGCCGTCGTCGCCGCGGTGCGCGAGGGCCCTCTGGAGGTAGGGGGCGCGCATGATGGAGGGCTGGGGCGAGACGGCCTCGCCGCTGCTCGCGCTGACCACGCGTACCTTCGACTCGTCCACGCAGGTGTCGACCTGCGCGCCCTTGTCCAGGACCTTCGTGACCCGCAGGCCGTACAGCCTGGCGACGCCCTTCACCCTTCTGTCCTCCTCGGTGTACCGGCGTACTCCGTCATACGCCTGGCGCACCGCCTGGAGTTCGAGATCCAGATCCTTCAGGTATCGATCGCTTCCCGAGACCATCACCTTGCGGGAGGCGAGGTACCAGTCGGTGATGACGCGCATGAGCGGGTCGCGCCGGGCGGGCCAGTCGATGTCGACCCGCAACTTCCCGCCGCCGACCTCGACCGTCTCGACGCCGGGCGCGTCGGCGGAGGGCCGCGCCGAGCCCGCCGTCGAGGGCGCCGTCGCGGTCGCCCCGGCGGTCCCGGACGGGCCCGGCTGCGGCGTGTACGGCCGCTCGGCCTGCCCGCACCCCGCCACCAGCAGGACGAGCGCGACCACCGTCATACGTCTCATGCGGACG
This sequence comes from Nonomuraea sp. NPDC005692, assembly GCF_040631115.1. Classification (NCBI taxonomy): domain Bacteria; kingdom Bacillati; phylum Actinomycetota; class Actinomycetes; order Streptosporangiales; family Streptosporangiaceae; genus Nonomuraea; species Nonomuraea sp. NPDC005692. The sequence goes on along the minus strand of NZ_JBEXYU010000005.1, from coordinate 148,846 downwards.
ACTCCCTCACCACGTGGATGCGCCACGAGGGCAGCAGTTCCTCGATCAACGCCTCGGTCTCCGGGGCCATCCCGCCGCCGTACGGGTGGGAGGCGGCCCTGCGGGTCAGCACCTCGACCACGGCCCGCATGCGGACGGCGTCCCCGGTGGCGTGGGTGGCCCGCAGCAGGTCGCGCCAGAGCCCCTCGTCGTCGGTCGCCAGCAGCAACGCCGCGCGGACGGCCGCCACCGCCGCGTCCGGCTCGTCCTGGGCCAGCCGCAGCTCGCACAGCCGGTGGGCCGCGTCGGCCACGCCGGCCGCGACGTCGTACTCCAGGTCGTCGGCCGCCAGCCAGGCGTACCGGCCGGACGGGCGGTTGGCCAGGAGCGGGCCGCGTACCATGCCGAGCGCCTTCTCCAGCAGGACGGTGCGGGCCGTCGGGTCGTGCTGGGAGCGGCGGACCAGCTCGCGGAACAGGGCCCAGTCCGTACGGACCTCGGGGCCGAGCCTGAGCCGCCCGGCCTCGTCGACGTGCAGGTGCTCGGGGCCGAGCCAGTCGGCGACGCGGGCAATGGTGGCGTCCCTGACCATGGTCTGCACCCCGCGCGGCCACAACACGCCCCCGAGCACGACGGGGTGCACGCCGCCGGGATGCGTGGCCAGGTAGATCAGCAGCTCGGTGGCCAGCGCCATGCGGCCCTCTTCGAGGGGCGCGAGCCCGGCGATCTCGATCGGGCCGAGCATCCTGATCTCGACGGCGGGCGGGTGCAGGCCCTCCAGCGGCTCGGCCTCGGGACAGGCCTCGCCCTCGAGCCGTCCGGCGGTGCGGAAGAGGTCGACCAGCGCCTTGTAGTGGCGGCGCGGCAGGAGCTGGGCCTCGACCTCGAAGCCCAGCTCGGCGATGCGCGCCCGGCCGTCGTCGCCGATCTCCAGCGTCCAAGTGGCGTGCGGGACGTCGCCGGCCAGGACGTACCCGGCGGTGTCCCGGCGGGCCAGCAGCGCCAGGCGGCGGGCCTCCTCGTGCGTGGGCGCCACGGCCGACAGCAGGTAGTGGGCCTCGCGCGGGCTGCCGGAGACGCGTCCGGTGAGCACCTCCCTGCGCGGCGCGGCGGTCGCCTCCAGCTCGGGCAGCACCTCGGCCAGGCCGCCGACGGCCCTGATCCGGTCGGGGGCGATCGCGGTCAGCTCCTCGCCGAACCCGACGAGCGTGATGCGCATGCGGTCGGACCAGCGGTTGGTGGCCAGCTCGACGGCGAGCGCGGCCAGCGCCGCGGTGGTCTGCGGGCCGCGGATGTTGATCAGGCCCTGCGCGGCCTCCAGGTCGATCAGCACCCGGCCGCTCGCGTCCGTGCCGATCGAGACCAGCCCCGGGTACGGCGCGCCGCCCGCCTGCTCCTCCAGCAGGCGGCCTTCGTGGGCGGGCAGGCGCCACACCTGGCCGCCGTCCTGGGCCGTCCAGGGCTCGGGCGGGTCGTCGTCCGGTGGGTGGATCCACAGGTCGAGCGTGCGCGGGGACAGGTGGGCGCCGTAGACGGTGGGCGGGGTGCGGTGCTGGGCGGCCAGCTCGGCGCCGAGCAGCCGCAGCCCGATGTCGAGGATGCGCGCGCCCGGCGCGTCGCCGCCCAGCCTGAGCGCGACCTCGGCCTGGGCGGCGTCGTCGCGCGGCCGGACGATCCGGCGCCCGAACACCCGGCGCCACAACTGCTCCCGCCGCCTCCTGGCCAGCAGGGCCAGCAGCCCGGCGGCGGCCAGCGACGCCCCGGCCAGGTAGTCGATCAGGTCGAGGCTCTGGGCCTCCCTGATGGTGATCTCGGGCTGGTCCTGCCGGACGTCGGGCTTGCGGTGCCTGGCCTGGTCCTTCTCGCTCTTCTCGGTGCTCTTGCCCTCCGTGGCCTTCTTGGCGGCGTGCTGCCGGGCGTCGGGCTGGGCGCGGGTGTGGGCCACGCCGGGGTGCTCGCGCAACGTCTGCTCGCGGGACTGGCCGGTGGGGACGATGTGCACGTTCCTGGCGTCGTCCGGCATGTCGAGCACCCAGCCGGGCCTGATCAGGTCGGCCATGCGCAGGCGGGTGCCGTCCGGCTGCTCCTTGGCCTGGTTGAGTCGGTAGATTTCGGGATATCGGCGGCCGTCTCCCAGGCACTTCTCCGCGATCTCCCACAGGCTCTCGTGGTGCCGCCCGTGCGGGGGCTGCACGACGTACACCTTCTTGGTCTTGTGGGTCTCCAGCGTCTGCTCGACGATCGGCGCGGAGTAGGCGACCGCGGTCACCGGCGGCGCGGCGGGCGGCGCGGCCATCCGCGCGATGGGCGCGATCATGGCCCCGGCCGTGAATAGCAGCAGCACCGCGCCGACGAGCTTGTTGGCCAGCGCCTGCGTGCCGCCCGACAGCGGTACGCGGGCGGGCATCCCGACCCTTCGGACACCGGCGTACACCTCGACCAGCACGCACACGAAGAGCTGGAACCAGGCCAGCCACACCAGCAGCACCAGGACGGCCTGGATCGTGCTCGGCCCGGCCTCGGCGGTGAAGAAGCGCAGGTCGAGCATCTCGGCCGTGACCGGTGGCCCGGCGAACATGAGCAGCGCGTACGGCACCCCGCCCACCAACGCCACCAGCGCCACCAGCGCGGCGAGCCCGGCGAGCACGTCGCCGAAGGTGCGCCTGGCCGGGATGCGCGCAGGCGGCCGCCTGGGCTGGTGCCGCCCCGGGGGACGCGCCGGCTCTCGCGTCGGCTCTCGCGTCGGCATCGCCGCTCCCTTCTTCCGTCCAGCGTCCTGCCTCGTGCGTTGCCCCGGCCACCGAGTGGCGGGAATCGGTCTACCTGGCTTCCGGGGCGGCCGTGGCCTCGCCGTTCATCTCCGAGCCCGGGAACCCGAGGGCCCCGAGGAAGAACGCCTCCCACCGCACCGAGACGCTGACCGTCACCTGCTGCTGCTCGACCGAGCAGGAGCCGCGGGCCACGCCGTCGCCGCCCTGGGCCGCGACGATCTCGTCGGCCCTGGCGCAGACCTGGCCCTCGTCCAGCAGGGCGACCTCGCCGCCGGTGCGCAGGCGGTCGACGTCGATCTTGTCCGCGCCCGCCCGCGCGGCCTGCTCGGCGACGTCGGCGGCGCGCAGCCGGGCGTTGATCGCCGCGCCGCCGTCGACCAGCAGCCCGGCCAGGAGGAACACCACGACCGAGAAGAGCACGGTGAAGACCGACATGGACCCCCGCTCCCCCGCCTTCACGGCTCCCTCCTGACGAGCTGCTCCAGGGGCACCACGGCGGTGCCCGTCAGTCGCTTGGTGCCGCCGAACCCCAGGAAGCCGAGGTCGAGCTCGCAGGTCACCTCCGCCTGCACCTGACCGCCCGCCTCCCAGGTGGATCCGTCCAGGTTCACGGCGGTGGCGCCGCACTTGTCGTCGAGCACGCTCTTGGCGGTGCTCTCCGCCGCGGCGCCGGCGTCGTCGAAACCACGCTGCACAGACGCCGCCCGCGCGGCGTCCCTGGCCGCCCCGTTGACCCGCCCCTGCGTCTCCACCAGCACCCCCGCCCCGACCAGGAACATGAGGAACAGCAGGAAGACGGGGGCGAGCATCACCGTCTCCACGGCCATCGAGCCCCGCTCGCCCGGCTTCATCGGCAGTCATCACCACCGTTGTCGGGACGGAAGCACTCGATCGGCCCGCCCGCGGTCGCCGTGATCGTGAACGTGAGCGGCGGCAGCAGCGGCACGACCTGCACGGCGCTGCCCGTGACCGTGACGAAGCGCTGGTCGGGGTCGCGCTCGGAGGTGGTGGCCGCGGCGTTCTCCAGCAGCCGGGGGCCGACGGCCTTGACGATGTCGGTGGCCTTCGCCGTGGCCGCGCCCTGCCAGTCGCCCGAGTCGAACGGCGCCGACCTGGCCACCCGCGCGCCTTCCCTGGCCGCCGCCTCGGCGATCTGGCGACCGTGGAACCAGAGCGCGACCTGCACGACGAGGAGCGCGACCGCGAGGATGACCGGCATCAGCAACGCCAGCTCGATCACGGTCGCGCCCCGCTCACGAGTCTCCGCCACCACCGCCGCCGCCACCGCCGAACGTGCCCTGGATCTCGCTGGACTTCTGCTCGACCAGGGTCTTGATCAGCGTGGCCAGCCCGAGCGCGACGCCCGCGATGATGGCCGTGATGATCACCCATTCGACGGCGGAGGCGCCCCTGCTGGGCGCGGTGCGGGCGCGCTGGATCCGCACCCCCAGGTAGGCGGTGAGATAGACGATCCAGGGATGGTTCATCAGGCCCCCAACATCTTCATCGCGGCGGGAAAACTGAGAAAGATCACGAAACCGGCGCACAGGAGGAGCTGGGCCACGAGCATCGACTGCGAACGTTCGCCCGCGCGTCCCTCGATCTCGGCCAGTTCGCGTCGGCGCAGGGTGGCGGCCCTGGCGGTGAGCGAGGCGCGCACCTTGGCGCCGTCGTCGGCCACCAGGCCGAGCGCGGCCGACAGGTCGCGCAGCTCGTCGACGTTGATCTCCTCGCCGAGCTGGCCGAGCGCCTGCCACGGGGTGATGCCGACGATCCGGGCGCCGCCGAGCGCGTCGCGGATGCGGCCCATCGCCCAGTTGGGCTGCTCGCCGCTGACCGACACGGCCATCATCAGCGCCTCGGGCACGCCGCGTCCGCCCGCCAGGTTCATCGAGACCAGGTCGAGGAAGGCGCCCACGACGTGCCGGAAGTCGCGTCGCATGGCCGCGGCCTCCTTGCGGATCTGCAGGTCGGGCAGGAAGAAGAAGAGCAGCGCCACGAGCACGGCCGACCAGAACGGCACCGTGAACGACACGCCCCACCCCATGAGCGCCAGCCAGCCGAGCAGGATCGGGAAGGCCAGCAGGCCGCTCGCGGCGAGCAGCACCTTGGTGGCCAGGAACGCCTCGAACGAGCGTCCGAGCAGGGCCAGGTCGGACTTGACCGAGCGGGCCTCCCAGCCGCGGGCGCCGTAGAGGCGGGCCAGGCGGGCGCCGAGGCCGCGGCGGAAGGCGCTGACCTCCTCCTCGGGCAGCAGGAGCTGGATGCGCGGGGCGTCGGCGTCCTCGCGCACGGCGTCGAGCGCCAGCAGCCGCGCCACCAGCCCGGGACGGGCCGGGAACAACGCGCGTACCAGCACGAACAGGCCGAGACCGAGCACCGATCCGGCCAGCACGCCCTCAACCATGGCCGCCTCCCCCCATGAGCAGCCGGGTCGGCTTGTCGAACCTGGCCAGCCGCCGCATCCACGCGAACCCGGCGCCGAACAGGCCGCCGACGACCACGAGCACGGCCTGGCCGAGGGTGGAGCCGTACTCGCTGACGTAGGCGGGGTTGAACAGGATGAGCAGCCCGGCGAAGACCAGCGCCGTGATCACCACGATCTGCACGCTGCGCCTGGTCGAGCGGCGCTCGGCCTCGACGCGGCGGCGCATGTCGAGCTCCTCGCGGGCCGAGACGGCGAGCGCGCCGAGCACGTCGCGCAGGCCGGGGCCGCGCAGCCGGGAGTTGAGGATGAGCGCGGCGATCACCAGGTCGGCCGAGGGGTCGTCGAGCTCGTCGGCGAAGCGGGACAGCGCCTCCGGCAGCGCCATCCGGGTGTGCAGGCGGTCGACCATGGCCCGCAGGTGGGGCCGGAGCGTGGGCGCGGCGGCCCTGATGGAGGACGGGATGGCCTGCTCCAGCCCGGCCGCCCCGGCGATGGTGTCGCGCAGCGACTCGGTCCAGGCGGCCAGCCCTTCCAGGCGGCGCATGGCGGCGCGTTCCTCGGCCGCGCCGCCGGACAGGCCGCGCCAGGCGAACACGAGCAGCACCGTGCCCACCGCCATGACCGGCCAGCCCGTGACCACCAGGACCAGGCCGGCGGCCACCGCGGCGACGGCGGTGCGGGTGGTGAGCATCTTGACGAGCGGGCGTCTGGGCTGGGACGGGCGGCGGCGCAGGCCGTACAGGGCGAGGAAGAACAGGAAGAGGCCGCCGCCCGCGGCCGCGCCCGCCACCATCGCGAGCGGGTCGAGGTCGAACGCCATCCTCACCAGCCTCCCGGGTTGTAGCCGTGGGCGACCAGCTCCTCCAGGCACGAGACCGGCGCGTGCGGGACGCCCGTGCCGTCGGGCCCTGGCGCGAACACCTCGCTCGACAACACGCGGCCGTCGCAGCCGTTGACCTCGCGGATGCTGGAGACGTAGCGGCGCAGGGTGCCGCCGACGTGGTAGTCGTTGCGCTTCTCGATGAAGACCACGAAGTCGATCGCGCCCGCGATGAGCATGTGGGTGGCGTCGATGGGCAGGCGCTCGCCGGCCTGCAGGGCGTAGGTGGCGATGCGGTTGAAGACCTCCATGCTGGAGTTGGCGTGGATCGTGGACAAAGAGCCGTCGTTGCCCTGGGTCATCGCGTTGAGCATGGTGACGATCTCGTCGCCCAGCACCTCGCCGACGATGACGCGGCTGGGGTTCATCCGCAGCGAGCGCCTGACCAGCTCGGCCATGGAGATCTCGCCCTGGCCCTCGGAGTTGGGCAGGCGCTGCTCGAAGGCGACCACGTTGGGATGGAGCTCGGGGAACTGGTCGAGGCCCAGCTCAAGAGCGCGTTCGACGGTGATCAGGCGCTCGCTGGGCGGGATCTCGTTGGCCAGCGCCCGCAGCAGGGTGGTCTTGCCGGCGTTGGTGGATCCGGCGATCATGAGGTTCTTGCGGGCCGCGACGGCCGCCGTCAGGAACCTCCCGATCTCCGGGCTGATCGTGCCGTTGCCGGTCAGGTCGGACAGGAAGACCTTGCCGAGGCGGGAGCGGCGGATCGACACGGCCGGGCGCACGGTGACGTCCATGACCGCGCTCAGCCGGGAGCCGTCGGGCAGCCGCAGGTCGAGCTGGGGGTTGGCGGTGTCGAACGGCCTGCTGGACAGCCCCGAGTACGCCGCCAGGATCTGGATCAGCTCGACCAGCTCGTCGTCGGACTCGGCGACCGGGTCGTGCATGAGCTCCTGGCCGTCGGCGTAGCTGACGAAGACGCGGTCGCAGCCGTTGATGTCGATGTTCTCGACCTCGGGGTCGTCGAGCAGCGGCTGGAGGCGGCCCACGCCGAACAGCGCGGCGTGGATGCCGGCCGCGAGGGCCTCCTCCTCCTCGATGGTGGGCGGCGTGCGGCCGAGGCCGATCTCGTTGCGCGCGTGCTCCTCCAGCACCTGCGAGATCAGCGCCCTGGCGAACTGGCGCTCGTCCTCGCCGGACATCGGCGGGACGCCGCTCGCCTGGTCGATCCGGCGCTGCTGGGCCAGCCGGTCGCCGACCTCCTGGCGGAAACGCTTGACGAGCGAGTGGTCGATCATCGGTGGCTCACCAGCCTCGCGGCGAGGTCCCGGGCCGTACGGATGAGCAGGGACCGGTCGAGCCGGCCGCCCCACTGTCCGCGCAGCAGCTCGGCGCCCTTGGCATCGTGGGCCAGCCCGTGGACGAACTGGACGATGGGACCGACGATCCTGCGCACGTCTTCGATCGAGGCCCGGTAGTTGCGCGGGTCGGCGATCACGACGACGCCGTGCGCCTTGGTGATCTGGAGGCGTTCGCGCAGGTGAGCGACGTGGTCGAGGGTCGCCCTGGTGAGCAGGAGCACCTGCTCGGCCTCGGCGAGGAGGTCGGCGATCTGGGGGTGGGAGCCCAGGCGGCCGCAGTCGGCGATCACGTCGGCGTCGGGGATGGCGGCCAGCGACCTGCCCAGCGGGCCCCAGAGCCAGGTGAGCCCGGCCGCCTGCTCGCCGTGGGTGAGCCCGGCCAGCACGTCGAGCCCGCCGATGATCTTCTGCGTGTGCTGGTGGATCTGAGCGGGTTCGAGGCCCCGGCGGGCGGTCGCGCCGAGCGTGAGCAGGCCCTTGCCCGGGTTGAGCACGCCGCCGTCGGCGGCGGGCAGCCGGTAGGCGAGGTCGCCGCCGGCCGGGTCGCACTCGGCCAGCAGCACGGGCCGCGGCCACACCGCCGCGAGGGCGGTGGCCGCGGTGGTCACGCCGGGCGCGCCCTTGTCGGCGGCCAGAACGATCAGCGCCACGTCAGCGCGCTCCCGGGAGCTCGGCCACCGCGATCTCTCCGCTGGAGGCATAGGCGAGTATTTGCGGTGAGTCCGACGAATCGACGATCACGGTGATCTGCCCGGAATTACCGCCGGTTCGGTTCTTGTCGCCGGTGCTGAACACGAGCGCGCTCTCGGCGAGTACGCGGCTTTGCCCTTGAGCCGTCCGGTTCGGCACGTACACGACCTGGACGCGGTCGCCCTGTTGAATGCCGGCGGGCATTTGGCCAGGTTTGAGGGCGAGGCCGACGGTCGCCTTTCCCGGGCCCAGTTCGTCGCTGGCCTTGCTGCCCATCTGGTTGGTCAGCAGGGTGCCCGGCAGGATGGTGACCGCGGCGAAGCTGTCGATCACCTCTGACCGCCGGGACCAGGCGACGTAGTCGACACCCGTGTCCGAGGCGATCTTCACCTCTTCGAGCATGCCCTCGTCGAACTTCTGGCCCGCGCCGACCTGCTGGGTGATCCTGATGGCGGAGACGCGGTCGCCGCTGCGCAGCACGAGCAGCGTGGTGGCCAGCGCTCCGCCGAGTATGAGCAGGACCGCCAGCGCGGCGAGGGCCGGCTTGCGTTCGCGTGGGGGCACGGGGAGCTTGCGCGAGGCCGGGCCGGACAACCCCGCCGCCGCGTTGTCGGCGACAGGTTTTTCACTGGTCCTCATGGGTGGGGGGCTCCCATTGTGAAATGCGGAATTCACGCCCATTATGTGGGGCGGCCGGGTGAGGCGTGGGCGGAATGCGAGGACCCATGCTTGTTTCGCAGGTGGCGTGATGTCAACCCGGAATAATCGATGCCTATTGTCTCTACCAAGTTGACGAATACCGATTTATCGGCATGCTGGTCACAGTTTTATCTTGAGTCGCAGTAATCACAGTTTTTTCAGGCTTGATCGTGACGTTAGGCGCGCGGGTTATCCACAGAACCGCGTTCTCATGCCGGTGGCGTCAACCGGGACGCCTACTCTCGCTTCTGGCGCTACCTTGGCGCCCGAGGTCGAGCGAGGAGACGGCACATGCGGATCATGCTCACCGTGCTCGGCGAGCAGGGCGACCGTGACGTCGTGATCGACGGCGACGGCGGCGCCACGGTGGCCGGGGTGACCGAGGCGCTGAGCGGGCGCACGTCCATGGCGAAGGTCGTCCACCTGCCGCGGACGCGCGCGCCGTACGGCCTGGCGCCCGAGGCCGGGGTGCGGGGCCGGGCCGAGGCGCGCATCCCCCGTCCGCGCGTCCCCGACCGGCTCGACGTCCCGGCCGACGTCCCAGCCGACGTCCCCGGTGATTCCGGCGCGCTGCTCTGGCGTGACGGGCGTCCGCTCGATCCGCGGGCGCCGGCGGCGGCCGTCCTGCGCGACGGCGACAAGGTCACGCTCGATCCGCGCCTGGCCCGCGCCACCGTGGTCGAGGAGCCCGGCGGGGTGGCCGAGGTCCGCGTGATCGGCGGCCCGGCGGCGGGGGCGGTCCACCGGCTGGGGCTGGGCGTGCACGTCATCGGGTCCGACCCGACCTGCGCGATGGCCGTCGCCGACCCCCTCCTGGCCGCCGAGGCCGTCGCCGTGCGGGTGACGCCTGACGCGATCACCGTCGAGCGGGCGCACCGGCAGAGCCCCGGGCAGACCTCCAGGCTCAAGCTGAAGGGGCGGTGGGCCGAGGAGGTCGCCGAGCTGACCGCGCGGGTCGCCGAGCGGGAGGCGGCCGAGCTCGCCGCCGAACAGGGCGACGTGCCCGAGCTCGACGGCAGGGCGCTCACCGGGTCCGCCGAGTGGCCCGACCAGGCGGTGCTGACCTGCGGGTCCTCGGTGTTCGTACTGACCTCGATCGAGCCGAAGGACGCCCACCTCGCGCCCAGGGGCGAGGGCGGGCTCGCCTACAACCGGCCGCCCCGGCTGCGCCGCGCCGAGCCGGAGCGCAGGTTCGTCAAGCCCAAGGAGCCGACCAGGTCCGAGGGCATGCGGCTGCAGTTGCTGGCCGCGCTCCTGCCCGCCGTGCTCGGCGTGACGCTGGCCTTCGCCCTGCACGCCCCCTACTACCTGCTCGTCGCCCTGATGACGCCGATCATCATGATCGGCCAGTGGGTCAGCGACCGCCGCCACGGCAGGAAGAAGCACAAGCAGGCGCTCAAGGAGTTCGGCGAACGCGTCCGGGCCTACGACGAGGAGGTCGAGCGGGCCAGGGCCGCCGACGAGGCCGCGCGCAGGTCCGACGCCCCCGACCCGGCCCAGGTCCTGCTCACGGCGACCGGGCCGCGCAGGCGTCTGTGGGAGCGGCGCATCCATGACGCCGACTCGCTGCGGCTGCGCGTCGGCCTCGCCGACCTGCCCGCCAACCTCGACCTGTCGGAGGAGCAGGGCGGTCCGATCGAGCCGCCGCTCTGCCGCGCCGTGCCGGTGGCGCTGGCCATGCGCCGGCTCGGCGTCGCGGGCGTCACCGGCCCGCGCGGGGCCGCGACCAGCCTGGCCGGCTGGCTGATCGCCCAGGCCGCCACCCTGCACAGCCCGCGCGACCTGGCCATCGTGGTCGTGTCCGCGCGCGCCGACGGCGAACGCCGCTGGGGCTGGACGCGCTGGCTGCCGCACTGCGCCCCGCGCGCGGGCGAAGACTGCGTGGCGCTGGTCGGCACCGACCCCGAGTCGGCCGCCCGCCGCGTCGCCGAGCTGGCCGCGCTCATCGACGAACGCCAGAACACCGCCATCCCCGAGTTCGGCAAGATCCCCACAGGCTGGGACGATCTGGGCGGCCCCGAGAAACCCAGCTTCTCCTCCTACGACGTCCGTCCCCATGACGTCCTGGTGATCCTCGACGGCGCCCAGATCCTGCGCGGCCTGCCCAACATGCCCCAGGTCCTGCGGCAGGGCCCCCGGTCCGGGGTGTTCACCCTGGCCATCGACGACGACCAGCGGCTGCTGCCCGAGGAGTGCCAGACGGTGGCGGCGTGCGGCTCCGACGGCCTCGTACGCCTGCTCGGCGGCGGTCTCGACGTGATCGGGCCGGTGCTGGGCGACCTGGTCTCGGCCGCCTGGTGCGACCGACTGGCCAGGGCCCTGTCCCCCATCCGCGACGTGAGCCGGGACGATCCGTCGGGCAACCTGCCCGGAGCCGTCCGGCTGCTCGACCTGATGGGCATGCCCGACCCCTCCGGCAAGGAGCTGGCCGGCCGGTGGCGGGCCCGTGGCACGACCGAGGCGCTGATCGGCGTCGGCCCCGACGGCCCGTTCTCGGTCGATCTCAAGCTCGACGGCCCCCACGGGCTGATCGCCGGCACCACCGGCGCGGGCAAGTCCGAGCTGCTGCAGACGCTGATCTGCTCGCTGGCGGTGGCCAACCGGCCCGACCAGCTCACGTTCGTGCTGATCGACTACAAGGGCGGCGCGGCCTTCAAGGACTGCGTACGCCTGCCGCACACCGTCGGCATGGTCAGCGACCTCGACGGGCACCTGACCCAGCGGGCTCTCGACTCGCTGGCGGCCGAGATCCGGCGCAGGGAACGCCTGCTGCTGGCCGCGGGCGCCAAGGACATCGACGACTACACCGGCCAGGCGCCCATGCCGCGCCTGGTGCTGATCATCGACGAGTTCGCCGCGCTGGTGGCCGAGCTGCCCGACTTCGTGGCCGGTCTGGTGGACATCGCACGGCGGGGCCGTTCGCTGGGCATCCACCTGATCCTGGCCACCCAACGGCCGGCCGGCGTGGTCACGGCCGACATCCAGGCAAACACGTCGCTGCGGATCGCGCTGCGGGTGACCGAGCCCGCCGAGTCCACCGACGTCATCGACCTGCCCGACGCGGCCGCGATCTCCAAGTCCACCCCTGGCCGGTGTTACGTGCGGTCGGGGGTGGGGGCGGCGATCGCCGTCCAGACGGCCAGGGTGGGCGGGCGCAGCCCCGCGCGCGTTCCGTCCGCCGGCGCGCCGGTCGGGCGGGTTCGGGTGCTCGACGTGGACTGGCGCTCGCTCGGCAGGCCGCTTCCGCCGCCTCCCGAGCCGGCGGAGGAGTCGGCGGTCACCGATCTCGGCCTGGTCGCCGACGCGCTCGTCGAGGCCGGCCGGTTGGCGGGCGTCCCGGCCCAGCCGAGCCCGTGGCTCGACCCCCTGCCCACTCATCTGGTGCTCGACCTGCCCGCCACTCCGCCGGTGACCGCCTCCTCGGAGGGCTCGTTCGAAGCCGAGCTCGCCGGCCCGCCGTACGAGGGGAGTGGTGGGGGCTTCGGGGAGGTGGCGCCGTTGGCGTTCGGGGTGACCGACCGTCCGTGGCGGCAGGATCGTTGCCCGCTGGCGCTCGACCTGGCCAACGGCGGCCACCTGCTGATCGCGGGCGCCCCGCGCAGCGGCCGCTCGACGGCGTTGCGGACGATCGCGGGCGCCATCGCGGCCCGGACGTCGCCCGCCGACGTGCACGTCCACGCGGTGGACTGCGGCTCGGGCGCGCTCCTGCCCGTCATGGCGATGCCCCACTGCGGCGCCGTCGTCACCCGCGACCAGATCGAACGGGTGGAGCGCCTGCTCGGCCGCCTGCGCGCCGAGGTGGGCCGCCGCCAGCAACTACTGGCCGAGGCGGGCCACGCCTCGCTCGCCGAATACCGCCAGGCCGGTCACCGCCTGCCGTGGCTGGTGTTCATGCTCGACCGCTGGGAGGGCTTCGTCGCCGCGTTCGAGAGCTACGACTACGGCCGCCTGATCGAAGCCCTGCTCCAGCTCCTGCGCGAGGGCCCGGCAGTAGGGTTGCGCGCGGTGGTCACCAGCGACCGGTCCGGCCTGCTCGGCCAGGTCTCGACGGTCTTCGACGACCGCCTGCTGCTGCGCCTGTCCGACACGTCCGACTACGGGCTGGCCGGGTTCCCGCTCAAGGGCCTGCCCGCGTCCATGCCTCCGGGGCGCGCCGTGTCGCTGGGCGAGCACGGCATCACCGAACACCACATCGCCCTCCTCTCCGCCGACCCCGCGGGCCCCGCCCAGGTCGCCGCGCTGCAGGCCCTGGCCCGCGGCGCGAGCCCGCAGGCCGCCGGGCGTGGGGGGCGGCGCGGCGAGGGCGAACAACCGCTGCGCGTCGACGCGCTGCCGATGCGGGTCACCGCGTCCCAGACGATGGACCTCGATCCGGCGTTCACTCCGCCGTCCCCGCTGTGGGCGCTGGTCGGCGCGGGTGGGGACGCGCTCGCCCCGCTCGGCGTCGACCTGCTGGCCCACGGGCCGGGCGCGGTGATCGCGGGGCCGTCGCGGTCGGGGCGGTCGTCCGTCCTGGTGACGGCGGCGCGATCGCTCATCGCCGCCGGCACGCCGGTCGTCGCCGTCGCCCCCAGACGAAGCCCGCTGCGCGACCTGCCGGACGCCGTGGCCGTCCTGGACGGGAACGCCGCCAACCTCCCCGAACTGGTCGCGGACCTGGGCCAGTACGTCGTGGTCGTGGACGACGCCGAGCTGGTCAACCCGGACTCACCGCTGGGCACGTCCCTGGAGGAGGTGCTCCGCTCGGGCAGGGACGGTGATCACGGCCTGCTGATCGCCGGCTCCACCGGTGACCTGGCGGTCGCCTATCGCGGGTTCGTGGCGGAGGCACGCAAGTCCCGTACGGGCGTGCTTCTGGCGGTCCAGGGCCCGACCGACGGCGACCTGTTCAGCATCCGTCTGCCCCGCGGCGCAGGCGGCGGCCCTCCGGGCCGCGGCCTCCTGGTCACCACCGGCAACATCACCCCCATCCAAACAGCCCTCCCAGACACCCCCTGACCCCACCCACCCAAGCCGCCCACCGAGCCTCCCGCCCCCGAACCACTCAGCCATCGCCACGTGGCCCCTCCCGCGTCGCCCCCCTCGCGAACCGAGCGGGACCGGTGACCGGTGCGCGAAATTGGGGACCAGGCTCGCTGGCCGGGAAGGCGTACATGCCCGCCCACCCCGAGCCAGCCCCATCGTTCCCCCACCCACCCCCATGTGAGCCGCGCGGGTATGGCAGCCGGTTCGCGAAATCTGCGGACCAGGCTCGTAGGCCGGCTCTCCACCCCCATCCCCACATGTGAGCCGCACAGGTCCGGCGGCCCATGCCTGGCGTCCGGGATCAGGTCCGTCGGACGGGACGGTGTACGTCCCTGCCCACCCAGAGCCAGCCCTCCCGAGTCCCCACCGCGTGCCAGCCGACGCAGGTTCGCAGGCCCATGCCTGGCTTCCGGGATCGGGCTCGTCGGACGGGAAGGCATGCAGGCCCCGCGCCGCTCCGCGCCGGCCTTTCGAGTCCCCGCCACGTGTGGACCGCGGGGGTTCTGGGGTGGTGTGTGGGTTTGGGGTCAGGAGTCGTCGGCGGGGAGGGTGTACATGCGGACGTACAGGGGGCGGGCGTCGGGTGGGGCCTCGTCCGCGGGGTGGCCGTATTTCAGGAGCAGGGCTACATAGGCGTCGTGGAACTCCCTGAGCTCGTCCTTGGTCATGCGGGCGAGCCCTCGGGAGCCCTTCACCCAGTCGGGGTCGGCCTGGAAGGCGGCGGGGAGGCGGTCCAGCAGGGCGCGGTCCTCCTCCAGCCCGATCCGGTGGAACTCGATCAGGACCGCCTGATCCTCCGGGCCGAGGTCGCCGGGCTCGGGGAGGCGGATGTCCCTGGGGAGCTTGGCGCGGCGCCACCAGCGTTCGCGGCCGGAGGAGCGTTCGGGGATCTCCTCGATGAAGCCGTACTTCTCCAGTTGGCGCAGGTGGTAGCTGGTGGTGCCGGTCTTGGCGCCGAGCAGCTCGCCGAGGGTGGTGGAGGTGGCGGGGCCGTGGATGTTCAGGTGGGTCAGCATGCGGCGGCGCATGGGATGGGCCAGGGCCTTGAGCCGGTCGGGATCGTGGAGCACCAGGGGCTCGTCGTCCTTCATGAGGAGCAGGCTAGTCCTTGAGAAGGATATCTGCAGACATGTCTTTGCCGAGATCTCTCTGCAGACTACTGTCGGCAGTATGCGAAATGTCTTTACGGCCTCTGCTGCCGTCTCCCTCAGCGCCGTCGCCGGTGCCGTGTTATGGCTGAGTACGCCCGGACTGGGTCGTGCCGCCCCCGTCGCCGACCTCACCCCGAGGACCGCGACGACCGCCAACCGCACTTCGGGCGCCGCAACGACCGGCGATCTCGTTTCTAAGGCCGCGACGACCGGTGAAGGACGGGTCGCCGCCGGGGTCGGGTCGGTCCTGCTCGACCGCACGGGCCCGGCGGTTCCCGGCGGCCTGACGGTTCCGGATGACCTAACGGTCCATGACGTGACGTTCGCCGGCAGCGGCGGGCTGGAGCTGCATGGCAGCGTGATCAGCCTGTCCGCCAACGCGACCAGCTCCTCCGGCGCCGGCAGCGCGGCCCAGTCCGGGGGTACGGCCCAGGTCGGGGGTACAGCCCAGACCGGAGGCACGGCCCAGACCGGAAGCGTGGCCGGGTGGGGACGGAACGACGCGGCCGGGGAGGGGCGGAACGGTCCGGCTGGGGAGGGCTCGAGCGGTGTGGCCGGGCGGGCTGGGGTTGTGTTGGTGCATGGGGCGGGGACGGGCACGCGCCGGGAGAAGCTGCTGGGTGAGGCCGTCGCCTTCGCCCGGCAGGGCCTGACGGTGCTGATCTACGACAAGCGTTCGGCGGGCTACTCGCTGTTCCACCGGTCGTACGCACAACTCGCCGAGGACGCGCTCGGCGCGGTCGCGACGCTGCGCAAGGAGCCGGGGGTCGATCCCGGCAAGGTCGGCATCTGGGGGCTCAGCGAGGGCGGGTGGGTGGCGCCGCTCGCCGCCTCGAAGTCCAAGGACATCGCGTTCGTGGTGGTGGTCGGGGCCAACGCGCTGCAGCCCCTGCGGCAGCAGTCGTGGGCCGTGGCGGCCGGGTTGCGCAAGGCGGGGGTCGGCGGGTCGCTGGTCGAGCACGCCGAGCCGAAGCTGTACCGGGTGATCGCGGACGGGGGCATGTTCCCTGAGCCCTACTACGATTCCGAGCTGGTCCTGGCCGCGGTACGGCAGCCGGTGCTGGCGATCTGGGGCGTGCACGACCTGCTGACCCCGCCCCGCGAGACGCCGCCGCTGTTCCGCGCGGCGTTGGAGAAGGGCGGCAACAGGCGGTACACGTTCCGGTTCTTCGCGAAGGCCGATCACGCGGCTCATGTGACCCCGGACGGCGGCATCACGCGTCTGCCCGAGCTCGCTCCCGGTTACGCCGAGCTGGTGGGCGGCTGGGTGGCGAAGGCGACCTCGGGCCAGGCTCCGGTCGCGGAGGTGTCGGGGCCCGCGCCCGTCCAGGCGGAGGACTCCGTCGGGGCGCCGCCTCCGGCGTGGTGGGAGTCGGCCTTCGCGCAGACGGTGGTGCTGGCGCTGTTCCTGGCCGGGTTCGCCGGATATCCGGCGGTCGCCGTGGTCCGGCGGATCCGGGGGCGCGGCGCGGCGCGGGGCACGCCGGGCGGGGGGACGGCGGCGGCTCGGGTGGTCAGCGCCGGAGGGCTCGCGGCGGCGCTCGGCGGGTTCGCCTACCTGTTCTATCTGATCTCCACCGGCGGGAAGCTGGCCGCGCCGGGGCCGATGCTCCTCGGCAGGCCGCTCGTCTGGCTGGCGCTGCAGGCCGTGGCGGTGGCCACCGTCGTGGCGACGGCGCTGGTGGCGCGCAGGTGGCGGCGGGAACGTGCGACCGGCGAGCGGGTACGGCTGGGCCTGCTCGTCGCGGCGGGTGTGGCCTTCGTTCCGTGGGCGTTCTATTGGGGTTTGCTACTTCCGTAGGGGTTCATGACACAAGAGCGTTCTATGCTGATCCCTGCGAAACGGGAGAGGTGAGATGCAGACCCGGAAGGACCTCTACCAGGCTCATCGGCTGATGCAGCAGCGCCTGGGCATGGCGTTGCTGCAGGCTGAGCCCGATGTGCCGGAGACGCCCATGCGGCGGCACAACGTGGCGATGTTCTGCGGCGTGCTCGTGGGCGTGCTCATCGCGGCGGTGTTCGGCATCTGGGGGCTGCTCAAGCCCGGCGGCGCGACGAACCTGACCGAGGCCGGCCAGCTCCTGGTCGAGGAGGAGACCGGCGCCACCTACGTCTACAGCCAGGAGCAGGCGCGGCTGCTGCCGACGGCCAACTACGTCTCGGCGCTGCTGCTGCTCGACGCGACCGACTTCAAGGTGCGCAACGTCTCCGCCGCGTCGCTGGCGACGCTGCCACGCGGGCCGCTGGTGGGCATCGCGGGCGCGCCGGACAGCCTTCCGGCCCGCGAGAAGCTGGTCAAGGGCCCGTGGTCGGCCTGCGTGACCGAGCCGGCGCAGGCCGCCGGGGCGCGGGGGCCGTACGTCACGCTGGTGGGCGGACAGGACGTCGGCGGCAAACCCGTGGGCGGCGAGGCGCTGGTCGTCACGGACGGCCAGCAGGGCTGGGTGGTCTGGAACGACCGGCGCATGAAGGTGACCGACACGGGTGTGCGCGCGCTCAACGCGCATCCCAGACGAGTGCCCTCGACCTGGATCAACGCGATCCCTCCCGGCCCCGACTTCATGCCGCCGCCCATCACCGGCCTGGGCCGGCGCGCCGTCGCCCCCGGGGGCGGCAAGGGGGCGGTCGGTCAGGTCTACACCGTGAAGGGCATGGGCGGGGCTCCCGACCGCTGGTACGTGCTGCTCGCCGACGGGCTCGCCCCCGTCAACCTGACCCAGGCGACGCTGCTGCTCGCCGACCCGAGGACCAAGGCCGCGTACGGCAGGCGCGCCGCCGTCCCGATCGACATCGACGCCGCCACCGCGAACGGCAGGACCTCCCGCCAGACCCTCACGGTCGGCGGCCTGCCGACGAGCCTGCCCAGAACGGTCACGTCCTCGGCGGCGCTGTGCGCGGTGTACGCCGACACGCAGAACGGCTCGGCGCAGGCGAAGATCACGGTCGGCGCGACGATGACCATCCCCGTGCCCGCGGCCCGGAGCGACCAGGAGCACTTCGACCAGGTGCTGCTGCCCGCCGGAGGCGCGGCGCTGGGCGGCCTGCTGCCCGGGGACGGCCAGAAGGCGTTCATGCAGACCTACTTCCTGCTCACCGACCAGGGCAGGAAGTTCCCGCTGCAGACCGGGGACCAGATCAACAAGCTGGGGTACGGCGCCGAGGACGTCACGCCGGTGCCCTACAACCTCGTCCACCTGATCCCGGAGGGCCCGGCGCTCGACCCGACGGCGGCGCGCTCGCCGGTGCAGGTCACGGCCCAGTGAGCGGCGCCCCGGCCCGGCGGCGGACACCGGGCCGGGGCCGCCGCACGGGGTGCGGGGCTAGATGAGGCCGCTGCCGGGCAGGTTCATGCTCGGCATGCCGCCGTTCTTCCGCTGCAGGGTGCCGGGCGCCCCCTCTTCGGTGGGGGACGCGTATTTCAGGGCAGTGGACGCGAAGTCGGGCTTGGGACGTCCCTTGTCGATGTTCTGGGTCATGAAGGCGCACATGCCGTTCACCATGACGAGGAGGCCGGTCAGCATCGCCACGGACTTCACCTTCTTGCTGACGATGTTCCTGAGTGCCGTGCCGAGCGCCGTCAGGAAGGTGCTGATCGTGACCTTGGCCGCGACCCTGCCCACGGGGAAGAGGTAGGACACCACCTCATACGCGGCCAGTGCCGCCATGGCGACGCTCACGACGCAGGCGACCTCGACGGCCCAGTGGTAGAGCGTCGCCATGTGGTTCATGCCGTCGCCGACGCCCTTGAAGTACGTCGAGGTGACGTCCAGTTGCTCAGCGAACGTGTCCACGGCCTCGCTGAACACGAGGTAGGCGGGCCCCTTCCAGTACCCCTTCTCCTCGATCACCGTCTTCAGCTTGACGAGCTCGTTCTTGATCTCGGGGAGGTGCTCCGCGGTCGCGCCGACGGCGGGCGCCGCCCACTCCACGGCCGCCTTGGCGATGTCCCCGGGGTTGGACACGAGCGTCCCGATCAGGAGCGCGATGTTCCTGGCCATCGGGTACTGGCTCAGCACCAAGGCGGACGCGCTGGCCATGGAGGCCGCCGTGATGATGCGCCACCGGTCGCTGTCGTACTCGCCCATCTCGCCGTCCCCTTTCTCACTCGCCGAGGACCGGCGGTGCGATGTCCATGTCGTCGAGCCAGTCGTTCTCGTCGCCGCGTACGTACTCCGGCTTTTCCCGCTCGCGGTTCTGCTCGTTGCCGGCCGCGCCGCCCGACATGGGCATGAACGGCATGCCCGACATGCCGGCCGCGCCGGCGCCGCGCAGGCCGCCGGCGCCCGCCGCGCCCGCCCCCGCGACGGTCCCGCTGCTGCCCGAGGAGCCGGCGTAGCCGCCGGATGTGGGGAACTCGGTCGGGATGCGGCCCGCGATGTTGCCGGTGCTGGGGATGGCGGAGTTCAGGGCGGCGGGGTCGAGCCCGGCCAGCTTGGTCTGGGACGGGTCGGGAACGTTGCTCTTGAGGTCCGGCATCTCGGTGTTGTGGTTGAGCTGGTCCGCGATGGACGGCGTCTTCGGAAGGTCGGTGTTGATCGAGTTGGGGTCGGGGTAGTCCGGCTTAGAGAGCTTGTCGTCCGGCAGCTTGTCCGTCGGGAGCTTGTCCGTCGGCAGCTTGTCCGTCGGGAACTTGTCGTCCGGGAACTTGTCCTTCGGCAGCTTGTCGTCGGGGAGCTTGAGCTTGTCGTCGGGGAACTTCTTGTCCGACAGCTTGTCGTCCGGGATGTCCATCGGCGGCATGCCACCGCCGCCGCCACCGCCGAGCTTGCTCAGGTCGGGCCCGCCCGGCCCGCCCGGCCCCTCGGGCCCGCCGGGCCCGGCCGGATTGTCGTCGCCGATCGTGCTGATCAGGCCGTCGTTGTCCTTGTCGACCTTCTCGTAGTTCTTCTCCAGCTGCTCCAGCGCGGTCTTGTAGTCCCGCAGGGCGCTCCTGGCCATGCTGATCGCACCGGTCGCGCCTTCCTTGATCTGATCGTGGGCGTAGGACAGTCCGATGCCGACGATCCCGAACCCTGGGAAGTCGACGTGGATCCCCTTCGTGTTCGTCTCGATCTTGCCCATGCCGGGCTCATGCTCGGCCATGTCGCCGCCGAGCTCACTGATCTTCTTGTCCTTGAACTGGATCGTCGCTCCGGTGAGGGAGCTCCCGTACGGGTTTTGCCCCAGACCAGGGGTGGCGTTCTCTCCTGCCCCCATCTCACCCTCCCTGTCCGAAAACTGCGTTTTGCACAGTCCTGGCTACGATATCGACAAATATCAACTTTTAGCGTGAACACTTCGCGAATGATCTAGACTCGCCGTTGATCAGGATGGCAGCCTTTCCCGTATGCGGATCAAGACCCTGATTGTGGGCGTGTGCGGCATCGCCGCGCTGCCCCTCACCGGCACGAGCGCGGCCAGCGCCAGCGCCGCCGTCGTCCACCAGCTTCCGTTCCCGTGTGGCGAGACCTGGACCGGCGACAGCAACGACAGCAGCGCGCACACCGGTGGCTACGAGATCGACTTCAACGGCTCGTACGGCGACGGCAACAACGACATGGGCCGTACCGTGGTGGCCTCCGCGGCCGGCAAGGTGATCATGTCGGAGTACCGGACCGCCGACGGTTTCGGCAACGTGGTCAAGATCCGGCACGCCGACGGCGGCGTGTCGCTGTACGCCCACATGAAGAAGCGCACGGTCTCCGTGGGCGCGAACGTCGCGCAGGGCCAGCAGGTCGGCCAGGTGGGCAACACCTCGGCCAAGTACAGGGGCATCATCGCCCACCTGCACTACGAGCAGCGCACGTCGTCGGGCAAGATCACGGCGGCCAGGTTCAACGGCACCACCTTCGGCTACAGCCACCAGACGCTGAAGTCGAACAACTGCCAGGGCGGCGGCGGCACGCCCGCCCCCGCGAACCCGGGCAAGCCCAGCACCGGCGGCGGCAACCCGTACTCGGCCGAGCAGGTCTGCGGTGCGGGCTACAAGCAGATCGACTCCGCGCCGCTCGGCAACCAGGGCCGGGTCGTCCTGCTGTACTCGGCCTCCACCGGCCAGAACTGCGTCACCACCCTGCGCAACAGCGGCTCGGGCAAGGCGGCCGTGCGGGCCTACCTCGAGGTCAAGGGCAAGGCCAGGAGCACCGACGCGGGCAGCTACCAGTACTACGCCGGTCCGGTCCGGGCCAAGGCCCTGCGTACCTGCGTCAAGTGGGGCGGCGCGGTCGGCTCGAACGCGTACGACAGCCCCTTCGAGCACTGCGGCTGACGCGACCGCGCGTCCATGAGCGGGGCGGCGCCTCCGGGCGCCCCCCATGCCTCCGTTCCCCCCGGGGGGAACGGCCTGCAGGCGGGTAGCGGGCCGGTCGCGAGGATCGGCCCGCAGACGTGGTGCGGCGGCTCCGGGCGCCGGGCGGGCACGCAGTGCGGCCTCAGGTGAGCGTGCTCGGCGTGGTGCCCTCCGGGCCGCCCCACACGTCGTCGTCCTCGGCGAGCCAGGTCGAGTTCTCGTTGTCGTTCTTCTCCCCGCCCTCGCTGCCACGAGCGGGCATTCCGCCCATCATGCCGGGAGAGACGAAGCCGGTGCCGCCGCCGGCGCCGCGCATGGCGGCGCCCGCCGCCCCGCCCTCGCCCGCTCCGAAGCCGCCGCCGGCCCCCGATCCCACGCCGCCGCCGTAGGGCGAGCCGCCCGTCGACGTCGTGGGATAGGCGCCGTTGGGCATCCCCGACATGGACGGGTCGTACCCGGCCAGCTTCGTGCTGCCGTCGCCGGTGCCCGACGGAAGGTCGGCGGTCGAGGGCGCGTTCGGCGCGGAGCCCAGCGAGCCGCCGTTCAGGGCCGAGGAGTCGGCCCCGCCGTACGGGTTGTCACCGGGGTCGTAGCCCTGGACGCCGCCGGCGTTCACCCCGGAGCCGTTCGTGCCGGAGCCGTCGGGGTAGTGGCCCGCCGGGTAGGCGCCCGCTCCCCCGTCACCCGGCACCTTGCCGTCGATGTAACCGGGGCCGCCCGGCACCGCGTCCGGGCCGAACGAGGACACGGGGAAGTTGCCCGCCCCGCCCTTGCCGTTCAGGTCCGGGGCGCCCGGCACGTCCCCGCCGCCGGCGTTGAAGTCCGGGAGCTCGGGGACGCTCGGGTCCGGCAGCGCTGTCTGGACCTCGGCGGGCAGCTGCTTGTAGTGCTCGACGATGCGCTCGTTGACCTTCTTGAGGTGCTCGACGGCCCGCTTGTCCCCGCGGTACAGCCGGTAGAACGGCACCCGTCCGGCCCAGTCCACGTCGCGGTCCGTACGCGAGTCGTGGTCCATCGACTCGACCACGTTGGCCTGCGCCCAGTTCAGCGTCTCGCCGTACCCGTGGAGCGGGCGGCCCATCTCGCCGAGCTTCCTGGCCAGCTCGCGCACGCTGGCGTGCAGGGTCTGGAGCTGCTTCTGCGTCTCGACGGCGGCCGGGCCGGTGTAGTTCTCGGCCAGCTCGGCCGCCTTGGTCTTCAGGTCACCGGCGAAGCCGTTCAGCAGCGTCTCGGCCCGCGTGTAGTAGAGGCCGGCGAGCTTCACCGACTCCGGGTCGGTGGCGTCGATCCACTTCTTGACCTTGTCGAGCGTGTCGGTGAACATGCTCCCCATGAACGACACCTCCGGGGTGGAGGTGTCGACCGGGCCGGTGTTGTAGATGAGCTTGAACGTCTGCTTCTTGGGCTCGGCCATGGGTGTCAGACCTCCCGCCGCGCGGCGGCTTCCTCGGTCGCCTGCTCGGCGCCGCCGGACGCCTTGGAGATGTCGAGCAGCGCCTCCACCGTGCTGTCGCCCTGCCCGACCATGGCGGCGTACAGGCCGCCGGTGGAGCCCGACTCGCCGATCAGCTGGGAGTAGGCCGAGTTGACCGCCAGCGCGAAGTGCATGGCGGCCGGCCATTCGCCCATCTGGTTCTGGCTGAGCGCGCAGTAACGCTGGAGATCGGGCAGCGAGCCGGCACCCGCGGGCAGCTGCGGCCCGGGGGCCTTCTCCCCCGGCGCGGTCAGGAACTGCGTCACCGGCGGGAGCGAGGGTGTCTTGAGCTTCTTGAGCAGCTCGCCCAGCTCACCGGCGATGCGCTTGATCTCCGTGCGGTTGGTGAGGTTGTCCTTGTCCCCGTCGAGGCCGGGCCAGTTGCTGTCCAGTTCGAGCGCCATGGCCGCCTCCCTAGCCGATCACCGGTGAGATGGAGCCCTCCTGGTGGCTCCACACGTCGTTGTCCTCCTTCAGGAGGGTCGAGGTCTCGACCTGTCCCTCCTCGGGGGCCGGTCCGCCGCCGCCGCCGAACGGCATGAACGGCATGCCGGCGCCGCCCATCGCGCCCGTCCTGGCCGCCGCCGCGGGCGCGCTGCCCTGGACGTACGACCCGGGGCCGCCGATCACCGCGGGCGTCCCTGCGGACGGCGAGGGGTAGGCGGGCTGGGTCACGAGCGGCTGGTTCGGGGTGCCGGGGTACCCGGGGGTGGTGGTCGGGTGGTAACCGGCGGTCTCGGTGGCGCGCGGGTCGCGGGTGTCCACGTCCTGCGGCTGGGTGGCGCGGTCGTCGGTGGTGTTGTTGTCGAGCACCGGTGGCGTGGTGCCGTCGCCCGTGGTGGCCGAGCCGCCGGTCCCTGATCCGGTGCCCTGGCCGCCCGGCTGGTCGGAGCCGGGCGTGTCCGTCCCGGGGGTGTCCGGCTGGTCGCCGCCCGGGGTGTCGCCGCCGGGGGTCTGGTCCCCTGGGCGGGGGTCGGTGCCGGTGCCGCCGTCATGGCCGCCGGTACCGCCGCTGCCCGAGCCACCGGAGCCGCCCGATCCGCCGGATCCACCGGAGCCGCCGTGCGTGCCGCCGCCGGTCGAGCCGCCCGTGCCGCCGCTGTCGTGGCCGCCGCCGGTCCAGTACGAGCCCTTCGTGTACGGCGAGGGGTCGGTGAGCGGCATGTCACGTTCGGGAGCCGGCGCCTCGGCGGGCTTCACGTCGGGCAGCTCGACGACGACGCTCTCCGGGATCCGGAAGTCGTACAGGTCGACGATGTGGTTGTTGAGCTTCTCCAGCGCCCGCCGGGCCACGTCGGCCTGCATCTCCGCGGGCGACTTGGTCGGCCCGGGGCCGGGCTCCGGCAGGTTGTGCGAGGTCACGGGCCCGAGCACCGGCGGCGTGTGCGACGGCGACGGCGTCGCGGACGGCGGCTTCGGGGCCGCGCCCGGCGAGGGCGCCGGGACCGCCGTCTTCTGGTTCTTGGCGGCCTCGACCTCCTCGATCGCCTTGGGCAGGTAGTCGCGCCCGTAAAGGATCAGCGCCTCGGACATCTTGTCCATGGCTTCGGCGATCTCGCGCCCGGAGGCGTTGAGCAGCTGGAGCGCCAGCTGCGCCTGGGCGGAGGTGTCCGACCGCCAGGCGCCGGACAGATCCTTGCCGATCTGGGGCAGCGCGTCGGCCACCCCGCGGATGACCTTGGCCACCTGCTTGTAGGACAGGCCCCGGTCGTGCACCTCCATGGCGGAGGTCGCCTTGAGCCATCCTTCGATCTGTTCCCGCGACGCGGTGACCGGCTCGCTCTTCGGCCGCCGGGAATTGTCACGGATGTCGACCTTGCGCTCAGCCAACGCTGCTCACTCTCGACCCGGGTTCGTCTTGGCGTAACTGTCGGCGCTGTCCCTGATCGCCTTGACCAGTTTCTGGCAGCACTCGACGTAGTCCTGGTACAGGGCGGTCAGCAGCGCTCCGCGGCCCTCCATCGACACCAGGCCGCCGGGGTCCGCGCCGGTGCTGCCCACGCTGTGCGCGAGGGCGCTGGCCGCCGGCCACCGCCCAATGTGCTCCTCGCCCAGCGCGAAGTACCTCGTGAGGGTCTCCACCGAGCCGGTGACGCCGTCCCTGTTGCCGCCGGCGCCCTGTGTGAGCGCCAGGGCGATCTCCAGGTCGTCGGCGATGGCGCGCATCCTGCCCACGTTGTAGTAGAGCTCGGCGTCGGTGTCGTCGAGCCCCGGCCACGGTTCGGGTTCGAGCCCGGCCATGATCCTCCCCTCACCAGGCTCGGCCACCGCGCGGGTGGCCGAGCAGAGAACGTCAGCCGTCGTACCAGATGGACTTGTTGCGGTTCTCGGCCGCGCGGTAGTTCTCGTTCGCGATCTGGACGGCCTTCTGCAGCTCGTCCAGCTGCCCGCGCATCTGGGCGGCCGCGGCCTGCCACTTCTGCTCGTGCTGCCGGAAGAACGTCTCGGCGCCGTCCGGGCCCTCCCAATGGCCGGCCAGGTCGTTCTTCAGCCGGGTCATCAGGTCTTCGGTGGCCTTCTCGAAGGAGCCGAGGATCTTGATGAAGTCGCCCTGGGCGAGCTCCATGTGCCCAAAGTTGACTTTGGTGAAGTCGAGCTCAGCGGACACCGCGGTCCCCCTCCTACTTGATGTCGACGTTGATCAGGGACTCGACGCGGCCCATACCGGCCTGGACGTCCTCGTCGGCCGCGGAGTAGACGACCGCGTTGACGCCCATCTTGTCGGCGATGTTCTCCAGGTCGGTCCGTACGTTCCGCATGGAGTTGTCCCAGCTGACCATGGCGTTCTTGAACCTGGCCGCCGCCGGGCCGAGCCATCCGGTGTTGAGGAGACCGTTGGCGGTCGTCTCAACCGACACCCTCAGACCCTCGATGTACTGGGCGGTGTCCACCACGTGGCCAGAGGCCACCTTGATCTGGCTCGGGCTTGCCCCAAAGAATTCGGACACTCGTCACCTCCGTAACGATCATTTCGGTCGCTTACCCATATAAGCACCAAAGGCCCCATGAGTAACAGCGGACTCAATGGCCAAGATGTAACAACTTCTCGACATGTCAGCAAACGCCCTGGTCAATCACAGGTCCAGTTCGCGGCGGATCCTGTCGAGTTCTCCCATTACGTCCTCGAAGGCACGTTCGTAGCTGGCCTCGGCCTTCCGGACCTCGCGCAGCGCCCGGTCGGGGTTCTCCAGCATGCGCATCGGGTTGCCGCTCACGCCGAACATCTCGGTCAGCAGCTCGTCGGCCTGCCGGTTCAGGTCGGCGGTCGCCGCCGCGATGGCGTCCTGGATCCGCTCCGACAGCTCGGCCGCGCTCAGCCGCATCGCCTTCGGCTGGATGTCCAGGGTGCGCAGGCCCTCCTGGGTGTACTCGACGACGATCAGGTGCCCTTCGTCCTCTCCCCTGCCCACCAGGGCGGACATGGCCTTCTGCAGCTCCTCGGACTTGCTGAGCTGCTCGTCCATGCTGCTCAGGAGCCGCTCCATGTCGATGTTGCCGAAGTCCCCGAAATCCGTCACCGACACCATCCCTCCCATAGGGCACATCCGTGCGAGTTAACCACAATCAAGGCTTCGTGGTGTTCACTTCGGGGACGACCCAGTCGAAGTTCTGGTAGCCGGCGGGCAACTGGCCTGGCGCGGCGGGCTCCTGGAAGGAGGGCAGGTTCTTGGCGTTGATCGTGGCCCGGCCGAAGTCGATGGCGGCCGCGCCCTCCGGCAGCACGAAGCCGAACTGGTGCTGCTTCCTGACCAGCGTCCCGAGCACCTGCATGCCACCCCTGAGCAGCTGCGCCAGCGCACCCGTCATGACCGCGGCGGCGCTGATCATCGCCGTGCCGACGAGGTGCTCCAGGATCATCCCGGCCGCCGCGACCTGCGGCACCGGCATGATCTTCATCCGCAGGGCCGCGAGCAGCAGCGTGATCCCCGACACGACGGTCGAGCCGATCTGCATCCAGTAGTTGCGGACCCCGGCGGCCACCTCGTCCAGCACGCCGCCGATCTCGCCGAACGAGTTGCGCAGCGCGCCGATCTCCTGATGGAACAGCGCCTGCACCCGGCCGAACTCCGTCTGGTCCGCGGCGATCCAGCCGGTCCTGGACGTGGCCAGGATCTGCGGCATGAGGTTCTTCACGCCGTCGTCGAGGCGGGCGCTGATGCCGTACTTCCAGGTGTTGGCCGCCTCGGCCATGGCGAACTCGTCGGCCGCGCCCACCGCCACGATGCCCGCCACAGCCACCAGGTACGGCGAGAACCGGCCCACGCTCCTCAGCAGGTTCAGCACCCTCGTGCTGAGCGACTCCGCGGCGCCGGCCCCGGCGCCGACCGGGCCGAACTTGCCGGTGGCCGGGTTGAGCGGGATCGACGGCGTTCGCGGCGGCCCGACCGAGCCGCCCTTGTTGACCGCCTTCAGCAGACCGCCGCCGCCCGAGCCGCCCCGGCCCTTGTTGATGGCGTTGAGGTAGGGGTCGCTCATGCGCGGTACTGGATGATGCTGGCGTCCTCGGCCGCGCGCCAGTTGCGCTCGCAGACGGTCAGCGCGCCGCACCAGCCGTCCAGGGCGCCCTCCGCCTCCGTCATCAGGCCCTCGGCGCGGTCCATGACGGCCTCGTACGTGCCGCCGATGATCATGTTGCCCAGGACGCCGAAGCCCAGGCCGTCCACGGCCGTGAGCGGGACCAGGCCCTTGACGAAGCCGATGATCTCCTTCTTCAGCTCGGACTCCACCCGTTGCCGCGTCTTGCCGATGGTCGCCGAAGTGATATGGATTTCCCGATTCGTTGCCACGACGCCCGATTGTTGCGGCGCCTTGCCCCTGTTGCAGCACTCCCTGCGCGGTTTTCTTGATCACTTCAAGGCCCGGCCAGCAGCCGCTCCCCGTTCGTTAACCTCCGGACGATGGCGTGCCGACATGGACCCCATCGACTTCGACCCCGACGACCTCGACCGCGTGATCAGCGAGAGCGAACGCTCGGTCCGCAACCTGGCCGGCGCGCTGGACGAGCTCAGCCAGGTCACCGGCCAGGGCGAGAGCCGCAGCGGCGCGGTCACCGCACGCGTGGACGCGGGCGGCCGCCTGGACGACCTGCGGCTGGCGCCCAGGACGAGCCGCATGGAGCTGGACGAGCTGACCGAGGAGATCCTCCAGGCCGTCCGCGCCGCCCAGGACGACCAGGCGCGCCGGCTCAGGGACGTGCTCCCGCCCACGTCGTTCGGCGGCCTGTCGGCCGCGGCCGTCACCCGGCAGTTCGAGGACCTCCAGGACGGCTTCTCGCGGCAGATGAACGACCGCCTCGACGCCCTGGAGACCATCCGCCGCCGCGCCCTGTCGGACGGCTGAGCCGGTCAACCGGCCAGGCCGCGTACCCAGGAGTAGACCTCAAGCACCCCGAGCGCCAGCGGCACCAGCGCGACGATCAGCGCCCATTCGGTGATGTCGGCGGCCCTCCCCCAGAACGGCGAGGGCCTGCCGCCGGGCAGCCACACGCCCATGCCGACGACCACCATGGCCGCCCACAGCAGCCCGAGCACCACGGCCACCGAGGTCACGCCGCCCACGCCGATCCCGACGGACACGGCCACCGCGCCGAGCGCGGCCAGCCCGACCAGCAGCAGCCACAACCGCTGCCCGACGCCCTGGAACACCCGGGCCCGCATGATCTGCGTGAACGCCAGCACCAGGGACATCGCCACCGAGATCCACCGGCCGTCCACGACGAACATCGCGTGCGCCCCGGCCCCGACCAGCGCGACGCCCACGACCATGCCGGTCGCGTACCGCCGCGCCGCGCCGGTGCGCTCCAGCACCGAGGCGCTGTCGAGCCGCTGGTTGTCGCCGCGCAGCTCCTCGGCGTTGGTGGGCATGACCGGCAGCGGCACGCGGGCCAGCCGGAAGGACAACACGGGCACCAGCGGGCTGAGCGCCATCACGACGGCCGCGCCCACGGCCGCCACGCCCGCGGGCGACGCCCCGGTCACCATGACGACGGCCGCGCAGACCGCGCCGGCCATCGAGGCGATGGCCGTGCCGAGGAAGCCCGGCACGCCGTCCGCGATCGCGGTGCCGCCGAGCGTGGCCACCAGCGCGGTGCAGGCCAGGGCCCCGAGGAGTTGCGGCGCGCCGACGGTCATCACCCCGCCGCCGGCCGCCGGGGCCAGCAGCCCGGCCAGGAACGCGTACGGGAGGGCGGCGTACCCGACCAGCGCGCCGGAGCCCGAGTCGCCGACCGCGCGGGAGATGGCCATCCCCACGCCGACGACCAGCAGCGCGAGCGACCCGGCCACGATCGCGGTCACCAGCGGGGTCAGGCCGCCGAAGGCCAGCGCCACGGCGCCCGCGACGAGCAGCCCGGCCGCCGCGCCGCCGCCGAGCCCGCGGGTCAGGTCGGGCGACCACTTGCCCTTGCCCTCGCGCACGCCGGTGGCGACCACGTCGGCGACGTCGTCGAACCTGGCCGGCGGCAGCGACACCGCGCGCGGGCGCAGGTAGAGGATCTCGCCGTCCAGCACGCCCAGCGCGCCGAGGCTCTGTCCCAGGTCGAAGGGAGGGCCGCCGAGCCGCTGGAGGGTCCAGCCGGGTGCGGTGGCGATGTCACCGCCCAGCTCGCCCATGGCTCTGAGCAGCCCCGGGAGGACGTGCGGCAGCGGGATGTCGGCGGGCAGTGCCAGGTCGGCCCTCCGGCGCGGCCCTACCACCGTCACGTGGCACAGCGGCGGGAGCGGAGCGGGCACCTGGTGCAACGCGCCCTGCTGTGGAGGGGGGATTTCGGCCAGCGATGTCACAAACACAACATAGCGAGGCAGAGTTAACTCAGACCTCAACTCGGACGTTAGGCACATCTGGTAAGAAGGTTCTTCCGAGCACCAGAAGGGCCTGTCACAAGGGTGAGCATCGTCGTAGTACGGCGCCCGGAGCGCCGCCCCAGCCCGAAGCCGCCGCGCGGTGAGATCCTGCTGGAGTCCCCACCGGAGATCCCCGAGGTCCAGTCGCAAGGCATGATGGCGGTGCTGACGTACCTGCCGATGGTGGCGGGCGCGGCGGCGATGGGCCTGATGTTCACCGCCGGGGGCACCAACGCCAACCCCATCATGTACGTCGCCAGCGGCCTGTTCGCGTTCTCGATGGTCGGCATGACGGTCGGCCAGATGGGCCGCCAGGCGGGCGAGCGCAAGGCCCGGCTCAACGGCGCCCGCCGCGACTACTTCCGCTACCTGGCGCAGATCCGCAAGAAGGTGCGCAAGGCGGCCATCCAGCAGCGCGAGGCCCTGGAGTGGAGCGGCCCGGCCCCCGACACCCTGTGGTGGACCGCGATGGGCCCGCGCCTGTGGGAGCGCCGCCCCCGCGACGAGGACTTCAGCACGGTACGCCTCGGCACCGGCATCCAGAAGCTGGCCATCCAGCTCATCCCCCCGGACTCCAAGCCGGTCGAGGACCTGGACGCCCTGTCGGCCGGCGCGCTGCGCCGCTTCATCCGCACCCACTCGACCGTCGAACGCCTCCCGGTCGCCGTCGCGCTGCACTCCTTCGCCCGCATCAAGCTGGACGGCGACCCCGCCCTGGTCCGCGACCTGGTCCGGGCGATGATCGCGCAGATGGCCGTCTTCCACTCCCCCGACGACATGCGGATCATGGTGTGCGCGAGCAAGGAGTGGATGAGCCACTGGGAATGGGTCAAGTGGCTGCCGCACGCGCTGCACCCCGAGGAGACCGACGGCGCCGGCCAGGTCAGGCTCATGGCCGAGAACCTGACCCAGCTCGACCGCCTGGTGGGCGGGGAGCTGAAGGAGCGGGCCCGCTTCAAGCCCGGCGCCTCGCCGGACGCGCTGCCGTACCACGTGCTCATCCTGGACGGCGGCCACGTGCCGCAGGACTCGCAGCTCGGTGCGGACGCCATCGACGGCGTCACCGTGATCGACCTGTCGAACTCGGCCGGGACCGTCGAGGAACGCAGCACGCTGCGGCTGCGCATCGACGCCGCCGGCTTC
Source organism: Nonomuraea sp. NPDC005692 (assembly GCF_040631115.1). Classification (NCBI taxonomy): domain Bacteria; kingdom Bacillati; phylum Actinomycetota; class Actinomycetes; order Streptosporangiales; family Streptosporangiaceae; genus Nonomuraea; species Nonomuraea sp. NPDC005692. The sequence continues at coordinate 118,195 of NZ_JBEXYU010000005.1, read as the reverse complement.
CACATGGTCAAGCTGGACCACGCGGGCCGCGAGAACACCAACCGGCTCGGCGACCCCGACGCGCTGGACTACCTGCGCGCCGAGGGGCTGGCCCGCCAGCTCGCGCCGCTGCGCGCCTCCTCGGCCAAGGGCGGCGACGCCCAGGACGTGCTGGCGGTGAACACGACGCTGACCGAGCTGCTCGGCGTCGGCGACCCGACCCGGCTGGAGCCGTCGGTGACCTGGCGGCCCCGCGCGGGCCGGAACCGGCTGCGGGTGCCGATCGGCCTCGGCGCCGACGGCCGGCTGGTCGAGCTGGACATCAAGGAGTCCGCCCAGGGCGGCATGGGCCCGCACGGCCTGGTCATCGGCGCGACCGGCTCGGGCAAGAGCGAGCTGCTGCGCACGCTGGTGCTCGGCCTGGCGGTCACGCACTCCTCGGAGATCCTCAACTTCGTGCTCGTGGACTTCAAGGGCGGCGCGACCTTCCTCGGCCTGGACGGCCTCTCGCACGTCTCCGCGGTCATCACGAACCTGGAGGACGAGCTGCCGCTCGTGGACCGCATGCACGACGCCCTGCACGGCGAGATGGTGCGCCGCCAGGAGCTGCTGCGCGCGGCCGGCAACTACGCCTCCCTGCGCGACTACGAGAAGGCCCGCGAGCAGGGCGCCAACCTGCGCCCGCTGCCCACGCTGTTCGTCATCCTGGACGAGTTCAGCGAGCTGCTGACGGCCAAGCCCGAGTTCATCGACCTGTTCGTGATGATCGGCCGGCTCGGGCGCTCGCTCGGCGTGCACCTGCTGCTGGCCTCGCAGCGGCTGGAGGAGGGACGGCTGCGCGGGCTCGACACGCACCTTTCGTACCGGATCGGTCTGCGGACGTTCTCGGCCATGGAGAGCCGGGTCGTGCTGGGGGTGGCCGACGCCTACGAGCTGCCGTCCGCGCCGGGCAACGGGTACCTGAAGTTCGACACGTCCGGCATGACCCGGTTCAAGGCCGCGTACGTGTCCGGCCCCCACCAGGTCGACCCGCGGCACGTCGCCACCACCGACGGCTCGGTGACGGTCCGGGAGATCGTCGAGTACGGCCCCGACTTCGTGCCCGTCCCGATGGTCGAGGAGCAGCCCGAGGACCCCGCGGTGCAGGAGGAGAGCAACAAGGCGCAGCAGAGCCTCCTGGACATCGTCGTCGGCCGCCTGGTGGGCCAGGGGCCGCCCGCGCACCGCATCTGGCTGCCGCCGCTGGCCGAGCCGCCCACGCTCGCGCACCTGCTGCCCCCGCTGTCGGTCACGCCCGAGCTGGGGCTGTCCACGGCCGGGTGGACCGGCCGCGGGCGTCTGCAGGCCGTGGTGGGGATCATCGACCGGCCGTTCGAGCAGCGGCGGGACCCGTACTGGCTGGACCTGTCCGGCGCGGCCGGGCACGTGGGCGTGGCCGGCGGCCCGCAGAGCGGCAAGAGCACGGTCCTGCGCACGCTGATCACCAGCATGGCGCTCACGCACACCCCCCGCGAGGTGCAGTTCTACTGCCTGGACTTCGGCGGCGGCGCGCTGGCCTCGCTGGAGGGGCTGCCGCACGTCGGCGGCGTGGCCTCCAGGCTGGACGCCGACCGGGTGCGCCGCACGGTGGCCGAGATCGCCTCGGTCCTGCGCGACCGGGAGCGGGAGTTCACCGAGAACGGCGTCGACTCCATGAGCACCTACCGCAAGCGGGTCGCCGACGGCTCGCTCCAGGGCGACGGCTGGGGCGACATCTTCCTCGTCGTGGACGGCTGGCTGACGATCCGGCAGGACTTCGAGGCGCTGGAGCCGGTCATCACCGACCTGGCGGCGCGCGGCCTCGGCTACGGCATCCACGTGGTGGCTGCCACCGGCAAGTGGTCGGAGTTCCGGCCCGGCATCCGGGACCTGTTCGGCACGCGGGTGGAGCTCAAGCTCGGCGACGCGTACGAGTCCGAGATCAACAGGAAGAAGTCGCTGGCCGTGCCGGAAGGCGTGCCGGGACGCGGCCTGACCAAGGACGGCCTGCACTTCCTCGGCGCGCTGCCCAGGATCGACGGCGTGCAGGACTCCGACGACCTGGCCACCGGGCTCCAGGGCCTGGTGCAGGCGATCGGGGACTCCTGGCAGGGCCCGCCCGCCAAGCAGGTCAGGCTGCTGCCGTCGGTGCTGCCCGCCGCGTCGCTGCCGGGCGTGGAGGAGACCGGCAAGTCGCGGATCGCGATCGGCGTGGACGAGGCCGCGCTCGCGCCCGTGCTGATCGACTTCGACGCCGACCCGCACTTCGTCGTGGTCGGCGACACCGAGAGCGGCAAGTCCAACATGCTCAAGGTGATCGCCGAGAACGTCGTCGCCCGGCACACGCCGCGCGAGGCCATGATGATCGTGATCGACTACCGCCGGTCGCTGCTGGACACGGCGGTCAGCGAGAACCGCATCGGCTACGCCGCCTCCAGCGCCGCCGCGCTCGAACTGGTCAACGACGCCCGCAACGCCCTGCTCAAGCGCCTGCCGCCGGCCAACCTCACGCCCGAGCAGCTGCGCGCCCGCGACTGGTGGAAGGGCTCCGACCTGTACATCGTGGTCGACGACTACGACCTGGTGGCCACGTCCAACAACCCGCTGCTGCCGCTGGTCGAGCTGCTGCCGCAGGCCCGTGACATCGGGCTGCACCTGATCATGTCGCGGGCCATGGGCGGCCTGGGCCGGGCCATGTTCGACCCGGTGATCCAGCGCGTCAAGGACATGGCCAGCCCCGCGGTGATCCTGTCCGGCAGCAGGGACGAGGGCTTCCTGTTCGGCAACGTACGCGCCCAGCCGCAGCCTCCGGGACGCGGCTTCGTGGTGGACAGAAGGTTCGGCTCGCGGCTGGCGCAGACCGCGTTCTGGCCGCCGGCGGAGGAGGAGTGATGGCGGGACTGGACATCCACTTCGAGGCCCTGGACGACTGCCGCATCGCGGCCCATGCCGTGGCGAACAAGTTCGGCGACCTGGCCGACGGGTTCCCCGCCACGGCCGTCGACTCCTCGATCTTCGGCAAGCTGGCCGGCTCCTCGGCCCTCGCGACCGTCGTGGACGGGGTGGAGGGCGTCACCGACGGCGAGTGCGGGAAGGCCAAGAGCCTCGTCCAGAGCGTCGAACGGGCCCTGGACCTGGTGGAGAGCAACGTGCGGAAGGCGAACAACCCGTCATGAGCGCACCGGAGGCGATCAACGGCCTGCCCGGTGGCCCCGCCCTGGCCGCGCTGGCCGACCAGGTGAGCGGCAACCCCGGCGCGATCCGCGGCATCGCCGCGCGCTGGCGTACGGCCGCGGGCGAGGTGCTCGCCGGCTCGGGCGAGCTCGGCAGCGCCGTCACCACCGTGGACCTGGCGTGGGAGGGCGACTCGGCGGACGCGTTCGTCCGCTACATGTGGGACTACGGCAGGGCCGGCCAGGGCCTGCACGACGCGCTCAACTCCTGCGCCGACGCGCTCGACGCCGCCGCCGGCGTGCTGGAGAGCTCCCAGCGCCGGGTGGACGGCATCTGCGACCGCCTGCTCACCAGCGTGCAGAACTACAAGAACGCCAACCCCGACGCCAAGCCGGAGGACCTGAACGCCGAGATCGCCCGCCTGGTGCGCGAGGCGACCGAGAACGCCGGGCAGCCGGTCAAGGACGCCAAAACCGCCGTCACCGACGCCAAGGAGGCCATCGACACCGCGCTGGGCGAGCGCACGATGACCTTCGCCAAGATCAAGGCGGCCGGCGAGCAGGAGGGCGAGCACAGGTTCGTGCCGGACGCCGAGCACCGGCTGGACTGGCGGCGTACCCAGAGCTACACCTCGCCCTACTCGGGCACCGGCGGCAGCCCCATCATCGGCGGCTACGGCCCCAGCGGCCCGCCCCCGCCCGCGGGCGGCGGGCCGGCGCCCACGGGCAAGGTGAAGCAGTGGATCGAGGAGGCCGTCGCCATCCTCAAGGAGCAGGGCTACCCGGTCGGCAAGATGAACGTGGACGACATCTGGATGATCATCCAGCACGAGTCCGGCGGGAACCCGCACGCGATCAACCTGTGGGACTCCAACGCCGCGGCCGGGCACCCCTCCAAGGGGCTCATGCAGACGATCGACCCGACCTTCAACGCCCACGCCCTGGACGGCCACCGGGACATCTACAACCCGGTGGACAACATCATCGCGGGCGTGCGCTACTCGATCGAGCGCTACGGGAGTGTGTCCGCGGTGCCGGGGGTCGTGGGCATGAAGACCGGGTCCGGCTACCGCGGATACTGAGCCCTAGCCGCAGTTCGCCCAGTCGACCTGGGTGTTGCCCGGACCCGAGCTGCCCGAGTAACGCACGCACTTGCCCTTGGCGAGGAGCTTGACCGGGCCGGCGTAGTACTCGTAGTTGCCGCGGTCGGTGTTGCTCGGGCCGCCCTGCACCTCCAGCGTCGCGCTGACCGGGGTCGACTTGCCGACGTCGGGGCCGGACTTGAGGGTGACAACGCAGTTCTGCCCCGTGCCGCTGTTGTAGAGCTGGTACGTCGTGCCGCCGGTGAACGAGGTCGACCGCTGGACCACGAAGCCGGATCCGCACACCTGCGTCGGCGTGTAGGGGTTCGGCTTCGACGGGGCGGCCGTGGGCTCCGGCTCCTCGGTGGGTTCCGGCTCCTTGGTGGGCTTCTGAGTCTGCGTCGGCTGCTGCGTGACCGTCGGGGTGGGCGTCGCCGTGGGGGTCGGGGTGGGTGTCTCGGTCGGCTTCTGTGTCGGCTTCTCCGTCGGCTTCCCGTTCGGCTTCTGGGTGGGCGTCTCGGTCGGCTGCTGCGTCTGCGTCGCGGAGGGGGTCGGCGTGACCGTCCTGGTGACCGTGGCCGTCGGCTCGGGCTCCTTGGTAGTCTTCCGCTCCTGCACGGTCGGCTGGATCGTCGGGACCGTCAGCTGCTGGGCCGCCGTCGGCGTCGGCACCGAGGTCAGCACCGGCACCTGGGGGTTGTCGGCGGAGGTGTCGTCGTTCGGCAGCACCAGCGGGCCGACGCCGTCGTCGTCAGGGGACGGCGTGGTCGCCCAGGGGGCGGTGACCTCGGGCTGGGGCTGCGTGGGCACGGCGGTGACCGCCTGCTGGGCCGCCGCCGCCGCGCCCGAGGAGGGCGACGCGGAGCCCGCCGCGGCGGCGGGCTCGAAGGTGACGTTGGAGGAGTAGCGGCTGGCGCCCCACAGGCCGATCGCCGACAGCAGCATGACCGCGACCACGCCGGCGACCAGGCCGATCGGGAACGGCTTGCGCGCCGGTCCGGTGCCGCCCGCACCGGCCGTCGCGGGCTGGGCCGGCTCCACGGGCGGGTTCTGCGGTCCGGGCGGCGGCCCCCATGCGGCCTGCACGGGCACCGGCGGGTACTGCACCGGCACGCCCTGCACCGGCTCGTCGTTCATGGGAAGGTGCTGCATCGGGCCGGGCTGCATGGGCTCATGCCCCATCGGGCCCTGCGGCGGCACACCGGGCACGAACGGGCCGGGCTGCATCGGGTCGTGCCCCATCGGCCCGTTCGGGACCGGGCCGTTCATCATCGGCCCGTTGGGGATCGGCCCGTTGGGGATCGGGCCGTTCATCATCGGGCCGTTCGGGATCGGGACGCCTTCGATGGCCAGGGGCAGCACCGGAGGCTGGCCCGGCACGGGCGGCTGGCCGTCGATCAGGGTGAGTTCCGCCGGGTCGGACGGCGGCACGGGCACGCCGCCGATCGGCGCCTGCACGGGCACGCCCTCGATCGGCGCCGCCGGCATGGGGGCCTTGTCGTCGCCCAGCAGGCGCAGCAGCGCCGTGTACGTCGTGGGCCGTCCGGACACGTCCTTGGACAGCGCCGCGAGGACCGTCTGGCGCAGCGGATCGGGCAGCCCGTCCACCTCGGGCTCGTCGGTGAGCACGGCGTGCGCGTCCTGGCCGAACGGCGCGGAGCCGGTGGCGGCGAACACCACGGTCGCCGCCCAGGCGAAGACGTCGGCGTAGGGGCCGTACTGCAGGCCGTTGAGCTGCTCGGGGGCGCGGTAGCCGATCTCGCCGGCCGGGTCGCCGATCTCGATGTCGGTGACGCGCAGCCCCTCGCCGGTGAGGATCACGTTGTTCGGGGTGAGCCCCCGGTGCGCGAACCCGGCCAGGTGCACCGCGGTCAGCGCGGTGAGCATGCCGACCGCCACGCGTTCGAGCGCGTCACCGGTCAGCGGGCCGTCGGCGGCGACGGTCTCGGCCAGCGAACGTCCCTCGACGTGCTCACGTACGACGTAGAGCAGGCCGTCCTGGACGCCGGCGTCGAGCGTACGGGCCACGTACGAGCTGGATACCCGGCTGACGTCCTTGAGCCGGGTCACGAAGTCCGGGTCGGCCGCCGGGTCGACGGTCAGCGTCTTGATCGCGACCGGATCGGCGTCCTCGGACTCCTTGCCCAGATGAACGGCGCCACGCGGGCCCTGTCCCAACAGGCTCACGATCTCGTGATCGCCGATCCGCTCCGGTACTGCTGCCTGGGGGGAGTCCTTCTCCACCATGACCGTCCTTTCAGGAGTCCGTCATGATCAGAGACATTTAACCAAATAAGCCCCATAAGCATCAGCAGTTTCGGCCGTCACTCTTAACAGTTAACCGTCAATTCTCCCGATATCCGGCGGTGAGCCGGGCCGCCAGCGCCGCCTTCGTCCCATGGGCACGAACACCCAGGCCGCCAACGCCAGCCCGACCAGCGTGAACCCGCCCGCGGCGACCACCGTCGCGACCTCCATCGACCGCTGGTCCGGCGGCACGACCTTGCGCACGACGGTCGCGGGCAGCGGCGGCGGCACCGGCGGCGCCACGGCCACCTGCTCCGACGGCAGCACCGCGGTCACCGCGAGCAGCGGGTTCACCATCCCGGCGCCGGTGCCCGCCCCCGACGCGCCGTCGGCGGTCAGCGTGATGCGCCTGCGCACCTGGAGCTGCGTCAGCCCGGGATGGCGCGCGCGGACGAGCGCGACCACGCCCGTCACGTACGGGGCGGCGTAACTGGTGCCCTTCAGTGCGGACTGGTACCCCTTGAGCGGCCAGGTCGAGCTGACGCCCTCCCCCGGGCCGAGCACGGCGACCGCGTTGGGGTTGGAGAACGTCGAGCGCCCGCCGTCCGGGGTCGCCGACCCCACCGACAGCACCCCGTCGTACGCGGCGGGGTAGGAGGGGGCCGACGTGCCGTCGTCCTTGGTCAGGTTGCCGGCGGCGGCGACGATCACCACGTCCCGCCCCAGCGCGTAGTCGACGGCCGCCTTCAGGTCGGGGCTGTCGGGGGCGTCGATGGAGAGGTTGATGACGTCGGCGTGCTCGTCCACGGCCGTCTTGATGGCCTTGGCCAGCAGCCCCACGTCACCCTTGTCACCGGCGACCTGCTTGATCGACAGCAGGCTGACGCCGGGGGCGACGCCGTGGAAGGGGATGTCCTTGCGCGGCTGGCCGGCGATGATGCCGGCGACCGCCGTGCCGTGGCCGACGCAGTCGCGAAAGCCGGTGTTGGTGAGGTCGGCCTTGCCGCTCAGCCGGATCTGGGGATGGGTCTCGTCGACGCCGCTGTCGATGACGGCGACCGTGACGCCCCGGCCCGTGGTCAGCGGCCACACCTTCTCCGCGTTGACCCGCCGCTGCGCCCACGTCTCGGCGATCGCCATGGTGGCCTTCTTGGGCATGCACCTCACGGGCGCGGCCTGCGCCGGCGCCGCCGCGAACTGCAGGGCGAGCACGCTCGCCGCCAAGGCGCGACCAATCATGAAGAAAGAGCGTAGCCTGCCCGATCCGGGAGGAAAGCTCCACTCGCCACGGAACGAAGCCCCGGCGGCGGGCCAGGGCCCCTGTCCGTGCTCACTGCGTGGCGGACTCGATGTTCCGCTGGTACGTGCCGATGACCCGCGAAGCCTCCTGCAGCTCCTCGGTCATGCGCTGGAAGGCCGTGCGGTAGTTCTGCCAGGCCTGACTGAAACGCTGGGCTCCGGGGCCCGTCCACGCGGTGCCGACCTTGGCCGCCTCGCGGTCGAGCGCGGTCATGATGGTGCGGAGCGCCTCGGACTGCTGCGTGAACTGGCTGGCCATCTGCTGCATTTCCGCGGGGTTGCCGCCGAGCATACTCTGGCTCATGCATACCTCCTGGAACTGGTGAAAGCGCCCTCACCATAAAGCGGGCCACCGCCCGTCGCCCCCGTTATGCCGAGCGGCTATGGTCGTCCAGAGGATTATTCGGATCTAAGGAGTGATCCACTCATGCGCGAGGTCGTGGTGACGGGTGGCGGCACCGGGATCGGCTACGCGATCGCGGAGGCGTTCGCCTCCCTCGGCGACCGCGTCACGATCACCGGCCGGCGGGAGCACGTGCTCAAGGAGGCGGCCGCGCGGCTGGGGGCGGCGTACGTGCCGTTCGACGCCGCGAGCCCGGCCGCCGTCAAGGACGCGCTCGACAGCCTGCCCGCCCACGTGGACGTCCTGGTCAACAACGCCGGGGGCAACACGAACCTGGACCGCGGGCAGTCCGGCGACCTGGCGGACGTCGCCGAGGCGTGGTGGGCCAACCTCAACGTCAACCTGCTGTCCGCCGTGCTGGTCACGACCGCGCTCGCCCCACGCATGGGCGAGGGCGGCCGGATCGTCTCCATCGGCTCGATCGCCGCGCGCGGCACCGGGTCCGGCTCGTACGGCGCCGCCAAGGCCGCCGTCGAGTCCTGGACCGCCGACCTGGCCGCCGAGCTGGGCCCCCGGGGCATCACCGCCAACGTCGTGGCTCCCGGCCTGGTGATGGAGACCGAGTTCTTCCGCGGGAGGCTCACGGAGGAGGGCATCAGGGCCCGCGTGCAGAACACGCGTAACGGGCGCCCTGGCACCCCCTCCGACGTGGCCGATACCGTTCTCTTTCTGGCATCCGCGGGAGCCGGGCACATGACGGGGCAGGTGCTGCATCTGAACGGCGGCGCGTACCTCGGCCGCTGAGCAGTCACGAGGACCACGAGGAAGGGACGAAGGTCGGTGCGGAAGGTTCTGATCGCCAATCGCGGCGAGATCGCCGTACGGGTGGCCCGCGCGTGCACGGACGCGGGGATCGGCAGCGTGGCCGTCTACGCCGACCAAGACATCGACGCCCTGCACGTCAGGGTGGCCGACGAGGCGTACGCGCTGGGCGGGCAGTCCCCCGCCGAGACCTACCTCGACATCGCCAAGCTGCTCGACGTCGCCGCGCGCGCCGGCGCCGACGCCGTCCATCCCGGCTACGGCTTCCTGGCCGAGAACGCCTCGTTCGCCCAGGCCGTCATCGACGCCGGCCTCACCTGGATCGGGCCGCCCCCGGCCGCCATCGCCGCGCTGGGCGACAAGGTGCAGGCCAGGCACATCGCGCAGAAGGTCGGCGCGCCGCTGGTGGCCGGCACCAAGGACCCGGTCTCCGGCGCCGAGGAGGTCGTGGCGTTCGCCGAGCGGCACGGGCTGCCGATCGCCATCAAGGCCGCGTACGGCGGCGGCGGCCGCGGCATCAAGGTCGCGCGCAGGCTGGAGGAGGTCGCCGAGCTGTACGACTCCGCCGTGCGCGAGGCCGTGGCCGCCTTCGGCAGGGGCGAGTGCTTCGTCGAGCGCTACCTCGACCGTCCCCGGCACGTCGAGACCCAGTGCCTGGCCGACCGCGCGGGCAACGTGGTCGTGGTCAGCACCCGCGACTGCTCGCTCCAGCGCCGCCACCAGAAGCTGGTGGAGGAGGCACCCGCGCCGTTCCTGTCGCCGGAGCAGATCGACATCCTCTACACCAGCTCCAAGGCCATCCTGAAGGAGGCCGGCTACGTCGGCGCCGGCACCTGCGAGTTCCTCGTCGGCCAGGACGGCACGATCTCCTTCCTGGAGGTCAACACCCGCCTGCAGGTCGAGCACCCGGTGAGCGAGGAGGTCGCGGGCGTCGACCTGGTGCGCGAGATGTTCCGGATCGCCGACGGCGAGCTCCTGGGCTACGACGACCCGGCCCTGCGCGGCCACTCGATCGAGTTCCGGATCAACGCCGAGGACGCCGGCCGCAACTTCCTGCCCGCCCCCGGCACGCTGACCGCCATGCGCACGCCGTCCGGGCCCGGCGTCCGCCTCGACTCGGGCTACGAGGCCGGGATGACGGTCCCGCAGACGTTCGACTCGCTGGTGGCCAAGCTGATCGTGACCGGGCGCACCCGCCACGAGGCCCTCGACCGGGCCCGGCGGGCGCTGGCCGAGTTCGAGATCGACGGCATGCCGACCGTGCTGCCCTTCCACCGGGCGGTCGTGACCGACCCGGCGTTCACGTCCGAGCCGTTCGCCGTGCACACGCGGTGGATCGAGACCGAGTGGGACAACCCGGTCGAGCCGTACGCGGGCGAGGTGGCCGCCGCTCCGGCCGCCCCTGCGGTGCGGGAGACGGTGACGGTCGAGGTCGGCGGCAAGCGCCTTGAGGTGGTGCTCCCGGCCGGGCTCGGCATGGCCGGCCCCGCGCCCGCCGCGGGCAAGGCGCCGCGGCGCGCCGGCGGCGCGCGGAAGCACGCGACGGCCGGCGGCGACGCGCTGGTCAGCCCGATGCAGGGCACGATCGTCAAGGTCGTCGCGAACGACGGCGACGTGGTCAGCGAGGGTGACACGGTCGTGGTGCTGGAGGCCATGAAGATGGAGCAGCCGCTGACGGCCCACAAGTCGGGCACCGTCACGGGCCTGTCGGCCGCCGTCGGCCAGACCGTCACGTCGGGCGCCACGATCTGCGAGATCAAGGACGCCTGAGCCCGCTCCCCTGTGCCTGCGCGCCGTCGCGGGCAGGTAACGTGCCCAGTGAGGAACTTTGCCGACCGCCCGTTCGTCCTCATGGGCGAAGGAGGCTTGCTGCCAATGACCCATTCGCTGCGCCGAGCAGGGGCCGCGATCGCGGCTCTGATCGCCGGGCTGTTCGTCGTTCTTGCGCTGTCCCCTGCCGCCAACGCGGCGGCGCCACCTGACGCACAGACTGTGGTGCAAAACTGGAAGAAGGCCCCGCTCTACGTGGTGTCGGGCTCGCCCTTGAGCTCCAGCCAGCAGAGTGACATCAACGACGCGCTGAAGGACGCCGACAGCAAGATCTACGCTGTCGCGCTGCCCGACGGCACCTTTGACAACTCCACCGTTGGGCCGTACCTCTCGTCGCTGGGCAAGGCGCTGGTCGACGCCGGTCGTCCCAAGGTGACGGTGGTGGTGTTCGACGGCGAGACGATGTTCGCCGGGTCCAACGCCCTGCGCAACAACCTCGCCGGCCAGCTGGTCAAGCTCTCGGTGAACGCCAACTCGGGCGACATCGTCGCGGGCGTGAAGGACTTCACGAACCGGGTCGACGCGGCGGGCAAGAACGACCGCAGCGGCGCCCTCAGCCCCAGCAGCCAGGCCAACCCCGGCGCCGGCGGCCAGTTCGCGCTGGTGGCCCTGCTCGGCCTGCTGGTGGTCGGCGGTGGCGGCTACTTCCTGTACTCCAAGAACAAGAAGAAGAAGCGCGCCATCCAGGAGGCCAAGGACCTCGCCGCGGTCAAGCAGACCGTGGAGGAGGACGTCACCAAGCTGGGCGAGGAGATCACCGAGCTCGACACCGACGTCACCCTCGCCGGCCAGGGCGGCGGGCACATCACCGAGTGGCAGCAGGCGCTCGACTCCTATGAGAAGGCCAAGGTCCAGCTCAACGCGGTCCAGCGGCCCGACCAGGTCCGCGAGGTCACCCAGACCCTTGAGGACGGCCGTTACGCGCTGGCCGTGGTGAAGGCCAAGGTCAACAACCGGCCGATCCCCGAGCGGCGCGCTCCCTGCTTCTTCAACCCGCAGCACGGCCCGTCGGCGCGTGACGTGCGCTGGGCCCCGCCCGGCGGCGCGGTGCGCGACGTGCCGGCCTGCGCGATGGACGCCGAGGCCGTCGAGCGCGGCTTCGACCCGCAGATGCGCGAGGTCATGGTCGACGGTCACCGTCGCCCCTACTACGACGCGGGCCCGGCCTACCAGCCGTACGCCTACGGCTACTACGGCGGCTTCGGCGACATCATGACCGGCATGTTCATCGGCACGATGATGGGCAGCATGTTCCACGGCGGCTGGGGCGGCGGCGGCTACGGCGCCGGCTACGCCGAGGGCTACCAGGACGGCGGCGGCGGCGACCTCGGCGGCGGTGACTTCGGTGGCGGCGGCGACTTCGGCGGCGGCGGAGGCGGCGGCTGGGGCGACTTCGGTGGCGGCGGCGACTTCGGCGGTGGCGACTTCGGCGGCGGCGACTGGTAAACCTGCGCCGACCCTGACGGGCGCGTCCTCCCTTTCCGGGGGGCGCGCCCTTTTCGCGTTCCGGTGTCAACCTTCCCGGCACGCTCCGGCAACTGCTGGCCCTCCCGGCCGACGAGGAGACCTCGCCGAGCAGCCCGCGATCAGGTCGCTCGGCGAGGTCACCGACCCGCTGGGCCGTACCGCGCGCCGGGCCGGTCCGAGCCGCTGATCCAGACCACGTACGAGGAGATGGGCTGGGTCGACCGCCTGGGCGCACGTCCGTAGCGCGGCCTGTGGTCAGGGGATCTGGCCTGGCTCGTCCACCACGCCCGTCGCCAGGTCGGCGCTCGCGTAGAAGGTGCCCTTGCGGGCCGTCACCTCACCGCCGATGACCTCGTCCTGGAGGTTGTCCACGCGCCTGCCGAGGAAGCGGTAGGTCGTGGCGTCCAGCACCAGGTACGACCGCGAGACGATCCGGCCCTGCGCGTCCCGCATCGGCCCCCCGGGGACGGAACCGGCGGGCTCGTAGGCGATGCCGATCCCCGCCCGGCCCGCGGCGTCCCGTACGCCGAGGTCCACCCGCACCCCGGGCAGCTCGGCGAGCGCGCGGAAGATGGCGGCCTCGACCCGCGGCGGCATGGGGACGCCCGCGTCGAGGTAGACCGACAACACGCGGAACGCCCGCACGTCCGGCCGCTCGGCCTCGGTCCCCTTCGGCAGGGTCGACCAGTGCCGGTCGCCCCTGACGTGGTCCAGCAGCGCAACGGGATCGGTGGGCAGGTCGGCGAGCTTGGCCGCGTACTGCCGGGGGGTCAGGTCGTCGTCGTCCGGGTCGGGGGTGATGTCCTGGAATTCCATGGCGCCGCCGTTCTGGCGGAGGGCCTGGCGGGTGCCGTCGTACCGGGTCCAGTACTCCTGGACCGTGCCTCGCTCCTCGTAGGGCTGCTTGACCAGATCCTTCCGGTACAACCACTGGCCGGGGCGCGGCTCGTGGTGCTTGCGGCGTCCCTCGGCCACCAGGGCGGCTTGGCGCAGCACCGTCTCGGCCCGTACCGGCATGGTGGTCATGGCGGCCGGCGGGGCCGGGGCCGGGGTGTGGGAACCGTTCACCGCCACGACGACGGCGGCGGCGGCCGTCGCGGCGGCCAGCAGCGACGGCACCGCCCAGAACCGGCGCCGCTTCCGGCCCGCGGCCTGGGCCGGCGGCGACGCCGGAGCGAGGGCTCGGGCGCGCACGGCGCGCAGGCGGTCGGCGTCGGGTTCTGGGGCGTCCGCGCGCAGCTCGCGCAGGAGCGTGAGGTCATCGTCCACGGCCGGGGTCCTCCTCGTCGGTGTCGTGGATGGCTGCGGGCGCGGCGCCGTGGACGGCCGCCGGGGCGGCATCGTGGACCGCTGACGGCGCAGTGTCGTGGACGGCTGACGGTGCGGCGTCGTGGACTGCTGACGGGTCGATGCCGCCCAGGGCCGCTCGGGTCTTCCGCCTGGCGCGGTGCAGGCGCGAGCGCACGGTCCCGATCGGGACGCCGAGCGCGCGGGCGACCTCCTCGTAACTGAGGTCGGCCCAGGCGATCATCAGCAGCACCTCGCGGTCCTGCGGCGACAGCGTCGCGAGCGCCCCCGCCAGCTCGCGGTGGGCCGCCCCGGCCGACACGCGGGCCGCCACCCGGTCGGCGTAGCTCTCGGCCACCGCGTCGAGGCCCGTCCTGGCCAGCGCGCGGTAGGCCCTGATCTCGGTACGGCGGTGCTTGCCGATCAGGTTGGCGGCGATGCCGTACAGCCAGGGGCGGGCGTCGCGGTGGGCGGTGTCGTAGCGGGCGAGACGGCGGAAGGCGTCCAGGAACGTCTCGGCCACGATGTCGTCGGCCAGCGAATCGCCCAGGCGGCGGGTGACGTATCTGTGGAGCGCGGGGGCGTGCCGGTCGTACAACGCCGAGAAGGCGGCGGGGTCGCTGCGGGCACGTCTGATCACCTCCGCGTCGTCCACCTCGGTGTCCTGCGTCAAACTCTCGACTCCGTTCTTCGGACTGAACACCCCCTTTCACCCGATGACTCGGATCCGGTTCTCGTACAGGCCACGAAGGGCTTCGCCGATGGGCGCGCTTCGCGCGACGTGGGCTCAGGCTGCGTCCATGTGGGGGCAAGCCCCCGCACCCCAGCGGGGACCTACCGGTCCCCGCACCCCTCGGACGAACCCGATTCCGAAGCGACAAACGCCTGCCTCAGATGTCGAACTCGCCCTGGTTGGCGCCGTGCAGGAACGCCTGCCACTCCGCAGGCGTGAAGATCAGCGCCGGGCCCTGCGGATTCTTGCTGTCACGGACGGCGATGATCCCCGGGAGGTTGGTCGCGACCTCGACACACTGCCCGTTGTCGCCGCTGGCGCTGGACTTACGCCATTCCGCTCCGGCGAGGTCTACTGGGTCCATTTCTTGATCGCATCCTCAATCGCCCGTGGTGTGACGTTCTTCGGCTCTGCGTCGGCTCTGATGGTGTCATACCTCTGCTTGAGGCGCATGACCGCTTCGTGATCTCCAGTGACATGACCGGAGAGGACCGAGTCGGCGGAGACCACCTCCGCACCGTCACGCAGCCGCGCCAGCGCGAACGCGCTCATGGTGCCCGCCACGCAACCGGCGGCAACCGGCACCAGCTGGATGGTGATGCGGGGATGGCAGGTGAGATCCAGCAGGTAGCGGAGCTGTTCCGCCAAGACACCGGGCCCTCCGATCGGGCGGTGCAGGACTCCTTCGTCGATGAGCGCGAGGAAGGCCGGAGGGCAACTGCTGTCGAAGATTCTCATGCGCCGGATGCGGGCCTGGACTCGCTCTTCGACG
Organism: Nonomuraea sp. NPDC005692; assembly: GCF_040631115.1. Lineage (NCBI taxonomy): Bacteria > Bacillati > Actinomycetota > Actinomycetes > Streptosporangiales > Streptosporangiaceae > Nonomuraea > Nonomuraea sp. NPDC005692. The sequence goes on along the minus strand of NZ_JBEXYU010000005.1, from coordinate 103,143 downwards.
CGATCCGGCGGGGTGGCGGCGGAGAAGATCGCACGGGCATAGCCGGCGGTCTGCAGGATGCCGGGGATCAACAGCGGATCCCAGGACTGCAGGATGACGGCTTGCGGTTCGATCTCCTCGACCCACCGTGCGAACCAGCCCAGAGCGGGCGACTGGGAGATGCGTTCGTGGAGGCCGGTGAAATGGCCGTCGGTGCCGAACGCTTTGTCCACCCCGCGCGCGAATTCCAGCGTGGGGATTCGACGGCCTTTCTCGACATGGCTGACGAGTGATTCGTGGCAGAGAATGCGCAGCGCAAGCGCGGATTGTGTCATTCGAGCCGCTTTGCGTCGGTCCGCGAGGTCCTGAGCGAAACGCGCTCTGGGTGACAAATGGTCGCCGACATCGGGAGCCATGGCGTCTCCGCAGGTCAATTGCAGGGGGATTGCCTTCCCGAAGGCTACTGCGACGCCCTTCCGACAATCAATACATGATAGGCGTCGCACCTTGTCGGACGGGTTTCGCGAGGTGTGAGCGCTGCGGGCGCGCGCGACCGTTCATGCTGAACCCAGGCGACAGCGCTTTTGTCGCAAGCAACGTTCGGATTCGCTTTGGAGGGAAAGCCGGCAGACGATTCGGCGCTGGCTGGCGGACGTCGATCCGCTGGTTCGGGACGATGCACTGACGGTCGTCTCAGAGCTGGTCACCAACGCGGTCAGGCATGTGCCGCCGGGCCCCGACCGCGACTGGGTCATGGTGCTGCTCGGGATCTGGGACGGATTCGTACACCTCGAAGTGGTAGACCCCGGGACGGCGGACCGGGAACCGCGCTTCGCCCCGCTGGACGCGGGGTCCCTGCGGGAGACAGGTCGCGGCCTCGGCCTGGTGGCCGCGTTGTCGGTCAGGAGCGGCACGCACACCGCCGGACCGCACGGCCACCGTGTCGTATGGGCCGACCTGGGAAGGGCCGTGCCTAGCGGACCACCCGGTACGTCAGATGGGTGACCAGGTCGGTGCCCGTGGGCGGGGCCGCCGGGGTGAGGGTGATGTCGCCGGCGTCGGCGAGGAGGCGTTCGCCGCGGCCGAGGATCACCGGCGCGACGTGCAGGCGGAGCTCGTCGATGAGACCGGCGGCCAGGTACTGGTTGACGGTGGCGGCGCCGCCGGCGATGGAGATGTCGCGGCCCCCCGCCGCCTCCCGAGCCATGGCGAGGGCGGCCTCGATGCCGTCCGTGACGAAGAAGAACGTCGTGCCGCCCTTCATGGGCAGCGGCTCGCGCGGGTGGTGGGTGAGGACGAACACCGGCGCGTGGTACGGCGGCTCCTCCCCCCACCAGCCGGTCCAGCCCAGGTCGAAGGCGCCGCGGCCGGGGTCGAACATGTTGCGTCCCATGATGAACGCCCCGGCCGCCGTGATGGCCTCGATGACCTCCGCGTGCCGCTCGGGCTCCTGCAGCATCCACTCGTGCAGCCGGTCGCCCACGCCGTCGCCGAACGGCTGCTCCAGGCTCTGGTTCGGCCCCGCCACGTAGCCGTCGACGGACATCCCCATGTCGCACGTGACCTTGCTCATCCTGGTTCGTCTCCTGTTGTCCGTGGCGCCCGTCCGGCGCCTTCACCAGGGAGTCGGAGCCGACGGCGGGCTCTCTACACGGTCAGCGGAAATTTCCTGGAACGGGGTGGGAGGAGTCGAATCGGAGGAGGTCGGGTAGGTTCGGCGGTTAGGAAAGTTTCCTAATTGAGGAGTGCACATGAGACTCGCCGTGATCGGGGGCGGTTCGACCTACACCCCCGAGCTCATCGACGGCTTCGCCAGGCTGCGCGACGAGCTGCCGCTCACCGAGATCGCCCTGATCGACCCGGACGCCACGCGGCTCGACCTGGTGGCGGGCGTGTCTCGCAGGATGTTGCGCAGGGCCGGACACCCGGCGAAGGTGATCGCCACCGCCGACGTGGCCGAGGGGGTGGCGGGCGCGGACGCCGTGCTCTTCCAGCTCAGGGTGGGCGGCCAGGCCGCGCGGAACGTGGACGAGACGCTGCCGCTGGAGTGCGGCTGCATCGGCCAGGAGACGACGGGCGCGGGCGGGCTCGCCAAGGCCCTGCGCACGGTCCCGGTCGTGCTCGAACTGGCCGAGCAGGTACGCGCCCACGCCCCCGACGCCTGGATCGTCGACTTCACCAACCCGGTCGGCATCGTCACCAGGGCGCTGCTGGACGCCGGGCACCGCGCGATCGGCCTGTGCAACGTGGCCATCGGGTTCCAGCGCCGCTTCGCCCGGCACCTCGGCGTGCCGCCGGAGCAGGTCTCGCTCGGGCATGTCGGGCTCAACCACCTGACGTGGGAGCGGTCGGTCGTGGTCGACGGCGAGGACGTGCTGCCGCGGCTGCTCGCCGAGCACGGGCAGGAGCTGGCCGACGACATCGGCCTGCCGGTCGGGCTGCTGCGCAGGCTCCAGGTGGTCCCGTCCTACTACCTGCGCTACTTCTACGCCCACGACCTGGTGGTGAGCGAGCAGCGGGCCAAGCCGTCGCGGGCGGCCGAGGTCGCGGCGATGGAGACCCAGCTCCTTGAGCTGTACGCGGACCCGGCCGTGGACACCAAGCCGGACCTGCTGGACAAGCGGGGCGGCGCCTACTACTCCGAGGCCGCCGTCGCGCTGATCGCCTCGCTGCTCGGCGACCGGGGCGACGTCCAGGTGGTCAACACCCGCAACGACGGGACGCTGCCGTTCCTGCGCGACGAGGCGGTCATCGAGGTCCCGGCCAGGGTGTCGGCGTCCGGGGCGGCGCCGCTGCCGGTCGATCCGGTGGAGCCGCTGTACGCGGGCCTGATCGCGAACGTCTCCGCGTACGAGGAGCTGGCGCTCGACGCGGCGCTGCACGGCGGCGCGGACCGGGTGCGCAACGCGTTGCTGGCCCATCCGCTGATCGGCCAGGAGGCCGTCGCGGACGAGCTGACCGGCCTGCTGCTGGCGGCGAACGAGCGGTACCTGCCATGGTGATCATCGCTGTGGACGCGGGCAACAGCAAGACGCACGTCGTCGTGCTCTCGGGCGACGGCACGATCCTGGCCCAGGGCGACGGCGGGCCGTTCGAGCCGCAGACCGTCGGCGTGCCGGCGGCCGTGGACGTCGTGGAGCAGGCCGTGCGGCGGGCACTCGGACCGGCGGCCGCTCCCCCGTACGCCGACCAGCTCTACGCCTACCTGGCCGGGGCCGACCTGCCGGTGGAGGAGGAGGCTCTCGCGGCCGAGTTCCGCGCCCGCGGGATGGCCGCCGACGTCGTCGTGGGCAACGACAGCTTCGCGCTGCTGCGTTCGGGGGCGTCCGGGCCCAGCGGCGTCGCGGTGGTGTGCGGCGCGGGCATCAACGCGGTCGGCGTCTCGCCCACGGGCGGGGTGGCCCGCTTCCCCGCGCTCGGCCGGATCAGCGGCGACTGGGGTGGCGGCGGCGGCCTGGCCGAGGAGGCGTTGTGGCACGCCATCCGCGCCGAGGACGGCCGGGGCGCCCCGACCGCCCTCGCCGAGCTGATCAAGGCGCATTTCGGCACGCGGACGGTCGAGGAGGTGGTGCTCGGGGTGCATTTCGGGCAGATCGAGCGGCACCACCTGACCGCGCTCGCACCCAAGGTGTTCGAGGCCGCAGCGTCGGCTGACGCGATCGCGTTGGAGCTGGTCACCCGGCTGGCCGACGAGATCGTGGTGATGGCCGAGGTGTGCCTGCGCCGGCTGGACCTGCTGGAGACGCCGACGGAGGTCGTGCTGGGCGGGGGCGTGCTGCACGCGCGCATCCCGCTGCTGGTCGCGATGCTGGAGGAGCGGTTCGCCGTACGGGCTCCGCTGGCCAAGCAGGTGATCCCGGACCAGCCGCCGATCGTCGGGGCCGCGCTGAACGGCCTGGACCGCATCGGGGCCTCCGAGGAGGCCAAGGCTCGTCTCCGAGCGCAGTTCTAGAGGTATTGACGCACGTAGGGCGGTAAGTCTAGAGTCAGCCGCCAACCGTCTGGAAAGTATCCGGACGGTTGGCGGTCAAGGAGGCCACCCATGTCCACCAACCCCAGCCGACGTGAGGTTCTTCGACGTATCGGACTCACCGCCCTGACGGCGGGACCGGGCGCAGGGCTGCTCGCCGCGTGCGCCACGGGCCGCTCCGCCGCTCCGGTCGCCTCCACCTCGGCCGCGCCCACCTCGGCCGCCAACCCCCTCGGCGTGGACGCCGCCAGGCAACTGGAAGTCGTGATCTTCAGCGGCGGCAACGGCGACGGCTACGCGACCGACCTGCACGAGGCCCTCTACAGCAAGGCGTACAAGACCGCCAAGATCAAGCACGTGCCCACCCAGAAGGTCGGCACGCAGCTGCGCCCCCGCTTCATCAGCGGCGACGCGCCCGACGTGGTCAACAACTCCGGCCCCGACGCCCTCGACCTGCAGTCGCTCGTCGCCGAGGGGCACCTCGCCGACCTGACGCCGCTCTTCGACGCCCCCTCCCTGGTGGACCCGGCCAAGAAGGTGCGCGACACCCTGGTCGGCGGCGTCTACGAGAACTCGCTGATCGACGGCGTGCCGCGGGTGCTGCAGTACACGGTCGCCCACCGCGCCCTGTGGTACAACGCCAAGCTGTTCGACAAGCGCGGCTGGCAGGCGCCGAAGACGTGGGCGGAGTTCAACGCCCTCGGCGAGGAGGCCAAGAAGGCGGGCATCGCGCTGTTCGCCTACCCGGGCCAGGTCGGCCCCTTCTACCAGCTCTGGAACCTGGTCTACAGCGCCGCCAAGATCGGCGGCAACAAGGTGATCGTCGACATCGACAACCTCGCCGACGGCGCCTGGCAGGCCGAGCCCGTACGGCAGGCCGTCGCGGCGTGGGCGCAGGTGCAGCGCGACTTCGGCGACAAGGCGTACTTCGGGCTCGACCACACCCAGACGCAGGTCAAGCACCTGCAGGACAAGGTGCTGTTCTACCCCTGCGGCTCCTGGCTGGAGAACGAGATGGCCAAGGACCGGCCGGCCTCGTTCGAGTACGCGATCGCCCCGGTGCCCAGCATCACCGCCGCCGACGCGATGCCGTACGAGGCGATCATGATCGGGGTGAGCGAGGCGTTCTTCGTGGCGGCCAAGGGCAAGAACCCGCAGGGCGGCCTGGAGTACCTGCACATGATGTTGTCGCGGGAGGGCGCGCGCGGCTACACCGAGCTGACCAAGAACCTCACCGTCGTCAACGGCGTGGTCGACGGCCTCGACCTGACCTCGGCGGTGCGCAGCGCGGCCAAGGCCCAGGAGGCGGCCGGGACGAACATCATCACCGACGCCCGCTTCGAGGGCTGGTACAAGGAGCTGTTCGACCACGGGCAGGTCCAGACCAACTCGGTGATGGCCGGACGCATCACGCCCGAGCAGTTCTGCGCGAACATGCAGAAGAAGGCCGACGAGCTCAAGGCGGACTCCGCGATCGCCAAGCAGACCAGGAGCGTCTGAGCGATGAGGCGGCACGGCTTCGTCGCGGGCTTCCTCGCCCTGCCCGTGGTCCTCTACGCGGTCTTCGTGATCAGCCCGTACGCCCAGGCGTTCCAGATCGCGCTGACCGACTGGCGCGGGGTGTCGGCGAACCTGAACTTCGTCGGCCTGGACAACTTCCGGCGGATGCTCGGCAACGACACGTTCTGGCAGGCGGTCCGCAACCACGCGGTCCTGCTGGTCACGCTGCCGTTGGTGACCATCGCGCTCGCGCTGGTCTTCGCGTACCTGCTCGGCGACTCGGCGGGCACGCCGGGGGCCCGGTTCTACCGGGTGATCTTCTTCCTGCCGCAGGTGCTGGCGGTCGCGGTGGTCGGGGTGCTGTTCAAGGCCGTCTACCGGCCGGACGCGAGCGGCGTGCTGAACGGCGCGCTGGCGAAGCTGGGCGTGGAGCCGGTCGGCTGGCTGACGGACCAGAACCTGGCGCTGTGGTCGATCATCGCGGTGATGGTGTGGCAGGCGGTCGGCTTCTACGTCGTGCTGTTCTCGGCCGGGATGGCGGCCATTCCGAAGGACGTGTTCGAGGCGGCCGCCCTCGACGGCGCCGGGCGGCTGCGCACGTTCTTCTCCATCACGCTGCCCCTGGTGTGGGACACCGTCCAGGTGGCCTGGGTCTATCTGGGGATCGCCGCGTTCGACGGGTTCGCGCTGGTCAACGTCCTGTCGGTGGAGCAGGGCGGGCCGGACGGCGCGACCACCGTGCTGGCCACGGAGATCTACAAGAACGCCTTCTCCTACTCCCGGTTCGGCTACGCCTCGGCCATGGGCGTGGCGCTGTTCTTCCTGACCCTCACCTTCGCCGCGCTGACGTTGCGCGTGACCCGCCGCCAGAAGGTCGTCTACTGAAATGTTCCGAAAAATCAGCATCCAGGCTGTTCTTGGCCTCTGGGCGCTGCTCATCATCGCCCCGCTGCTGTGGACCCTGCTGGCCTCGTTCAAGAGCAACGCCGAGATCTTCGGCGACGCCCTGCAACTGCCCGGCGAGCTGCGCTGGGACAACTGGGCGCGGGCCTGGGAGCGGGCCAACATCGGCCGCTACCTGCTCAACACGGTCATCGTGGTCTTCTTCGGCGTGGCCGGGACGATGCTGCTCAGCTCGATGGCCGCGTACGTGCTGGCCCGCTACCGATTCCCGGGCAACCGGCTGGTCTACTTCCTGTTCGTCTCCGGCATGGCCTTCCCGGTCTTCCTGGCGCTCGTGCCGCTGTTCTTCGTGGTGGACGGGCTCGGGCTGCTCAACAGCCACGTCGGCCTGGTCCTGGTCTACATCGCCTACTCGCTGCCGTTCACGGTGTTCTTCCTGACGTCCTTCTTCAGGGCGCTGCCGGACGCGGTGGCCGAGGCGGCGATGATCGACGGGGCCTCGCACACCCGCACGTTCTTCCAGGTCATGCTGCCCATGGCCCGCCCGGCGCTGGTCAGCCTGACCATCTTCAACGTGCTCGGCCAGTGGAACCAGTACCTCATCCCGCTGGTCCTGCTGCCCGGCGACAAGAGCCTGTGGGTCATCACCCAGGGCGTGGCCGACATCTCCACCATCGCCGGGTACGAGGCCGACTGGCCCGGACTGTTCGCCGCACTCAGCATGACGGTGCTTCCTGTCGTGCTGATCTATATCGTCTTCCAGCGACATATCCAGTCCGGGCTGACATCAGGAGCGCTGAAGTAGGAATGTCTTCAGGAAACCCCACCGTCTTCCGCACGCTCAACGAGCGCGCCGCGCTCACCCTGCTCCTCGAGCACGGCGGCCTCACCCGCGCCGAGCTGGAACTGCACACGGGCCTGTCCAAGGCGTCGGCGGCCGAGGTGCTGCGCAGGCTGGAGAACAGCGGGCTGGCCATGAAGGCCGGTCTCAAGCCGGGCAACGCCGGGCCGGCCGCGCAGATGTGGCAGCTCGACGGCTCCGCCGCGCGCGTCGCGGGGGTCGATCTCACCACGAGCTCGATCGAGGTGTCGGTCGCCGACCTGACCGGCCGGGTGCTCGGCACCCATCGCACCGAGGCGACCGGCGACGCCCGGCGGCTGCTGGCCGAGACGGTCGGCGCGGCCGGCTTCGAGCTGGACCGGCTCGACCAGGTCGTGGTGGGCGTGCCGGGAGTGGTGGAGGCCGACGGCCGGCGGCTGCGGCAGGCCGTGCAGCTGTCGGGCTGGTCCGGCCTGGACGACCTGCCGGGCAACGTCCGCCTGGAGAACGACGTCAACCTGGTCGCCATCCGCGAGCTCCAGGAGCACGACGACAGCAGTTTCGTGCTGTTCTGGGTGGGCGGCGGGGTCGGCGCCGGAGTCGTGCTCGACGGCGCGCTCTGGCGGGGCGTCACCGGGCGTGGCGGCGAGGTCGGCTCGGTCATCGTGCCCGACCCGGTCACCACCGGCCGCCGCTACGGCCAGGACGGCGGTCCGCTCGGCGCGCTGCTCGGCGCCGAGCCGCTGGCCGCGCTGGCGCAGGCGCACGGCCTGCCCGGCGACCCCACGCTCACCGCCGTGAGCCGGACGCTGGCCGAGGCCCCCCAGGGCTTCCTCGACGACGCCGCCGCGCGGGTGGCGCTCGGCGTGACGGCCGCGATCGGGGTGCTGGATCCGGGCCTGGTCGTGCTGGCCGGGCCGCTGTGCGTCGCGGGAGGCGAGCCGCTCAGGGCGCGGGTCGCCGACCGTCTGGCCTCGACGCCGCTGGTGCCGGTGACCGTCGCCCTCAGCGCCGTGTGCGGCAACGCCGTGCTCGGCGGCGCTCTCTGCTACGCCCTGGACCTGACCCGCGAGCGGGTCTTCCAAGCCGGTACGGCCGGTCGTACCGGTGAATCCAACCCCTAAGGACGCACATGTTGAGAACCCTCGTGATCGCCGCTCATCCCGACGAGCCCGAGATCTACGCGGGCGGCACGGCCGCGCTGCTGGCACAGGCCGGCCACGCGGTGAAGTTTTTGACGCTCACCAACGGCGACGCCGGGCACCACGTGCTGGAGCGCGGCCCGCTGGCGCGCCGCCGCGCCGAGGAGGCGTGGCGCGCGGCCGACGCCCTGGGCGTGGTGGACTATGAGATCTTCGACGTGCACGACGGCATGCTGGAACCCACCGTCGAGCTGCGGTTGCGGGTGCTGGCGCAGATCCGCGCCTGGCGGCCCGACCTGGTGATCGCCCTGCACGCCGACGGCGGCGGCCACCCCGACAACCGGGCCGCCGGGCAACTGGCCGCGCACGCGGTCGAGTTCGCGATGACGCGCAACCTGGAGGTGGGCAAGCCGGCCCTGCAGCGCATGCCGGTGTGCCTGCTCATGACGGACTACGCCTCCGCCCCCGTCCACCGGCCCGACGTGGTGGTGGACGTGTCCTCGGTGCTGACGGCCAAGCTGGACGCGTGCCTGGCCCACGCCTCCCAGTTCCTGGAGTTCGCGCCGTGGCAGCGGGGCTTCCTGGACCAGGCTCCCCCGCCCGGTGACGTGGCCGCCGGACGCGCGTTCGTGCTCGAGCACTGGGCGGAGTTCCTGAAGGAGGAGACCTTCCAGTTCGCCGGTTACGGCAGGAAGGCCGACCAGGAAGAGGTCGGCCGCCTGCTCGCCGGGACCACCGCCCCGGTCGCGTAGCCGCCCGGCGTCAGCCGGTGTAGTTCTTGCCGGGGGGCCTGCCGGGGATCGGCTTGGCTATGACGGCGACGGGGATGAAGAAGCAGATCTGGCTGATCGCCAGGACGAGCGTCCACAGGGCCTTGTCGTCGTAGTGGGCCGCCGCCCTGGCGTACAGCTCGTCGGGGACGCGTTCCCCGGCCGGGTTCGCGGTGAGGACGGCCTCCACCAGCTCCAGCGCCACCCGTTCGGCGCCGGAGAAGTAGGGGGCGTCCCGCCACGACGCCACGGCGGCGAGGCGCTCGTCCGGCTCCCCCGCCCGGCGCAGCAGGTCGGCCTGCCGGACCGTGTGGTACGTGCTGCCGACGATCTGCCCGGCGCGCAGCTGCACCAGGCCGACGGTGCTCCCCGGGATCGCGCCGTTGCGGGTGGCCTTGGTCATGGCCACGGCGATCTCCCCCAGCTCGGGGAAGAACCTGGAGGGATCGGGCAGACGCGACTGGAGGTTCTCCTGCTCGGTCGTCGTGGACATCGGCTTCCCTTCTTCGGCGATCGTGTCTCGGCGGACCGACGACACAGCGTCCGGGAATGTGAGGGTCAGGCCGCCGTCCAGGGGTGGAGCTTGTCGGGGTTGCGCACCGCCCACAGCCGCTTGATCCGGCCCTCCGCCACGTCGAACGCCACGACCATCACGGTGACGCCGTCCCGCTGGGCCACCAGGCCGGGGCGGCCGTTGACGGTGCGCTCCAGCAGCGTCATGGCCGGCGCCCAGGTGGCGATCTCGACGGCGTAGCGGGCCACCTGTCCGGCGCCCTCGATCGGCCGCAGCACGGCGTTGACCACGCCGCCGCCGTCGGCGACGCCGACCACGCCGGGGTCGAGCAGGGCGATGAGGGCGTCGATGTCCTTGGCCTCCCACGCCTGCTTGAACTCGCGGACGATGCCGGCCTGCCGGGCCGCCGGCGTCACCGAGGTGCGCGCGGCGTCGATGCGGTGCCGGGCGGAGGAGGCCAGCTTGCGGCAGGCGGCCGGGGTGCGGCCGACGATCTCGGCCACCTCGGCGAAGGGGTAGCGGAAGACGTCGTGCAGGACGAACGCGACCCGCTCGGCCGGTGTCATCGACTCCAGCACGACGAGGAAGGCCATGTTGACCGACTCGTCCAAGGTGACCCGGTCGGCCGGGTCGTCGCCGGGCCATTCCGTGCGGTCGGGCAGCGGCTCGGGGATCCATTCGCCCACGTAGCGCTCGCGGCGGACGCGGGCCGAGCCGAGCACGTCCAGGCAGATGCGGCCGGCGACCCTGGTCAGCCAGGCGCCCGGCGACTCGATGGCCGCCTGCTGCCCGGGGGGCATGGCGTACCAGCGGGTGTAGGTCTCCTGGACGACGTCCTCGGCGTCGGCCAGCGAGCCGAGGAGGCGGTAGGCGAGGTTGATGAGCTGCCTGCGCTCGCTGATGATCGCGTCCAGGCCGGGGTCGGGTGCGGTGGTCATGATGTGGACGACTCCCTTAGTCGCTTTTGCCCTAGTCTGTCCGACGAGACGGCGCTCCCGGATGTGAGGTCACCGCGCCACCTCACATTTCCGGCGGTCACGTCGTCGGACTTTTCGAAGGCAAGCCCCAGAAGCGGACCGCCGTCACCCGGCGGTCGAGGAGTTCCCCATGTTGCTACGTGTCGCGATCATCCTGCAGACCCTGGCCCTGTTCGCCGCGCCGGTCACCGCCGGGCTGCTGTTGTCGGTGCCCAACGGGCAGCCGCTGCACAGCGCCGCCGCGTACACGGTGTTCGTCGTGGCGGTGCTGCACCTGGTGGCCGCGATCCTGGCGTGGCGGCCGGGCGGCGGCTCGCCGAAGCCGATCATGCACGCGGCCGGGTTCCTGGTGCTGGTCAGCGCCCAGGTCGCGCTGGGCATCGCGCACGTGACGACCCTGCACGTGCCGCTGGGCGTGCTGCTGTTCGCCGGCAGCGTGCTTCAGCTCAGCCGGGTCTGGACGGCGCGATCCAGCGACCGGGCCAGCCGCACGCTCTCCTCCGTGTAGCCGAGAGCGGCGTAGAACCGGCGGGCGGCGGTGTTGGCGGCGCCCGTCTCCAGGGTGAGGTGGCGCAGGCCCTGGTCACGGGCCCAGTCCTCGGCCGCCGCCATGAGCCGGCGGCCCAGACCCGCGCGGACGGCCTCGGGGGCGACCGCCAGCTCGCCGACGTAGGCGTCCTCGTCGCCGGTGAAGTGCCGCTGCCGGTCCACCGAGACGACACCGAGGACCCGGGAGCCCCGCACGGCGACGAAGACCGCTCCCCGTCCTTCCTCCGCCGCGGCGACGGACCCGGCGAGCCACCGCTCCGCCGCCCGTACGGCCGCGCCGGGGTCCCGCCAGGCCGCGACCCCCTCCGCCAGCCGGGGAGCCAGCGCCAGCACCCCCGGACGGTCCTCGGCGCGGAAGGGCCGGATGCGGACGTGCGCCTGATCCATGTCCTCCATGCCGAGCAGCATGACAGGCCGGACCAGCGGGAAAAAAGGGCCACCGCGCCGCCCGGCGCCTCAGCGCAGGTCGCCGGTGAGGATCCACAGGTGGCCGTACGGGTCGCGGAGACGGCCCGAGCGCATGCCGTAGGGCCGGTTCTCGATCGGCACGACCGTCCGCGCGCCCTGGGCGGTCATGCGCTCGCCGACGGCGTCCGGGTCGTCGACGACGATCTCCAGGAGCACCGGGGAGCCGCCCAGGTCGTCCGGCGAGAGCCAGCCCCAGTCGGCGACGGCGGGCGAGACCCGGAACGTGGCGCTGCCGAGGCGGTGCTCGATGACGGTGGGCCGCCCGTCGTCGCCCGGCGCGGCGCGGAACACCTCCTCGGCGCCCAGGGTGTCCCGGTAGAAGGCGGAGGCCCGGTCGGGGTCGGGCACGATGAGGCGAGGAACGAAGTGCATGTCCATGCGGCCATCGTCGAGGCGCGCGACGGCCGGGGTCTTGAACATATGGGCACGAAAATGGGCGAGCGCCGGGGCCCCGGGCGTCGGAGGGCGGGTGTCCCGGGGGCGGGCGCTGCAGGTGCGGGCGTCGGAGGGCGGGTATCCCGGGGGCGGGCGCTGCGGGGGGAGGCGGGGCGGGCGCTGCGGGTGCGGGCGTCAGCGGGGGGCGGGGGGAGGCTGGGCGGGCGGGCCTTCGGTGCGCAGCCATTCCGTGGGCGTGCAGCCGGCCATGGCGCGCCACTCCCTGGTCAGGTGCGCCTGGTCGGCGAAGCCCGAGGCGGCGGCCACCTCCGCGAGCGCCGTCCGGCCGGAGCGCGCGGCGGCCACGAGCCGGCGCCGGGCGGCCTCGAAGCGGACGAGCCGCTGGTACTCCTTCGGCGTCACCCCGAACTCGCCGCGCACCGCCCCGCTCAGGTGGCGCCGCGAGCACCCGAGGAGCCGGGCGGCCTCCTCGACCCGGGCGGTCCCGGACAGGGCCGCGAGCGTGGCCCGGGAGGTGCGGCGGGCGGCGCGGTCGCCGTGCCGGGCCAGCCCCGCGAGCAGCCGGCGTTCGACCAGGGCGCGGCGCTGGGCCCAGGACCGGCAGCCCGCCAGGCGCTCCGGCAGGTCGGCCAGCGCCGGGACGACGTCGGCGAGGTCGGCCACCTCCCCGGCCAGCGCCGAGGCGGGGACCCCGAGCAGGGCGGCGGCGCCCGGCGGGGTGAGCGTCAGCCACACCCCGCGCGTGCCTGCCCGCTGCCGCAGCTCGGCCGCGTCGAGGTGCAGCCCGGCGACGGCGGCGCGCAGCCGCCACCCCGGCCCCGGCCGCCCGAGCCAGGCGATGTCGACCGGGCCGTCCTCGGGGATCGTGACCGACAGCGTGGACGACGGCAGCCCGCGATGAACCCCGCCCGAACCGGGCCCGAGGTCGTAGGCGGCCAGCGTCGTCACGTACGGCGACAGCGCGGCGGACATCCCATCGGCGCTCACCCTGCCACGGTACGGCCCACCGGCCGCGCACCGGTCCCCAGGTCCGCCGGGCGGGTGACGGGCGGGCCGGGCGGGGTAGCGGCCAGGGCATGCACACACTCGTCAAGGGACTGATCGCGGGAGCGGCGGGCACCACGGCGCTGAACACCGTCTCCTACCTGGACATGCTCGTCCGGGCGCGGGCCGCGAGCAGCACGCCGCAGCAGGCCGTGGCGAAGTTGTCCGACCTGACGCACACCGACCTCGGCGACGGCGACCGGGCCGCCAATCGCACGGAGGCGCTGGGCTCGCTCATGGGGTACGCGACCGGCATCGCCTCGGCCATCGCCTACGGGTTCCTGTCGGGGCGGCGCAGGTCGTGGCCGGTCGGGGTGCTGGCGCTCACCGCTCTGGCCATGTCCGGCTCGAACGTGCCGCTGACGTTGCTCGACGTCACCCACCCGAGCGAGTGGCCGGCGGGCGCGTGGGTCTCCGACGTCGTCCCGCACCTCGCGTACGGGATCACGGCGTACGCGGCGTACGAGCTGATGCGCTGACCTGGGCGCATCCGGCGGATTCTGTCGGTCGCGCAGGGCATGATCGAGCCGTCCGACCGCGTCCGCACGGAAATGGAGATCGGGTTGTCCCTCACGCATCCGCAGGTCATCGGCCACGCCTTCCTCAAGGCCCTCTACGACGACGGCTACTACCCCGACCACGTCGTCGACAAGGGCAGGGCCGTCCTGCTGCGACTGTGCGAACGCGTCGAGACCGAGCGGCCCGGCGACCTGGCCTCCCTCTACGCGCTGACGCATGCCGCGACGGAGGAGTTCAACGCGCTCGACGAGGAGTTCCACGAGGCCGGCAGCGAGATCGAGACCGTCGCGCGCGAGGCGATCGCCGAGGAGTTCTGGTTCGTGGCCACCACCTACGGCTTCCCGGAGGCCGACATCGAGGAGCTGATCGCCACCCGCGAGTGGTGACCCCGGCCGGAGGGGTCAGGTGTGCGGGTTGAGGCGGGCGTAGGCGGCGGGCGGCATGCCGACGGCGGCCGTGAAGTCGCGGGTCAGGTGGGCCTGGTCGGTGTAGCCCAGCTCGGCGGCGAGCGTGGCGAGGTCGAGGCCCTGCTGCACGCGTTCCGCGGCCTCGTGCAGCCGGAAGCGGCGGATCACCCATTTGGGGCCGATGCCGACATAGTCCCGGAACAGCCGTTGCAGGGAGCGCACCGACCGGCCCGCTCTGGCGGCCAGCTCGTCGACCCTGGTCACGGTCACGTCGTCCTCGACCAGCCCCACGAGGGCCGCGGCCTCCTCGGCCGGCGGGTCCGGCGCCGGCCCGAGCGCCAGCAGGAACGCCTCCACGAGCGCGATGGCGGCGCCCGGGTCCGGCTCGGCCAGCACGCCGCCGACCAGCGCCGGGCCGGAGGCCGGGAACATCTCGCCGATCTCCTCGAACCGCCCGGTGAGCTCGGACACCGGGCGGCCGAGGAACGTCCGGAAACCGCCCGGGCGGAAGCGGGTGCCGAGCGCGCGGCCGGTGCCCCGCATCGTGTACGAGAACCCGCCGTCGATCACGCCCGCGATCCGGTGGAAGTCCTGGACGATCGTCATGTTCACGGTCGGGTGCGACAGGATGCGCTGCACGTACGGCTCGGCGAGGTCGGTCCACGTGACGACCCAGAAGTGGTCGACGTACGCCGCCAGCTCCGGCGGCGGCGCCTGGCGCGCGAAGTCGAAGGCGGCCAGCCCCGCGTACGGGTTCACCCAGCCGCGCTGTCGCGTTTCTACAAGCCGCGCCCGAGGCAGGCGGGACATCATGGCTGCCATGGAAGACATGATGCCGCTGATGACCCGGGTCACCCACCGGACCGCCGGCCTGGTGGCCGCGGTGCGGCCCGAGCAGTTCGGGTCCCCGACGCCGTGCGCGGAGTTCGACGTCAAGGCGCTGGTCAACCACCTGGAGTGGGTGGCGGAGATGTTCGCGTCGCTGGCGCACGGCGGGGAGCGCACCGAGCAGGGCCCTTACGCGGGCGACTTCCCCGAGCGGGCCGAGCACATGCTGGCCGCCTGGTCGCGGCCGCAGGCGTGGGAGGGCACGTGCGCCGCGCTGGGCGGCCTGCCGATGACCATGGTGGCCCACCTGTGGCTGGTCGACATGATCGTGCACGGCTGGGACCTGGCCAGTGCCACCGACCAGGCGTACGAGCCGGACGCCGAGGCCGTCGCCCGTGGGCTGGGGTTCACGGAGCAGACGGTGGAGATGGGCCGGCAGAACGGGGCGTTCGGGCCGCCGGTGGCGGTGCCGGACGACGCACCGCCGTTCGACCGGCTGCTCGGCCTGATCGGCCGCGACCCGGCCTGGAAGCCCTGACCGGCTCACCGGCGAAGAAGACGACGGGTCAACGGGCAGCGGGCACGGCCTCCACGCCCTCCCGGACGGGCACGGCACGCCGCCAGGCGGCGAAGAGCGCCGCGGCGATGTACAGCACCTGCTCGGGGATGCGCTCCCACAGCGGCGTGGCCTCCCCGCCCGCGAAGGGCACGCCGGAGACCGCCGCGTAGATGTTCGCCGGGAGCAGGAAGACGAACAGCAGGGCCAGGCAGATCCCGGCCGCCCGGCGGGTGGCGGGCAGCACCAGCCCGACCGCCCCGGCCAGCTCCAGCACGCCGGTCAGGTAGACCACGGCGGCGGGGAACGGCACGAAGGGCGGCACCATGCGCACCAGGTCGGCGTGGTTCGGCATGAAGGTCACCCCGTCGGGGACGAAGTGCGCGCTTCCCGTCATCACCACCATGACGGCCAGCCCGTGCGCCGCGGACACCTGCCACGTGCCGAACCGCCGCACGCCGAGCGCGCCCAGCAGCCGGAAGCC
Organism: Nonomuraea sp. NPDC005692; assembly: GCF_040631115.1. Taxonomy (NCBI): domain Bacteria; kingdom Bacillati; phylum Actinomycetota; class Actinomycetes; order Streptosporangiales; family Streptosporangiaceae; genus Nonomuraea; species Nonomuraea sp. NPDC005692. The sequence continues at coordinate 87,317 of NZ_JBEXYU010000005.1, read as the reverse complement.
CAGCGTGGCCACCAGAAGAACGATCACCGTCACCGGAACACCCCATTGGATAGTACCGTTATCCGAACTTGGATAACACTACTATCCAATGGGCGCGGAAGCAAGCGCGCACAACGAGAAGCCGTGCGGGTCAGGACGACCCGCACGGCTTCGCGCGCGCTGAAGAGGGACGGCTAGATGCCGATGGCGGCCTCGGGCTGCATGAGGCGGCGGGCCGCCTCGGTGATCGAGCCCGACAACGACGGGTAGACCGCGAACGAGTGGGCGACCTGGTCGACCGTCAGCCGCTGCTGCACGGCCAGCGACACCGCGAGGATCAGCTCCGAGGCGCGCGGGGCCACGACCACGCCCCCGAGCACGATGCCGGTGTGGGGGCGGCAGAACAGCTTGACGAAGCCGTCGTTGAAGCCCTGCATCTTGGCCCGCGCGTTGGTGGCCAGCGGCAGCTTGACCACGTTCGCGTCGATCTCGCCCGCCTCGATCGAGCGCTGCGCCACGCCGACGGCCGCGATCTCGGGGTCGGTGAAGATGTTGGAGGCCACCGTGGCCAGCCGCAGTGGCTGGACGGCCTCGCCCAGCGCGTGCCACACGGCGATGCGGCCCTGCATGGCGGCGACCGAGGCGAGCATGAGCACGCCGGTGCAGTCGCCGGCCGCGTAGACGCCGGGCGCGGAGGTGCGGGAGACCTTGTCGACCTTGACGAAGCCGTTCCGGTCGAGCTGCACGCCGGCCTCCTCCAGGCCGATGCCGCCGGTGTTGGGGACCATGCCGACCGTCATCAGCGCGTGGGAGCCCTCGGCCGTGCGGCCGTCCTCCAGGGTCACCACCACGCCGTCGGCCGTGCGCTTGACGGAGGAGGCGCGCGAGCGGCCCATGACGTTCATGCCGCGCCGCCGGTAGACCTCTTCCAGCACCTCGGCGCCGTCGGCGTCCTCGTTGGGCATCATCCGGTCGCGGCTGGAGACCAGCGTGACCTCCGCGCCGAGCGAGCGGTACGCGCCGGCGAACTCCGCGCCGGTCACGCCGGAGCCGACCACGATCAGGTGCTCGGGCAGCTCCTCCAGGTCGTAGAGCTGCCGCCAGGTGAGGATGCGCTCGCCGTCGGGCTCGGCCCCCGGCAGCACGCGCGGCGTCGCGCCCGTGGCCACGAGCACCACGTCGGCCCTGATCGTACGGTCGCCCGCGCGCACGACCTGCGGGTCGACCAGCCGCCCCCGCGCCTTGATGATCTCGACGCCCTCGGCCTCGACCCGGGTCGCGATGTCGGCCGACTGGGCCTGGGCCAGCTCCTTGACCCGCTTGTTGACCAGCGGCAGGTCGACGCCGACCACGCCGGCGTCGCCGTCGGGGCCGCCGGAGAACGACACGCCGAGCGAGGGCGCGTCGAGAAGCGCCTGCTTGCGGACGGAGGTGGCGATCAGCGTCTTGGACGGCACGCAGTCGGTGAGCACGCAGGCCCCGCCCGGCCCGTCCTGCTCGACCATCGTGACCTGTGCGCCTAGTTGGGCGGCCACCAGCGCCGCTTCGTAGCCGCCCGGCCCGCCACCAATGATCACGATCCTCGTCACGTGTCCCATTCTCCCGCACGTGCCCCCGGAAGCCGCAACCGGCCCATGACGGGATCACGCTCCGGCGGACATGGGGGACACATGGGCCTTCCGTGCCCGGCTTGATGGACCGACACGCCGGGTCAGCGTGGCAGGATGGCGCGATAGCTGGATGACGAGCGGCACCCGGCGAGAGGGGTGGATCGTGGCGTGGCTTTCGGATCAATCAGGGAAGCCGAATGATCTACGGCTTTACGGCTCCTACGGGATGAACATGGACCCCGAGCAGATGGCCATGCGCGCCCCGCACTCCCCGATCTGGGGGGTCGGCTGGCTGACCGGCTGGCGGCTGACCTTCGGCCGCACCGACAGCAAGTGGGAGAGCTCGATCGCCACCATCGTGGAGGACCCCGACGAGCACGTCTTCGTCGTGCTCTACGACGTGCCCGAGTGGGAGGAGACCTCGCTCGACCAGTGGGAGGGCGCGGTCCGCGGCGCCTACCACAAGGTGCGGCTGCGGGTGCAGACCCTCGACGGCGAGGTCGTCGCCTGGTTCTACGTGCTCGACGGCTACGAGGGCGGCCTGCCCTCGGCCCGCTACCTGTGCAACCTGGCCGACGCGGCCGAGCGTGCGGGCGCCCCCGACGACTACGTCAAGGAGCTTCGGGAGCGCCCCTGCACCTCGGCGCCCTAGCGGAGCGGCTCGTCCTTGGTCTCGCGCAGCACGAAGACGTACACGAGCGTGGAGATCAGCGCCAGGGCGGACATGTACCACGGGAACATCCCGGGGTTGCCGGCCTTCTGCAGCGCGGTGCCGATCAGCGGCGCGGTGCCGCCGAAGATCGCCACGGTCAGCGAGTACGGGAACCCGGCCCCCGCCGCCCGCACCCGGGTCGGGAACAGCTCCGAGTTCACCGCGGCCGAGACCGAGGTGAAGCAGCCCAGGAACACCATGCCGATCATCTGCACGACGAGCAGGCTGGCGAAGGAGTCGGTGAGCAGTCCGAGCAGCGGCACCGGCAGGATCAGGAAGCCGAGCCCGAACGCGATCAGCATCGGCTTGCGCCCGATCTTGTCCGACAGCAGGCCGAGCAGCGGCTGCAGCAGCATGAAGAACACCAGCGAGATCGTGCCGACCTGGAGCGACTCGGCCTTGTCGAACGAGACCGTGATCTGCGCGTAGGTGGGCAGGAAGCTGGTCCAGGTGTAGTAGGCGACGGTGCCCGCGATCGTGATGCCGACGATGGTGAGCGCGGACCTCGGGTGGAGCTTGAGGAACTCGAACATGCCCGGCCGCTTGGTTTCACCCCGCTGGATCTCCTCGGCGACCGCCGAGGTCTCGTCGGCGCCCTTGCGGATCCACAGGCCGACGAGGCTGAGCAGCGCGCCCACCAGGAACGGGATGCGCCAGCCGTAGGAGCTCATGTCCTCCTTGACCAGCGTCGAGGTGAGCACCGCGGCCAGGCCGGAGGCGATGAGCTGGCCGATGGTGGTGCTGACGTACTGGAAGGAGGAGAACAGCCCGCGGCGGCGCGGCGGGGCCGACTCGACGAGGAACGTGGTGGCGGCGGCGAACTCACCGCCCACGGACAGGCCCTGGATCAGCCGGGCCAGCGTCAGGATGACCGGCGACAGCAGGCCCACGGCCTCATAGGTGGGGGTCAGGCCGAGCAGCAGCGAGCCGCCGCCCATCAGGATGATGGTGAAGGTCATCGCCGACTTGCGGCCGTACCGGTCGGCGAACGCGCCCACCAGCAGGCCGCCCAGGGGCCGCATGAAGAAGCCCACCGCGAACACCGCGAACGTGCTCAGCAGCGGCACCAGGCTGTTGCCGGAGCTGTCGGGGAAGATCTGCGCCGAGAAGACCGTGGCCAGGAAGGTGTAGGCGTACCAGTCGTACCACTCGACCACGTTGCCGATACTGGCCGCCATGAGCTGACGGACCCTGCTCTTCGGTATGCCGAGCGGCGATTGCACGACGGGGGAGGTCGACACGGCATGTGCTCCTTTTGCTGACACGTGGAGTGATGGCTTACTGTGCATTCGGAAGACCGAAACAGTCAAATGTCTGGGCAATTATTTACAAACCCGACACGGAAGCGGTTGCAGGTGGACGTTCTCGACCGGCGGCTCGTGGCCGCGCTGCAGGTGAGCCCACGCGCCTCGTGGGGCGAGATCGGCAGGGCGGTCGGCGAGCACGAACGCACGGTCGCCCGCCGGCTCCAGCGGCTCATCGCCGACGGCGTCGTCCGCGTCACCGCGATCTACGACGACCTGCGCACCGGCCACGGCCGCCCCGCGCACCTGCACGTCCAGGTGCGGCCCGGCACGGCGGCCCAGGTGGCCAGATCGCTCACCGACCGGCGCGACACACGGTCGGTCTACGCGCTGACCGGGGCCGCCGACCTGGCCTGCGAGCTGGTACCGCCGTCCCGGCAGGACCTGCACACCATCCTGGCCCACGACATCAGCGAGATCGACGGCGTGCTCCAGACGCAGACCCAGGTCGTGCTGCACACGTTCACCACCGTGGCCGAGTGGCACGCGCCCTTCCTCACCGAGCGGGAGGTCGCCGAGCTGCGCCCCGCGCCGCCGCCCCCCGACCTGCCCGACGAGGACGGCCTGTCGCCGCTGGAGAAGGAGATCGCCGAGCTGCTGGCGGCCGACGGCCGGGCCGCCTTCACCACGATCGCCGAACGGCTCGACCTGTCCGTGCCGACCGCGCGCCGGCGGGTCGCCTCGCTCGTCGACCGGCGGTTACTGCTGCCGCGCGCCGAGGTCGAGCCCGCGCTGCTCGGGCTGGAGGTCGAGGCCATGCTGTGGCTGAAGGTGCGGCCGTACGGGCTGGGCGAGACCGGCCGGCGCCTGGCCGAGCACCCCAACGTGCGCTACTGCGCCGCCACCTCGGGCACCCACTCCCTCATCGTGCAGGTGGCGGTGGCCCACGAGGCGGACCTCTATCGTTTCATGACCGACGTGCTCGGCCGGCTCGACGAGATCACCGACAGCGACCTGACCCTCATCACCCGCGCGTACAAACGCGGTCACCTGCACAAATCCGGACTGCTCACCCTGGAGAAGACGCCATGACACCTGCCGAGAAGGAAGTCGCCGACCTGTGCGTGGAGCTGATCCGCGTCGACAGCAGCAACTACGGGGACGGCAGCGGCCCCGGCGAGCGGGCCGCGGCCGAGGTCGTCATGGCCAGGCTGGACGAGGTCGGCATCGAGGCGACGTACGTCGAGAGCGAGCCGGGCCGCGGCAACGTGGTCACCCGCGTCGAGGGCACCGACCCGTCGCTGCCCGCGCTGCTCGTCCACGGCCACCTCGACGTGGTGCCCGCCAACGCCGCCGACTGGTCGGTCGACCCGTTCGCCGGCGAGGTCAAGGACGGCTACATCTGGGGCCGCGGCGCCGTGGACATGAAGGACATGGACGCGATGATGCTGGCCGTGCTGCGCCAGATGAAGCGCGAGGGACGCCGTCCGCGCCGCGACATCGTCTTCGCCTGGGTCGCCGACGAGGAGGCCGGCGGCGTGTACGGCGCCAAGTACCTCACGGCCAACAACCCCGAGCTGTTCGAGGGCGTGACCGAGTCCATCAGCGAGGTCGGCGGCTACTCGCTGGAGGTCGACCCGTCGCTGCGGCTGTACCTGATCGAGACCGCCCAGAAGGGCCTGGCCTGGATGAAGCTGGTCGCCGACGGCACCGCCGGGCACGGCTCGATGCTCAACTCCGACAACGCGGTCACCGAGGTCGCCAAGGCCGTGGCCCGGCTCGGCGGGCACGAGTGGCCGCTGACCTACACGCCGACCGTGCGCCAGTTCCTCACCGAGGTAGCCGACGCCTTCGGCCTGCCGTTCGACGAGGACGACCCGGCCCCGCTGCTGGACAAGCTCGGCCCGCTGGTGCGGTTCGTCGGCGCGACGCTCCGGCACACCACCAACCCGACCCAGCTCGACGCCGGCTACAAGTCGAACGTCATCCCCGGCCAGGCCACGGCCGTCGTGGACGGGCGTTTCCTGCCCGGCTTCGAGGAGGAGTTCTTCAAGACCGTCGACTCGCTCATCGGGCCGAACGTGCGCCGCGAGTTCGTGCACCACGACATCGCGCTGGAGACGACGTTCGACGGCGCGCTGGTCGAGTCGATGATCGCGGCGCTGAAGGCCGAGGACCCGACCGCGCGGGCGGTGCCGTACTGCATGTCGGGCGGCACCGACAACAAGACCTTCTTCGCCGACCTCGGGGTGCGCGGGTTCGGGTTCGTGCCGCTGCGGCTGCCCGGCGACATGGACTTCGCCTCGATGTTCCACGGCGTGGACGAGCGGGTGCCGGTGGACGCGCTGCAGTTCGGGGTGCGGGTTCTGGACAGGCTGCTCCTAAACTACTGAGATGTGAGCAACGACGCATACACCCTGGCCGTAGAGGCCGCCGCCGCCCTGACCGGCGCGGCCGGCCTCGACACCTTCGACGTGGCCCTCGTCATGGGGTCGGGGTGGGTCCCCGCCGCCGACGCGATCGGGCAGACCGTGGCCGAGATCCCGTTCACCGATCTGCCCGGCTTCCGTGCCCCCGCCGTGGCCGGGCACGGCGGCAAGATCCGCGTCGTGCGCACGCCGTCCGGGCGGCACGCGCTGGTCTTCCTCGGCCGCACCCACCTGTACGAGGGCCTCGGCGTCGACGCGGTGGTCCACGGCGTGCGCACGGCGGCCGCGGCGGGCGTGCGCACGATCGTCCTGACCAACGCGGCGGGCGGCCTGCGGCCGGAGACCCAGAACGTCGGCGACCCGGTGCTGATCAGCGACCACGTCAACCTGACCGGCGCCAACCCGATCACCGGCACCACCTTCATCGACCTCACCGAGGTCTACTCGCGCCGCCTGCGCGCCCTGGTCCGCGAGATCGACCCGACCCTGGCCGACGGCGTCTACGTGGCCTTCCGCGGCCCGACGTACGAGACGCCCGCGGAGATCCGGATGTTGCGCACGCTCGGCGGCGACCTGGTGGGCATGTCCACCGTGCTGGAGGCCATCGCCGCCCGCGAGGCGAACCTGGAGGTGCTCGGCGTCTCCCTGGTCACCAACCCGGGGGCGGGCCTGTCCGGCGAGCCGCTCAACCACGAGGAGGTCCTGGAGGTGGGCCGCGCCACGGCCGCCCGCATGGGCGTGCTGCTGGCCAAGGTGGTGGACCGCCTGTGAGCGCCGGCATCCCGCCGGAGGGCGAGGGGGACGTCCCGCTCCCACCCGTGGACGCCGACCTGCTGCGCCGCGCCCGCCAGTGGCTGGCCCAGGACCCCGACCCCGACACCCGGGCCGAGCTGTCCGACCTCCTGGAGGACGACGACCTGCCCGCACTTCGCGAGCGGTTCCAGGCCAAGCTGGAGTTCGGCACCGCCGGCCTGCGCGGCGAGCTGGGCGCGGGCCCCAACCGGATGAACCGGGTCACCGTCATGCGCGCCGCCGCCGGTCTGGCCGGTGTGCTGGGCGCCGGCAAGCACGTCGTGATCGGCTACGACGCCCGACACAAGTCCGACGTGTTCGCCAGGGACACCGCGGCCGTCCTGACCGGCGCGGGGCTGCACGTCTCGCTGCTGCCGCGCCCGCTGCCCACGCCGGTGCTGGCCTTCGCCGTCCGCCACCTCGGGGCCGACGCGGGCGTGACGGTCACCGCCAGCCACAACCCGCCCAGGGACAACGGCTACAAGGTCTACTGGGGTGACGGCTCGCAGATCGTGCCGCCGGTCGACCGGGAGATCTCGGCGGCCATCGACGCGGTGGGCCGGGTCGACCAGCTCCCCCTCGACGGCCCAGGCACGCTCACCGAGCTGGGCGAGGACATCGTCGACGACTACATCGACGCGGTGACCGCCCTGCCGCTGGGCGAGGCGCGCGAGCTGCGGGTGGCGTACACGCCGCTGCACGGGGTGGGCTCGGGGACGCTGACGGGAGCCTTCCTCGCGGCGGGCTTCGAGACGCCGATGGCCGTGGAGGAGCAGCGCAACCCCGACCCCGACTTCCCGACGGTGGCCTTCCCCAACCCGGAGGAGCCCGGCGCGATGGACCTGGCGGTCGCGCTGGCCGCCAAGCTCGGCTCCGACCTGGTGCTCGCCAACGACCCCGACGCCGACCGGTGCGCGGTCGGCGTGCCGCTGCCCGACGGCACGTGCCGCATGCTGACCGGCGACGAGGTCGGCGGCCTGCTGGCCGAGCACGTGATCACCCACACCACCGGCGACCGGCTGGTGGCCACCACGATCGTCTCCTCGACCCTGCTGAGCAAGATCGCGGAGGCCCACGGCGTGCGCTACGGCGAGACGCTGACCGGGTTCAAGTGGATCGTCAAGGCGGGTGAGGGCCTGGTCTTCGGCTACGAGGAGGCCATCGGCTACTGCGTCGGCTCCGACGCCGGCCTGCCGGTCCACGACAAGGACGGCATCGGCGCGGCCCTGACCGTGGCCGCCGTCGCCGCCGCCGCCAAGCGCGACGGCCGCACGCTGCTCGACCTGCTCGACGACCAGGCCGTCCGGTACGGCCTGCACGCGACGTCCCAGCTCAGCTTCCGGGTCGCCGACCTGTCGCTGATCTCCGGCGCGATGGACCGCCTGCGCGCCGCCCCGCCCGCCACGCTGGGCGACCACACGGTCGAGGCCGTGGACGACCTGAGCCGCGGCGACGGCGGCCTGCCCCCGACCGAGGGCCTGCGCTTCCACCTGTCGGACGGCGGGCGCGTCGTGGTCCGCCCGTCGGGCACCGAGCCCAAGCTGAAGTGCTACCTGGAGGTCGTGGTGCCGGTGACCGGTGAGGTGTCGCAGGCGCGCGCGTCGGCCGCCCGCGATCTCGACGGTCTGAAGGCCGGCCTGACCGCCTGTCTGGGCCTGTAGACCGGTGGGCCCGCGCCGCGGGCCCACCGGCAGGTCACATGTCGGCGCCCGCCGAGAACATGATCGGCCGGACCTCGATCGCCAGGCCCTCGATCCTGCTGTCGGGGATCATGCCGGCCAGCTCGATCGCGCGCTCGCGGCTCTCGCAGTCGACGATGTAGTAGCCGCCCATGTACTCCTTGGCCTCCAGGAAAGGGCCGTCGGTCACGGCCGGCAGGCCGTTGCGGGTGCGGACGACGGCGCTGGTGGACGGGTCGCCGAGCGCCTGCGTGCCGATCATCTCGCCCGACTCCTGGATCGTCTTCATGAAGGCGCCGTGGCCGCTCATGATCAGGTCGCGCTGCTCCTCGCTCAGGGTGTCCATGACCTGCTGGTTCACCTGCATGATCAACAGAAACTTCATCGTCTCTCCTCGTGGTCGTGCGCGTTCCGTCGTGCTGGGGTCGGAGCCGGCGCGTCCCTCTCGACATGCCCCGCGAAACTTTTCCGGAAAGCACGTCGAGCGCGCGAGCCGGGCTCCGACCTCCTGGTGAATCGGACGACACCAGGAGGCTCCCGACATGCCGCATCTCACCGAGACCGCCGCCGAACCCAGGGCCGGGCGGCGCGAATGGGCCGGGCTGGCGGTGCTCGCCCTGCCCACCCTGCTCGTCGCGGTCGACATCAACGCGCTGTTCCTGGCGCTGCCCCGGCTGAGCGTGGAGCTGGGGGCGAGCGCCGTCCAGCAGTTGTGGATCATCGACATCTACGGGTTCATGGTCGCCGGGCTGGTGATCACGATGGGCGGCCTCGGCGACCGCATCGGCCGCCGGCGGCTCCTGCTGACCGGCGCGGCGGCCTTCGGCGTCGCCTCCCTCGCGGCGGCGTACGCGGTCAGCCCCGCCATGCTGATCGCCGCCCGTACGGTGCTGGGCGTCGCGGGCGCCACGCTCATGCCCTCCACGCTCGCGCTCATCACCAACATGTTCCGCGACGCCCGGCAGCGCGGCACGGCCATCGCCGCCTGGGCCACCTGCCAGTTCGCCGGGGCCGCGCTCGGGCCGGTCGTCGGCGGGCTGCTGCTGGAGCACTTCTGGTGGGGGTCGGTGTTCCTGCTGGCCGTCCCCGTGATCGCGGTGCTGCTCGTGGGCGGCGTGCTGCTGCTGCCGGAGTTCCGCGACCCGGACGGCGGGCGCATGGACCTGGCCAGCGTCGCGCTGTCGATGCTGGCGATCCTGCCGGTGGTCTGGGGCGTCAAGGAGCTGGCCGCCTCGTCGGCGTCGGCCGGGCCCGGGGCGCCGCTCGCGGCGATCGCGGTCGGCGTGGCGTTCGGGGCCGCGTTCGTACGGCGGCAGCTCACGCTCGACGTTCCCCTGCTCAACCTGCGCCTGTTCACCCAGCGCCCGCTCACCCTGATCCTGACCGCCCTGGTGCTGGCGGGCATCGCCATGGCGGGCACCGGCCTCCTGGTCACCCAGTACCTTCAGTCGGTGCTGGGGCACACCCCGGCGCAGTCGGCACTGTGGTTCGCGCCAATGGGGCTAGGCGTCGCACTGGGGACCACGCTCACCCCGGCCCTGACCCGCCGCGTCGCCCCCCGCACCGCCATCATGGGCGGCCTGACGCTGGCGGCCGCCGGGGCGACGCTGCTCACGCAGGCCGAGGCCGGGCTGCCGGTGGTGATCACCGCCATCACCGTGCTGGCGCTGGGCACCGGCCCGCTGTTCGCCCTGGGCACGGGGATCGTGGTCGGGTCGGTGCCGCCGGAGAAGGCCGGGTCGGCGGCCTCGCTGGCCGAGTCGGGCAACTTCCTGGGCGGGACGCTCGGCCTGGCCCTGCTCGGCACGGCCGCGGCTGCCGTCTACCACCACGCCCTGCCCGCGCACGTGCCCGGCGCGGCCAGGGAGACCGTGGCGGCAGCGGCGGCCGCGGCCAGGGGGCTCGCCCCGGCGCGGGCCGCCGAGCTGCTGGCGGCCAGTCACGCCGCGTTCCTCAGCGGGATCGTGGCGATCGGCCTGGCGGGCGCGGCCCTGTTCGTGCTGGCCGCGCTGCTGACCTCGCTGCTGCCCCGCGCGAACGCGGCGTGACGGCCGGCTCAGGCCAGGCGGAACTGCAGGTCGATGTCCCACTTGTTCAGGTCGGGCTCGATCCGCGGGTCCGTCTGGTACAGCTCCAGCCGGCAGCCCCAGTGCTCGGTGCCGTCCTTCTCGGTCATGTCCCAGGTCAGGCCCTGCTCGGCGGCCCACGTCAGCACCGACTCGATGACGCCGGAGAGCTGGTCGGGGTGGCCGTGGTGGGACTCGGTGACGAAACGGCCCGCCGGCAGCGTGCCCACGTGGAACTCGCCCTCCACGGGCTCGGTGATGGGCGCGGTGACGGGCACGCCCGCCTCCACCACCAGCCGGTCCTCCGGCATGTCGATGCTGTGGTACCGGAAGAACGGGGCTCCGGCCATCGTGTGCCCGCGCTCGGCGAGCCAGCCGATCATCTCCGCGATCCGGTCTCCGACGAGGCCGAAGCTGGTCATCGTGATGGTCTTCTTGATCCCGAGGTAAGGACGCTCGGGAAGTTCGACGATCTGTGGCATGTGTCTGTCCTCCTTCACCTGTCAGTACGGAGCGGCCGGCCGAAACTCATCGGCAGGCCGAAGGACGGCACCAGCCGGGGATTGAGAAAGGTGGTCACGCCGGTGACGACTCCGCCGCCGATCTCCAGGACTACCAGGGCGAACGCCTCCCCGTCCCGGTACTGGGCGAAGGCGGGCGCGCCGTTCGCCCCGGCCGGCAGCAGGCGGTCGCCCGCGCAGGGCGCGCCGGCGGCCAGCAGGACCGCCCTGACCGCCTCCCGGCCGCGCAGCCACCACGCGAACGGCGGCATCGACATCGTCGCGTCCTCGTGCAGCAGCGAGACCAGCGCGTCCACGTCGTACCGCTCGAAGGCGGAGACGTAGCGGTCGAGCAGCCTCCCGTCGACCTCGGCGTCCTCGGGGGCGACCGCGGGGAGCCGGGCGCGGGCCCGCTGCAACGCGCTGTTCACGGACGCGACGCTCATCCCCAGCAGGCCCGCCACCTCGGCGGCCTGCCACTTCAGCACGTCGCGCAGGATGAGCACGGCCCGCTGCCGCGGCGGCAGCCCTTGCAGCGCGGCCACGAACGCCAGCCGCACGCTCTCCCTGGCCACCGCCAGCTCCGCCGGGTCGGCCGGCAACACGCGCCCGTCGGCTACCGGCCACACCCAGGCGTCTCCGGGCAGCGGGTCGCCGAGCGGGTCACCGGGACGCGCCGCCGGCCCGAGGTCCATCGCCCGCGCCCGCCGCTGCGGCCCGCGCAACATGTCCAGGCAGACGGACGTGGCGAGCCGGAACAACCACGGGCGCAACGGCCCCCGCCCCGGCTCGTACGTGCGCCACGCCCTGACGAACGTCTCCTGCACCGCGTCCTCGGCCTCGAAGCCCGAGCCGAGCATCCGGTAGCAGTAGCCGGTCAGCTCGACCCGGTGGTGTTCCAGCTCGGTCGCCTCCACTAGGCCGGGGCCACCTCGATCTGCAGCTCGTGCACCCATTCGGCGCGGTCCTCCGGGCAGTGCAGCGACACCTCTCTCGCCAGGTCGAGCGAGCGGTAGCCGTTCTCCTCGATCCAGTGGGCCAGGGCCTGGAAGGTCGGCCCGACGGCCTCCATCGGGCCGTGGTGGATGATCGTGGCCGCCGTGCCGATCGCGGGCAGGTCCCTGACCTCGAAGTCGTGGCGCGGATCGGGGTCCACGTTGACCGGCAGGCAGGCGTGGACCATCACCGAGCCGTCGTCCTCCTGGCGGTAGTAGGCCAGGCCGGGGCCGACCACGCGGACGTCCGCCCGCTCCACGCGGGCGCAGATCTCGGCGAACAGCGGCCCGATCACCGGGCCGACGTCCTCGCCCTCGTAGCTGGCCGCCCTGGCGCCGAGCTGCGCGACCCGTACCGGGTCGACCTTCTTGAGCACGACTTCCGCGGTTCTCATGTGGCCCTCCGTCTCGATGCTGCGGAGTCTCGCCTCGACGCCGCGCAGCCTGGCCAGGTCGGCGCTGATCCGGGCCTCCAGCTGGGCGCGGCGCAGCCGTACCATGCCGTGCAGCTCTTCGGTGCTGACCTTCTCGTCCAGGATTGTCCGGACCTGTTCCAGCGTGAAGCCGAGGTCCTTGATGGCGACGATCCGGTTGAGTCTGGCCAGTTGCGCGGCCTGGTAGGACCGGTAGCCGGTGAGCGGGTCCACGTGCGCGGGGCGCAGCAGGCCGATGGCGTCGTAGTGGCGGAGCATGCGTACGGACACGAGCCCCAGCCGGGCGAAATCTCCGATGCTGAACATGTCCGGTCCAGAAGTAGGGGCTCACACGGTGTCAGAGTCAACCTATGGCGATTTCTGGGGACATGGGGTATTTTCCAGCGTAACAAGCAACCGAACGTTCGTTAGGTCGCCATGGACGTGGACACACTGCTCCGGATCAGGACGGCCGCGGTGCGGCTCTTCGCCCGGCAGGGCTATGCCGCCACCGGCATCCGAGACCTGGCCAGGGCGGTGAACCTGACCAACGCCGGCGTCTACCACCACGTCCACAGCAAGGAAGCCCTGCTGGCCGACCTCATGCGGACCGGCCTGCAAGGGCTGATCGACTCGACCGCCCGCGTCCTGGCCGGGGCCACGCGTCCCGCCGACCGCCTCGCCCTGCTGATCACCTCGCTCACCGCCCTGCACGCGCTCACCCCCCTGACCAGCCGCGTCATGGACGGCGAGCTCCGCTCCCTGACCCCCGGCTCGCCCGCCCACACCGAGGTCATCGCCCTGCGCGACGCCTACGAGAGCCACTGGAAGAGCGCCCTGGCCGACGGCGTCGCCGAAGGCGCCTTCCACGTCGCCGACCAGAAGCTGACCCGCCTCGCCCTCATGTCCATGTGCACCGGCACCAGCGAGTGGTACCGCCCCGACGGGGACTCGACGCTGGAGCAGGTGTGCGCGGAGTTCGTCACGATCGGCCTGGCCGCCGTACGCGCCGCCGGCCCGGTCGTGGCGCCCCTCGATCGACGCCTGCTGCCCGTCTTCCCGTGGGAGCCGCCGGATGCACACCACGATCCCCGACCTGCTGAGGCACGCCGCTAGCACGTACGGCGAGCGCGAGTTCCTCCGTTTCCCCGCCCCCTCACCCGCCCTCCCTGCGACCTCGCTGAGCTTCGTCGAGGCCGACGCCGTCTCCGACCGCCTGGCCCGCGCGCTGGCCGGCCAGGGTGTACGCCCCGGCGACCGGGTGGCCGTCATGCTGGACAACGAGCCGTGGTGGCCGTTGAGCTGGTTCGCCGTCCTGAAGGCGGGGGCGGTCACCGTCCCCGTGAACGTGCGGTACCAGGCCGCCGACCTGGAGCACGTTCTGCGCGACTCCGGCGCGGTCGCCACCCTGACCGGCGCGGAACACGCCGCGCGGGTGCCGGGCGTGGTGCACCTCGTGGACGAGCTGACGGATGGCCCACCTCTCGACATATCCCTCAGCGCGGACAATATCGCCAATTTTCAGTACACGTCGGGGACGACGGGCTTCCCCAAAGCCTGCCTGCTCGCCCACGACTACTGGATCAGGACCGCCCGCGTCGTCGCCGACCTCGTACGCCTGCGCGACGACGACGTCCTGCTGATCGCCCAGGCGTACTCCTACATGGACCCGCAGTGGACCACCCTGCTCTGCCTGCTCGGCGGCATCCCGCAGGTGGTGCTCCCCCGGTTCTCCGCCTCGGGCTTCTGGCCCGCCGTCCGTGAGCACGGCGCGACCCTGACGTACGTGCTGGGCACCATGCCCCTGCTGATGCACAAGCAGCCGCCGAGCCCCCTCGACCGCGACAACCGTATGCGGCTCGTGCTCTGCTCGGGCATCGCCCCCGGCCTGCACCGCGCGTTCGAGGAGCGCTGGGGCGCGCCCTGGCGCGAGCTGTACGGCTCCACCGAGAGCGGCTGCGACCTGATGGCCGCCCCGGACGCCGACGACACCGTCGGCACCGGCGCGCTGGGCACGCCGCCGCCCGGCAAGGAGGTCCGGCTCGACGAGGAGACGGGCGAGATCCTGGTCCGCGGCACACCCATGATGACCGGCTACTGGAACCATCCCGAGGCCACCGCGCACGCCTTCCGCGGCGGCTGGTACCACACCGGCGACCTCGGCGTCCGCGACGCGCGAGGCCGCATCCGGCACGCCGGACGGCTGAAGGACATGGTCCGCAGGGGCGGTGAGAACATCTCGTGCGCCGAGGTCGAGAGCGTGCTCGCCGGGCATCCCGCGGTCCTGTCCGCGGCCCTGGTGCCCATCCCCGACGACCTCTTCGGCGAGCTGCCCAAGGCGTTCCTCCAGCTCCGCCCCGGTCACGCCGCCGACGCCGGCACCGCCGCCGCCGTCATCGCCCACGCCAGGGAACGCCTGGCCCGCTTCAAGGTCCCGGCGTACGTGGAGTTCGTGGAGTCGTTCACGCTCACTCCGTCCGCCCGCATCGAGAAGCGCCACCTGCTCCGCCCCGGCCGCGACCAGCGCGCCGCCCCCGCCATTCCCACGGAGGACCCGGCATGATCGACGTGACCGTACGCGACGAGGTGGCCGTGATCACCCTCGCCCGCCCCGAGAAGCTGAACGCCCTGACCGCCGGCATGCGGCGGGACCTGGCCGCGGCCGTCCGCGCGCACGGCCGTACCGCCAGGGGAATCGTGGTGACCGGCGCCGGCCGGGCGTTCTCGGCGGGCGAGGACATCGCCGAGGCGGCGGGCAAGCCGCTGGAGGCGGAGGTCGAGTCGTTCCATGACATGACCAGGGCCGTGCTGGAGACGCGGGTGCCGGTGGTCGCCGCGGTCAACGGCCTGGCCGTCGGCGGCGCCGCCGAGTGGACGCTCTGCTTCGACACCCGCATCGGCGCCGCCCCGGCCGCCGAGTACTTCTTCCCCGAGAACCACCTCGGCCTGTCGATCTCGAACGCGGCCAGTCACCTGCTGCTCCGGCTGGCCGGCGGCCGGGCGCTGCGGCTGGTGCTGGACTCGGCCCGCCTGAGCGCCGCCGACGCGCTGACGGCCGGGCTGCTGGACGAGCTCGTGCCCGCCGAGGAGCTGGTGGAGACGGCGATCGCGCGGGTGCGCCACTGGACCCGGCCGGGCACCGCCACCGCCGTGCACCTGGAGCTGCTGCGCCCGCCGCTGGCCGAGGTCGAGCGCGCCTTCGGGGCCGAGACCGTGGCCGCCCGGCAGGTGGAGCAGGCGGGCCTGGCCCAGGCCGGCATGACCCGCTTCCTGACCCGCCGAACCCCCTGACCCGCCGGACCCTCACCCGCCGGGCCCCTGCCCCTGGTCCTCGCGTTCGGGCCGGGGGCGGTCAGGCGATGACGATGGCGGCCACGATCAGGGCGACCGCGACCACGAGGACGGCGATCGAGTCGTAGGACCAGGTGACCTTGACCGGTGCCACCGCGGCCGCCGGCTCCGCGCGGCGGTGGGCGGCCTCGGCGCGGTCGCGGATCTGGTCGCCCACGAAGTCGGCGTGGGTCTTGCCGGTGAACGCCTCGGCGGCGGCCTGCTCGGCCTTGCTGACCGTGGCCTCGACCCGGAACCGGCCACCCCGCTGGGGCTTGGGCACGCCGCGCCGCTGCGCCTTGGACCGCTCTCTGGCGCTGCTCATGGGCGTCCACAACCGCAGCACCTGCTCCTCGCCGCCCTCGCCGGCGTAACGGACGGCGATGGAGTGGGTGACCGTCACCTCGCCCACGGACGCCCACGGCAGGAACGTCGTGCGCAGCGGGTTACGGGCCAGCAGCCCCTCCTCGCCGACCACGGTGGCGGGCCGGACCGCGATCGCGTAGACGAGCGCCGACATCGCCCCGAGCACGGCCAGCGCCACCATGGACGGCTTACCGTTGTAGTGGGCCGTCAGGTCCCAGACGTTGAACGCCACGAAGACCAGCCAGGCGCAGCCCAGCACGAACCCGGTCTTGGACCGGTAGGTGTGTTTCACGGCTGCCACTTGATCTGCGCGAACCCCGGCTTGATCACGCCGTTGATCAGCGCCAGCCGCTCGTCGAACGGGAGGAAGGCCGACTTCATCGCGTTGACCGTGAACCACTGCAGGTCGTCCCAGTCGTAGCCGAACGCCTCGACCAGCTTGGCGAACTCGAGAGACACGCTCGTCGAGCTCATCAGCCGGTTGTCGGTGTTGACGGTGACCCGGAAGTGCAGCCTGCGCAGCAGCCCGATGGGATGCTCGGCGATCGAGTCGGCGGCCCCGGTCTGGAGGTTGGACGTGGGGCACATCTCCAGCGGGATGCGCTTGTCGCGCACGTACGCCGCCAGTCGCCCCAGCTTGGCCGACCCGTCGCCGGCCACGGTGATGTCGTCGATGATCCGCACGCCGTGGCCCAGGCGGTCGGCGCCGCACCACTGGATGGCCTGCCAGATCGACGGCAACCCGAACGCCTCGCCGGCGTGGATCGTGAAGTGCGCGTTCTCCCGCTGGAGGTATTCGAAGGCGTCGAGGTGCCGGGTGGGCGGGTAGCCGGCCTCGGCCCCGGCGATGTCGAACCCCACGACGCCGACGTCACGGTAGCGCACGGCCAGCTCGGCGATCTCCATCGAGCGCGCCATGTGGCGCATCGCGGTCAGCAGCGTGCCGACCCGGATGCCGCGCCCCTGCGAGCCCAGCGTGAACCCTTCGAGCACCGCCTCCACCACCTGGTCGAGGCTCAGCCCCATGGTGGTGTGCTGCTCGGGGGCGAAGCGCACCTCGGCGTAGACCACGCCGTCGTCGGCGAGGTCGCGGGCGCACTCGGCGGCCACCCGGACCAGGGATTCGCGGGTCTGCATGACCGCGACCGTGTGGTCGAAGGTCTCCAGGTAACGCTCCAGCGACCCGGAGTCGGCGGCCTCCTCGAACCAGAGGCGCAGATTGTCGGGGTCGGTGGAGGGCAGCCGCCCGTAGTCGATCTCCCGTGCGAGCTCGACGATCGTCTCGGCGCGCAGCCCGCCGTCGAGGTGATCGTGCAACAACACCTTGGGAGCCTGCCGGATCTTGTCAAGCGTGGGGCTCATCTGGCCATGATATGAGCACAGTCCTCCGCCGCCGCACACGTCGCGCCCGCCTGTGGACGACCCTTCCGGCACACCCGCGGTCGACGCCCGGTCAGTCGCGGCCGGCGCTCTCCGGCGTGAAGGCGGGCAGGCACACGGCGACGTACTCGGCGCCGTCGGGGCCCACGCTGTAGCGCACCTTCTCCCCCGGCGAGGTCACCACCGACTGGCCCGCGCCGACCTCGACCGTGCCGCCGTCGTGCTCGACGAGCAGGCTGCCGCGCAGGACCACGGTGTACTCGGCGAACGACGGAGTCTGGGCGGGCTCGGCCCAGCCGGGCGGGGCGGTCATGTGGGCGATGGAGACCTGCTCGTCGCCGCTGTTGACGCGCCCCACGTGCTCGTCGATGATCTTGCCGCCGGGGACGGGGATGCGGGTCGGGCCCTCGATCTTTCTCACCACGGGCTTCAGTGTGCCACGTCGAGGACCAGCCGGCTCGGCGCGGACTGCTCCTTCACCCGGAAGCCGGCCCGGCGGGCGAGCGCCAGGCCGACGCCCACGCGCCCCTCGAAGTCGCCGGTCCTGACGACGTCGGAGACGTTCTTGAGGCCGGCCCGGTAGACGGGGCCGCCCTTCCAGGTGGGGTAGCCGTCGTCGTCGTGCGCGTTGGCGGGGAAGAGGGTGAGCTGCAGGTACGCGCCGCCGTGGACGCCCATGGGCTCGCCGGAACCGTCCTGGAGGAACTCGTCCACCCATTTCACCTTGTAGCCAGGGATGTCGCCCTTGAGGTCGATCACCACCCGGTCGTAGCCGTCGTGGGTCGCGTACCGGACGCCGGTCACCACGGCCGGGTCGAGGCCGTCGCGCTCGACGTCCACCTCGGCGGTGCTGGTGGGGACGTCCGAGGGGGCGCTGCGGGGGGTGGCGGTGCCGGGACCGGTGTCCGCGGGGGTGTCCAGCCGGGCGGTCTGCGAGGAGGTGCCGCACGCGGTCAGAACGGCGAGGCAGGCGAGCGGGACGGCGAGGCGAAGGCGCGACGGCCGCTCGCCGGCCGGGGATGACGGGCGCATGCCCGGTAGATGCCCAGCCCACCGGCCTGCAAGCGGCCTGGCGTCGGATCGGCCCGGGTTTCCTGGCACTTCCGCGGAGCCGGGACTCCCTCTACGCTGATCAACCTCCAAGGAGTCATACAAGTGAGCAAATCCCACGATTTATCGGCTTTTCTTGCGTCTTATGGGCCGTCTTTCGCTCGGACGGCCTACCTGCTGACGGGCGACGCGGACAAGGCGCGCGAGCTGGCCACCGCGGCGCTCGTCTCGTCCTGCCGCCGGTGGTCCGCGATCCGCTACCACCGCCCGGCCGACGCGGTGCTGCGCGAGCTGTACGGACGGTTCCTGGGCGCGACGGGCGCGCCCTGGCCGGCCCCGGAGGGTCACCTGCTCGCCGGGCTCGCCCCGAGAACCCGCGCGGCCGTCGCCGTCACCTTCCACGACGGGCTGAGCCTGCCGCACGCCGCCGTGATCACGGGCCTGTGGATCGGCGCGCTGGACGACGAACTGCGACGGGCCCGCGCCCAGCTCCGCACCACCCACCCGACCCTGTTCGAGAACCACCCAGCCCCGCCGGGGAACCCCGCAGCCCCGGCCGAGGATCCGGCGGACCTGGCCGAGGAGCGCGTGGACCCGTCCGAGGATCCGGCGAACCCGTCCGGAGGCCGCTGGGGCGACCGGCCGGGGAGCGGCGCGGCGTCCGCCTCACTCTGGACGCTCGCCCCCGCTCCCGAGCCCGCCGCCCCGACGGCGGCGCCCCAGGACGGCGCCCCCGGGGATCAGGCCCTGCGGGCCGCGCTGCTCGGCCTGGCCGCCGGGATGCCGCGCGCCGACCTCGCAGAAACGGTCCTGCGGCGGGTCACGGCGCGACGCAGGATCCGGGCGGCGGTGTGGACGTCGGCCTCCCTCGGCCTGGTCGCCGCGATGGTCGCGACGATCGTGGCCGGGCTGTCCGCGGTGGCCGACCGCGTGGACGAGACCATGGCCCGCGCCACCTCCGACCCCGGGACGCGGGGCCCCGGCCAGGAGGTCCGCGACCCGCTGCCCGCCGCGCTCCCCGACCCGGTCCGCTTCGCCTACCCGGGCTACTGCCGCGACGCCGAGGCCGACGCCCGTGCCCCGCAACCCTGCGGCCAGTGGGTGCTCACCACCCGGTCGGGCACGGAATGGCGGCTGCCGGACGCGCGGGCCGGCTACGACCCGGCCACCGGCGAGTACATGCCGCTCGCCCTCAGCCAGGACGGCCACCGGCTCGTCTACCAGAACCCGCAGGGCCGTTACCTGGTCCACGACCTGCCCACGGGCGTGGTCAAGGGCATCGACGCCACGGCCGGGGACGGCGAGGCGCACATCAGGTCGTCCCCGGACGGCCGCTACTTCGCGCTGTCCTTCGGCGACGCCGGCGACAGCGCGGTGCTCGACTTCCGGACCGGCACGACCCGCACCGTACGCGGCAAGGACGTCGAGATCCTGGCCGTCCACGACGACGGCACGCGCGTGGTCGCCGAACGCCGGGACACCACCGCCGTCCCGGGCCACGCCTCCGTCAGCACGCTGAGGCTGGACGGCGGCGGCACCCGCACGAAGGGCTTCCGGATCGACCCCGCCCTCATCGAGCACGGCGCCGCGCTCGCCCCGGACGGCCGCTCCCTGGCCCTGGTGACGGCCGACGACCGCCTGGTCACCATGGACGCCCGCACCGGCCGCGTCACCGGCCCCCGCCCCCGCCTGGACGTCGACGACCTCGAAGTGATCAGGGTGGAGCGCTGGCTGAGCCGCGACAAGGTCCTCGTGCGCCTGTGGGACCAGGAGGACGTCTACCTGGTCCAGGTGAACGTCCGCACCGGCGAGAGCGCCGACCTCGGCGACTCGGCGACGGAGTGGATCGACTACTCCGACCCGATCGGCGCCCTGGAGAAATGAGGAAGAGGGCCCCGCCCCCCGGCGGAACCCTCTTCCCCGTCACAGGGAGGTCAGACGGCCTCGAAGACCTTCGCGTCCTCGGCCTCGACCGCGGCGGCCTTGCGCGAGCGCAGCCCGGTGGCCGAGATCGCCAGCCCGACCAGGGCCAGCACCAGCGCGACCACGATCGCCGAGCGCAGCGCGCCGATCGACAGCGTCTCGCCGCCCGAGGTCAGCACGGCGGTCACCACGGCCAGCACGATCGCGCCGCCGACCTGGCCGGAGGTGTTGAGCAGCCCGGAGGCCAGGCCCTGCTCGTCGTCGTCCACGCCGTTGGTGGCCTGGATGTTCAGCGAGGGGAAGGACAGGGCGAACGCCACGCCCAGCAGGACCATGCCGGGGAGCACCATGCCGCCCAGGCTCGGCGTCTCGTCGATGCCCAGGAAGATCGCGTAACCGCCGGCCAGGGCCGCGGCGCCGATGACGATCAGCTTGCCGGTGCCGAACCTGTCGGCGAAGTCCCCCATCTTGGTCGAGCTGACCGCGACGAGCAGGCCCGCGGGCAGGAACGCCAGGGCCGTGCCGAGCGCCGACCAGTGCAGCAGGTTCTGGAAGTACTGCATGGCCACGAACTGGAAGGCCACGTACGAACCCATCAGGATGAGCAGCCCCAGGTTGGCCCGGACGATGTGACCCGAGCGCAGGATGCCGAGCCGCACCAGCGGGTGCTTCATCCGCAGCTCGGTGAGGACGAACAGGCCGAGCAGCACCGCGACGGCCACCAGCGAGCCGATCGTCTGGAACGAGGCCCACCCGGCCTCGGGAGCCTGCACGACGGTGAAGACGAGCAGCAACATCGAGGCGGTGATCAGCACGGCGCCGACGAGGTCGTGGCCGCCCTCGGCCCGCTCCTCCTGGCCCTTCGGCAGCACCTTCAACGCGGCGATCAGCGCGATGATCGCGACCGGCACCGGCATGAGGAGCGTCCACCGCCAGCCGATCTCGGTCAGCAGGCCGGAGAGCACCAGGCCGAGCGAGTAGCCGCTCGCGCCGCAGGCGGTGAAGATGCTCAACGCCTTGTTGCGCTCCGGGCCCTCCGGAAACGTGGTGGTGATGATCGACAAAGCGGCGGGCGCGGTGAACGCCGCGGCAACACCCTTGACGAACCGGGCGGCGATCAGCAGGCCCCCGTCGTCCACGACACCACCCAGCAACGACGCGACGGCGAAGACGCCCAGAGCGACCAGGAACACCCTGCGCCGCCCGAGCAGGTCGGCGGTCCTGCCCCCGAGCAACAGAAGACCGCCATAGCCGAGCACGTAGCCGCTGACCACCCACTGCAGGGAAGACGTGCTGAGGCCCAGATCATGCTGGATGGCCGGCAGGGCGACACCGACCATGGAGACATCAAGGGCGTCAAGGAAGATCACTGCACAGAGCACGGCGAGCGCGCCCCAACGGGATGAGGAAGAGGACATGAGTCAGAACAATACATGCGTCAGCATCTAATGCAAGTGCATTTAATGCCGTTGCATGAATCTTCCCGAGATGGTAACCTCCGCGACATGGACGAGGAGTTCGTGGTCGAGACCTGGCATTACGTCCTGGCCAAACACGCGAAGGCCATGTGCGCGCTGGAGCGGGAGCTGGGCGAGCGGCACGGGCTCGGGCCCAGCGAGTTCGAGGTGCTCGACCGGATCGTCCACCACGACAGGAAGCTGCGCATCCAGGAGCTCTGCGAAGAGGTCCACCTGAGCCAGAGCGCCCTGTCCAGGGTCGTGGCCAGGCTGGAGAAGAGCGGGCTCGTCACCCGCGGCACGTGCGACTCCGACCGCCGGGGCGTGTTCGTCTGCATCACCGACGAGGGGCGCGCGCGGTACACCGAGGCGCTGCCCACGCAGCGCGCCGTGCTCGCGGGCGTCTTCACCGACGTCCCCGAGGTCCCCGCCGTCACCACCTAGCCGGTACGCGGCCGGGAGAAGCGGCGGCGGCCGTCCCCGGGCAGGGGTCCGGCCGCCGCGCACGAGTGCTTCCGGTGGTCAGCCGATGCGGTCGATGACCAGGGGCAGCAGCTCGCGCCCCGACTCGGCGACCTCGTAGCCGCCCGACAGCGCGTCGAGCGCCCGCTCGAACCTGGCCGTCTCGTCGGCGTGCAGCGTCATCAGCGGCTGGCCCTCGCGCACCAGGTCGCCGGGCTTGGCGTGCAGCACGATCCCGGCCCCGAACGACACCGGGTCCTCCTTGCGCGCCCGTCCGGCGCCGAGCCGCCAGGCGGCCAGCCCCACGGCGTACGCGTCGAGGCGGGCCAGCACCCCGGACGACGGCGCCGTCACCGTCATGCTCTCGGCCGCCCTCGGCAGGACCGCGTCGGGGTTGCCGCCCTGGGCGGAGATCATCCGCCGCCACGCGTCCATGGCCGAGCCGTCGCGCAGCGCGTCGGCCGGGTCCTTGCCGGAGACCCCGGCCGCCGCCAGCATCTCGCGCGCCAGCCGTACGGTCAGCTCGACCACGTCGGACGGCCCGCCGCCGGCCAGCACCTCGATCGACTCCTCGACCTCCAGCGCGTTGCCCACGGCCAGGCCGAGCGGCCGGTCCATGGCCGTCAGCAGGGCGACCGTGCGCACGCCCGCGTCGCTCCCGAGCGCGACCATGGTCTCGGCCAGCTCGCGGGCGCTCTCGGTCGTCTTCATGAACGCCCCGGAGCCCACCTTCACGTCGAGCACCAGCGAGCCGGTGCCCTCGGCGATCTTCTTCGACATGATCGACGAGGCGATCAGCGGGATCGACTCGACGGTGCCGGTGACGTCGCGCAGCGCGTAGAGCTTCTTGTCGGCCGGGGCCAGCCCGGAGCCCGCCGCGCAGACCACCGCGCCGGCCGTGCGCAGGACGTGGAGCATCTGGTCGTTGGAGAGCGAGGCCAGCCAGCCCGGGACGGACTCCAGCTTGTCCAGGGTGCCGCCGGTGTGCCCGAGCCCGCGCCCGGACAGCTGCGGCACGTACGCCCCGCACGCCGCCACCAGGGGCGCCAGCGGCAGCGTGATCTTGTCGCCCACGCCGCCCGTGGAGTGCTTGTCGGCCGTGGGCCGGTCGAGCATCGACCAGTCCATGCGCTCGCCGGACCGGATCATGGCCTGCGTCCAGTCGGCGATCTCGCGCCGGTTCATGCCGTTGAGCAGGATGGCCATGGCCAGGGCGGACATCTGCTCGTCGGCCACGTCACCGCGGGTGTAGGCGGCGATCACCCAGTCGATCTGGGCGGTGGTGAGCTCGCCGCCGTCGCGCTTGGCGCGGATGACCTCGATGGCGTCCATGGTCACGAGCTCCTGCTGAGGTCGTCGGGGCCGAACGCGTACGGCAGGATCTGCGCCATGCGCTTGGGACCGTCGACGGTCTCCACCAGCAGGTTCTCACCGCCGAACTCGTACAGGAGCTGACGGCAGCGCCCGCACGGCATGAGCAGCTCGCCGTGGCCGTCCACGCAGGTGAAGGCCACCAGCCGGCCGCCGCCCGACATCTGCAGCGCCGACACCAGCCCGCACTCGGCGCACAGGCCGAGCCCGTAGGAGGCGTTCTCGACGTTGCAGCCGGTGACGATCCGGCCGTCGTCGACGACCGCCGCCGCCCCCACCGGGAACTTGGAGTACGGCGCGTAGGCGTTGCGCATGGCCGTGGCGGCCTCGGCGCGCAGGCCGTCCCAATCGATGTTCAATGTTGATCCCCCCGACGGAAGCGTACGCCGTCTGCCTTGGGCATCCGCAGACGCTGCGACGCGACCAGGAGCACGAGCAGCGTGAGCACGTGTGGCGTGATGAAGACGAACTCGCCCGGCAGCGTCTCCACGGTCCGCCAGAGCCAGAACAGCACGAGCGCGCCCACCGCCGCGGCGGCGATCACGGTGTAGTCCTTGACGCCCCTGGCCACGATCTCGGCAGGCTGGCTCGGCGCGACCAGTTTGCGGATCTGCAGCGCGATGTAGACCACCAGCAGCAGCGCGCCGAACAGGAAGAACGTGGTGACCGCGTTGGCCTCGCCGGAGCTGCGCAGCTGCAGGCCGCTGGCGTAGCCGAACAGGGACGAGCCGGCCGCGAGCCCGCCGGGCCGCCAGTTGCCGAAGATCATGGCGGCCAGACCGATGAAACCGCGTCCCTGCGTCTGGCCCTCGACGTACTTGTTGGAGACGAAGACCAGGAACACGCCGCCGAGCCCGGCGAACGCGCCGGAGACGACGACCGCGAGGTACTTGATCCGGTAGACGTTCACGCCCAGCGACTCGGCCGCCCACGGGTTCTCCCCCGCCGACCGCAGCCGCAGCCCGAACGACGTGCGCCAGAGCACCAGGTACGTCACCGGCAGCAGCAGCACGGCCAGGATGATCAGCGCGTTCACGTCGTGGGTGAGCCCGCGCAGGATGCCGGCCAGGTCGGAGAGCAGGAACCAGTGGGTGCTCTCCAGCTTGCCGAGCAGGTCGGGGCCGTCCGACAGAACGGGCAGGCTCACCTCTGGCGCACCCGAGCTGATCGCCGGCGAGGTGGTGATGCCGGCGCCCTTCGCGCTGGCCGAGGTGCCCTCGCCGTAGAGGACCTCGGACAGGAAGCGGGTGATGCCGGGGCCGAGCAGGTTGATGGCGACGCCGCTGATGATGTGGTCGACGCCGAACGTGACGGTCGCGATCGCGTGGATGAGCCCGCCGAGCGCGCCGCCGAGCAGCCCGGCGACCAGCGCGGCCACGGCGCCCCACTGGTATCCGGCCCAGCTGGCGAACCAGGTGCCGAGCACCATCATGCCTTCGAGGCCGATGTTGACCACGCCGGCCCGCTCGGCCCACAGGCCGCCGAGACCGGCCAGGCCGATCGGCACCGCGAGCAGCAGCGCCGCGTTGAACGTGCCGGAGGAGGTCAGGTCGTCCTGGCCGGAGATGATCCGCACCAGCGACAGCAGCAGGATGAGCGCGGCGACGCCGAGCAGCGCCAGATGGTATTTGCCGACCCTGCTCATGCTGCCACCTCAACCGGTCTGTTCGTGTCGAGCTGCCGGGCGGCCCGCTGCTCCTCAAGCCGCATGGCGATGCGGTTGGTCACCTCGTTCGCGATGACCACCAGCAGGACGATGACGCCCTGGATGATCGTGATGACCGACGACGGCACGTCGGCGATTTGCAGCGCGCCCTGCGCCCGGTCGAGGAAGGCGAACAGCAGCGCGGCGATCGCGATGCCGACGGGCTTGTTCCTGCCGAGCAGCGCCACCGCGATGCCGAGGAAGCCGAGGCCGGCGGTGAAGTTGGAGTTGAAGGCGCCCTTGTCGCCGAGGATCTCGGGCAGGCCGATGAGCCCCGCGATCGCGCCGGACAGCACCATGGCCGCGATGACCATCTTCTTCGGGTTGACGCCCGAGGCGAAGGCGGCCGGGCCGTTCAGCCCGCTGGCCTTGACGTTGAAGCCGAAGCGGGTGCGCTCCAGCACGACCCAGACCACCAGGCCGAGCACGACGGCCACGAGCAGGAAGCCCCACACGCCGCCGCCGCGGGTGGGCGCCAGCAGCCCGAACCAGTCGAAGACGAAGTTCAGGTTGGGGAACATGGCCGACTCGGGCAGCTGCGGCGTCGTCGTGGTGAGCTGGCCGGCCGCCCGCTGGCCCGCGAACGGGCCGCGGACCAGGTAGGAGGCCAGGGCGATCGCGATGTAGTTGAGCATGATCGTGGAGATCACCTCGTTCACGCCGCGGGTCACCTTCATCACCGCGGGGATCAGCGCGTACGCGCCGCCCACGACGGCCGCGACCACGATGATCACCAGGATCTGGATCGGCTTCGGCGCGGTGAACGTCGAGCCGACGTAGGCCGCGCAGATGGCCGCGATGCGGTACTGGCCCTCGACGCCGATGTTGAACAGGTTCATGCGGAAGCCGACGGCCACCGCGAGACCCGCGATGAACAGCGGCACCGCCCGGTTGAGGAACGCCGCGATGCCGTTGGACACCGAGCGCGCGGTCTCGCCGAAGTCGAAGAAGGCGGCGAACGCGTCGATCGGGCTGGCGCCCGCCGCGATGATCGCCACGCTGGAGATCGCGATCGCCAGGACGATGGCGACGACGGCGCCTGCGACGGTGAGCAGCGCCCGGTTGAGCCCGGCGGGCATCACGTCTCCTCAGTGCCGGCGATGGCGCCGGTCATGTAACCGCCAAGCCGCTCGGGCGTGACGTCGGAAGGATCGAGTTCGGCCACGAGCCGGCCGCGCAGGATGACCCTGATCGTGTCGGACAGGCCGATCAGCTCGTCGAGGTCGGCCGAGATCAGCAGCACGGCCAGGCCGGCGGCCCGCGCGTTGCGCAGGTGGTCCCAGATGGCGGCCTGGGCGCCGACGTCCACGCCGCGGGTGGGGTGGGCGGCGATGAGGAACGACGGCTCGCCGCTCATCTCGCGTCCGACGATCAGCTTCTGCTGGTTGCCGCCGGACAGGGCCAGGGCCAGGGTGTCCACGCTGGGGGTGCGCACGTCGTACTCCTTGACGATGCGCTCGGTGTCGGCCTTGGAGGCGCGCCGGTCGACCCAGATGCCGCTGCGCGCCGGGGGCCTGGTCTGGTGGCCGAGCACCCGGTTCTCCCACAGGGACGCCTCCAGCAGCAGGCCCTGCCGGTGGCGGTCCTCGGGGATGTAGCCGATGCCGGCCTCCCTGCGCTTCAGCGTGGACCAGGCGCTGATGTCCACGCCGCCGAGGGTGATCGTGCCGTGGGCGGCACGCATGCCCATGATCGCCTCGATCAGCTCGGACTGCCCGTTGCCCTCGACGCCGGCGATGCCCAGGATCTGGCCCGCGTGGATGTCGAAGGAGACGTCGTCGAGGATCAGGCGCTTGCCCTCTTCGCGCAGTTTGTTGACGTACAGGTCGACGGAGGTGCCCTTGGGGACGGGACGGAAGCCGTCGGCCTCCATCGTCAGCCGCGACACGCTCAGCGTGACGCTCTCGCGCACGGTGGACTCGCGGGTCTCCGGCGTGGGCAGCTCGCTGCCGACCATCAGCTCGGCGAGCCGGCGGGCGGTCACCTCGGCGGGGTTGACGCTGGCGACGGTGGTGCCGCGGCGGATCACGGTGATCGCGTCGGCGATGTTCAGCACCTCGTCGAGCTTGTGCGAGATGAAGATGACGGTCAGGCCCTCGGCCTTGAGCTCGCGCAGGTTCTCGAACAGCTCCTCGACCTCCTGCGGCACGAGGACCGCCGTCGGCTCGTCGAGGATGAGGATGCGGGCGCCGCGGTAGAGGACCTTGAGGATCTCCACCCGCTGGCGGTCGCCGACGCCGAGGTCCTCCACCAGCGCGTCGGGGTCGACGCGCAGGCCGTGGCTGCTGGCCAGCTCGGCGATGCGGGCCCGTGCCCTGCCGGTGTCGAGCACGCCGGCCCTGGTGGGCTCGGCGCCGAGGACGATGTTCTCCAGCACGGTGAAGTTGTCGGCCAGCATGAAGTGCTGGTGGACCATGCCGATGCCGACGTCGATGGCGTCGCTGGGGGTGCGGAAACTGACCTCCCGGCCGTTGACCCTGATCGTGCCCTCGTCCGGCTTCTGCATGCCGTAGAGGATCTTCATCAGGGTCGACTTGCCCGCGCCGTTCTCCCCGACGATCGCGTGGACCGTGCCGGGTTCGACGGTGATGCGGATGTCGTGGTTGGCGACGACGCCGGGGAAACGCTTGGTGATGCCCTCCAGCTCTACGGCGGGTTGCACCGCGGCGAGGGTGTCCGAGCTCATTTCGCCTCTCCTAGAGCATGGGGGGCGGACGGGGCGGATAGCCAGAAGGCCCGAAGTGGGGACTCCGGGCCCTCGGTCGTCCGTTCCTACCCAGATTACGGCTTGGACGGAACCGTGATTTTGCCGTCGACGATGTCCTTCTTGGCAGCGTCGAGCTTGTCCTTGATGTCGTCGATCTCGCCACCGGTGGTGGA
Source organism: Nonomuraea sp. NPDC005692 (assembly GCF_040631115.1). Lineage (NCBI taxonomy): Bacteria > Bacillati > Actinomycetota > Actinomycetes > Streptosporangiales > Streptosporangiaceae > Nonomuraea > Nonomuraea sp. NPDC005692. Next base: position 58,974 of record NZ_JBEXYU010000005.1, on the reverse strand, counting down.
CAGGCCCACACCGTCGACCTTGAGGTCGTAGACGGTGTTGCTGCCGCCCTTGGCGCCGCCCTGGAAGGCCTTGACGAACTCGAAGACGCCGACGTCGACGCGCTTGAGCATCGAGGTCATGATGACCGACTGAAGGTCGGTCTCCTTGACCGTCTGGCGCTGGTCGGAGTCGACGCCGATGGCCTTCTTCTTGGCCGCGGCCGCCGCCTGGAACACGCCGAGGCCGGAGTCGCCGGCGGCGTGGTAGACGATGTCCGCGCCGTCCTGGTACATCTTCTCGGCCGCGACCTTGCCCTTGTCGGGGGCCTTGAAGCCGGAGAAGTCACCGTCGGGGGTGAGGTACTTGATGTCGATCTTGATGTCCGACTTGACCGACTTGGCGCCCATCACGAAGCCCGCCTGGAACTTCTTGATCAGGTCGTTCTCGACGCCGCCCACGAAGCCGACGTGGCCGGCCTCCGACTTGGTCGCGGCGGCGACGCCCGCCAGGTAGGAGCCCTGCTCCTCGGCGAACAGCAGGCCGGTCACGTTCGGGCCGTTGGAGGCCGAGTCGACGATGGCGAACTGCACGTCGGGGTACTCGGCGGCGGTCTTCTTGACGTCGTCTCCGTAGGCGAAACCGACGGCGACGATGGGGTTGTAGCCCGCGTCCGCGAGCTGGCGCAGCAGGTCGCCGCGGTTGGAGCCGTCGGCCGCCGGGCTGAGCTCCTTGATGTCGGCGTTCAGCTCCGTCTTGGCCTTCTCCAGGCCGGCGTAGGCGGCGTCGTTGAACGACTTGTCGCCGCGGCCACCGACGTCGAACGTCAGGCCGACCTTCAGACCGCCCTTGGGGGCCTCGCTGCTCGCGCCGGAGCTCGGCTGCGTGCTCGCCGAGGTGCCGCCACCATCGCCGCCGCCGCAGGCCGCGGCCGACATGAGCATGACGCCGGCTACCGAGCCGACGGCAATCCTGCTGAATCGCTTGCCGAGCAAGGCGACTCCTTCCATTTCCTCGCCGTCGAACTTCATCGCAGGCGCGAAGAAACGTACGGCACCTGCACGGAAGATAGTTGCTTGACCAGGGCGGACCAAACCGGCACACAGGGTCGCAACCGCTCCGTTATCGACATCAAGCGCGTCCGTGACCTGAATCTGGGTTCAGGCACTTGGGACGGCTCCCTCAAAGTTTTGCCCAAGTTTGGTATGGAAGGGGCCCTTGCCGAGCGGTCGATCATGGCAGAGATTCCGATCAACGGTGGAAATTTCGTATCGGAGCCCCGTATGCAGCCTTGGAAGACACTGGCCGTACCGCTGGTCGCGATCCTCGCCGTGACCTTGGGCGGGCCCGCCCCGGCGACGGCCGCCACCCCTACTCTCAAGATCGAGAACAACGCCACCCAGCCCGTCTTCTCCCGCGCCGACGCCGTCAAGCAGACGGTGTTCGTCGAGGTGGCCGGGACCGACAGCGACGACGACGGGCAGCCCGACCGCGTCGCCATGGACATCCTGCGCCCCAAGGAGACCGACCAGGGGCTCAAGGTCCCGGTGATCATGGAGGCCAGCCCCTACTACGCCCCCGGCAATGACGTGCCCAACCACCCGGTGGACGTCGACGCGAACGGCATCCCGCTGCCCACCCTGAAGTCACCTTCGAACAAGCTCTTCAGTGAGCCCTTCGACGGCTACTACGACAACTACTTCGTGCCCCGCGGCTACGCCATCGCCCTGGTCGAGAACGTGGGCAGCGCCCGCGCCACCGGCTGCCCTTCCTCCGGCGACCGGAACGAGACCGCCGGCCCGAAGGCCGCCATCGACTGGCTGAACGGCCGCGCCCGCGGCTTCGACGCCGACGGCAACGAGGTCAGCGCCACCTGGTCCACCGGCAAGGTCGGCATGATCGGCGTCTCCTACAACGGCACCCTGCCCAACGCCGTCGCCTCCACCGGCGTCGAGGGCCTGAAGACGATCGTGCCGATCGCCGCCATCTCCAGCTGGTACGACTACTACCGGGCCAACGGCGGCGTCCTGGCCCCCGGCGGCTACCAGGGCGAGGACCTGGACGTCCTGGCCAAGTTCGTGCTGACCAGGGACAGGGGCTTCGAGGTCTGCGGCGCCAAGATGGACGCGCTGACCGCGAACCAGGACCGGATCACCGGCGACTACAGCCCGCTCTGGGACGCCCGCAACTACCTCAACGACGTGGACAAGGTGAAGGCCAGCGTCTTCCTCGTGCACGGCCTCAACGACTGGAACGTCAAGACCAAGCAGTTCGCCCAATGGTGGTACGCCCTGGCCGAGCGGCACGTGCCGCGCAAGATCTGGCTGCACCAGGGCACCCACATGAACCCCTTCAACCTGCGCACCGTCGAGTGGCTGCGTCAGCTGCACGGCTGGTTCGACTACTGGCTGCAGGGCATCGACTCGGGCATCATGCGCGAGCCGCAGGCCGACGTGGAGATCGGCGTCGGCGAGTGGCAGCGGCACGCCTCCTGGCCGCTGCCCGGGACCACCACGGTGGCGCTCCACCCGGCCGCCGGCGAACGGCTCGGCCTGCTGCCCCGGCCGCTGTCGCCCGCGGAGTCCTTCGTGGACCAGAGCGCGCGGACGGCCGAGCAACTGGTGGAGGCGACCGGGCCCGACCCGAACCGGTTGGCGTACCTGACCGGACAGCTGCCCGCCGACGTGCGGATCTCCGGCACGCCGACGGTCTCGGTACGGGCCTCGTTCAAGGACGGCGCCTCGCCGTACCTGACGGCGTTGCTGGTGGACTACGGCACGGACGTGCGCCCGGACGGCACTCTGCAGTCGACCGGCCAGAGCTACTGCTACGGCGAGGGCGTCCCGGGTGACACGGGCTGCACGACGCTCAGGCGGCTCGGCACGGCGACGACGGCGTACAAGATCGTCTCCAGAGGATGGCTCGACGTGCGCAACCGCCACCGCGCCGACCGCACGGAACCGCTGCGCCCCGGCAAGGAGTACACCTTCACCTGGGACTTCCAGCCCAAGGACTACCTGTTCAAGAAGGGCCACCGGCTGGGCCTGGTGATCATCTCGACCGACCGCGACTACACCCTGCGCTACCCGGGCGGCACCCGGGTCACCGTGTCGCCGGGGCACTCGTCCCTGCGGCTGCCGGTGGTGTTCGGCAGGCTCGCCTGACCCGCCGACGGCCCGCCGCGCGACGCGGCGGGCCGTCGGAGCGGCTCTCAGGCCATGGCGTTGCTGATGGAGTCGATCGGGCCGACGTCCCACAGCGCGGTCAGCGCGGTGGCGGCCATCACCCGCACGCCCATCGCGATCGCCTTCTCGTCGACGTCGAAGGTGCCCTGGTGGATGTCGTACGTGACGCCGTCGGGCGAGCGCGTGCCGAGCCGGGCGAAGGCGCCGGGGATCGACTCCAGGTACCAGGCGAAGTCCTCGCCGCCGAGCGACTGCTGGGTGGGCACCACCGCGCCGGCGCCGAGGGCCCGCTCGGCTGCCTCGGCCAGCATCTCGACGCTGACCTCGTCGTTGACCACCGGCGGCACGCCCCGCGTGTAGTCCAGCACGGCCTCGACGCCGTAGGCGCCGGCGACGGACTCCAGCAGGGCTTTGATCAGGTCGGGGGCGGCGTGCCAGGCGTTCTCGTCGAGGCAGCGGATCGTGCCCTCGGCGATGCCGTCGTCGGGGATGGCGTTGGCCGCCGAGCCCGCCTCGACCCGGCCCCAGACGAGGCTGAGCGAGGAGCGCGGGTCGATCCGGCGGGAGAGCGCGGCGGGCAGCTCGGTGAGGATCTTGGCCAGGGCGAAGACCAGGTCGGCCGTCAGGTGGGGACGGGCGGTGTGGCCGCCGGGGCCGGAGACCCTGACGACGATCTTGTCGCAGGCCGAGGTGATCGGGCCGCTCCGCAGACCGAGCTGGCCGACGTCGACGCGCGGGTCGCAGTGGAGGCCGAAGATGCGGTCGACGCCGCTGATGCCGCCGTGGGCCATGACCTCAAGAGCGCCGCCGGGCAGTTCCTCGGCGGGCTGGAAGATCAGCCGGACCCGGCCGGGCAGCAGCCCGGCCGCGGCCTGCTGGGCCAGGAAGATCGAGGTGCCGAGCAGAACGGTGGTGTGCACGTCGTGCCCGCAGGCATGGCACGCGCCGGGGACGGTGGAGCGGTAGGGCACGTCCTTCTCGTCCTGGAGCGGCAGCGCGTCGATGTCGGCCCGCAGCGCGATGGTCGGCCCGTCGCCGCTGCCCACCTCGCAGATGAGACCGGTGCCACGCGGCAGCACCGACGGCGTCAGCCCCGCGGCGGTCAGCCGGTCGGCGATGCGCTGGGTCGTGCGGTATTCGGCGAAGGCCAGCTCAGGATGCATGTGAAGGTCACGACGGAACGCCACCAGCTCCTGCTCGATCTCCGCCAGGAACGCGTCCAGTTCTCCCCGCAGCTCACGTCCCCGCATATGTCACCATCCATCCCGTAGAGGCCGCGCGTCCCACGCACGGACGGCGGCTCATAACGCTCTCGAAAAAGTCCATCCTGCGGCAGCCACCTGGTTGAGGCGGCCGTTCGGCGAATCAAAAGCCACACCCGTAGGTTTCGGTGCGAGATCGTCAGCACGGGCTTCGCGTTCATCGGTCGCAGCAGCCCGGGTGCACGGCGGTAAGCCGTGAGCCCGGTGGCGATGCTTCTGACTTTATCGCTCCCGTGCGCCTTCGCGCCGACAGATACACCAAAAGTTGGCCGACGGCATGCCCGTAACCGCAGGTGGTCACGTTCCGCACATGTCCACCTGATCAGGAAAATAGTCACAAGGGATCATTAGATGGTGACCCGATGTCGCCACTTCCAAACGTGCTCACCGATTTCGAATCCTGTCACCTTCTGTCATGTTCATGACACTTTGGCGCTTGCTGCATTTGTGAAGAATGCGTGTTTCACTCGCTATATGATCACTAATATCCCGTTCGGGGAGAAGTATGCCGGGTTGAGCATCTTCGAGCCGAGCGAGGGGACCCTGGTGGTCGTACCCTCGCTCTCCCTGCCGCAGGACGAGCTGCGCCGCATCACGGCAGCCCGATCGTACGAGGAGCGCCTGCTCTTCCTCCTCCTGACGCTCCGGGAACCCGGGGTCAAGGTGATCTACCTCTCCTCCGCTCCGATCGATCCCGACATCATCGACTACTACCTCGGCTTCCTTCCCGACCCGGACGACGCCGCCAAGCGCCTGGAGCTCATCAGTCTCGACGAGCCCTGGTCGCAACCCCTCACCCGGACGCTGCTGCGCCGACCCGACGTCCTCGACCGGTTACGGTCGGCGATCGACGCCGACACCTGGCTGGTGCCGTTCGTCCTCAGCGAGACCGAGGAGGAGCTGGCCGCGTCACTCAACGTCCCCATCTACGGCCCCGCCACCGCGCTGGCCTACTACGGCTCCAAGAGCGGCGCCCGCGAGGTCGGGCACGAGGCCGGCGTGCCCATGGCCCGCGGTTTCGGCGACGTGCACAGCATCATCGCGATCGACGAGGCCATCGACTCGCTGCCCGGCGAACGGGTGATCGTCAAGCTCAACGACGGCTACTCGGGCCTGGGCAACGCCATCGTCAGCAAGGCCGACCGCTCGCTGACCCGATTTTCGGCGGCCGGGGAGACCTGGACGAGCTTCACGACGAAGATCAGGGAACGCGGCGCGGTGGTGGAGGAGTTCATCGAACATCGCCCGCTCTACTACCCGAGCGCCTTGGCCCGAATCACGCCCGGCGGGCACGCGGCCGTGCTGGCCACGCACGACCAGGTGCTCGGCGGCCCCAACAACGACGTCTACCAGGGCTGCACGTTCCCCGCCGCCCCGGAGTACCGGCACGAGGTGGGCGAGTCTGCCGGGCGCATCGCCGCCATCCTGGCCGAGCGGGGCGTGGTCGGCCTGTTCGGCATGGACTTCTTCGCACTCAAGGCCGACGCCGGGTACGCCGCGCTGCTGTGCGAGATCAACCTGCGGATCGGCGGCACGACGCACCCGTACGGCGCGGTGGTGCTGACGACCGGGGCCAGGTACGACCCGGCCACCGGCCTCCTCATGGCCGGGGACCAGCCGAAGTACTACACCGCGACCGACAACTGCTCTTCCTCCTGCCTGCGTGGCCGCACGCCGGGCGAGGTCATGCGCACCGCCCGGCGGCTCGGGATCGGCTTCGACGCCGACCGGCGCACGGGCAACGTCTTCCACCTGCTCGGCGCCATCCCCGAGTACGGGAAGCTGGGCTTCACCTCCATCGGCGACTCCCGCGAGGAGGCCGACGAGCTGCACGCGCTCACCCGCCGCCTTCTTTGCGACGCCTGATCCCCGCCTCCCGCAGACCGCGCCACCCGATCACCGCCAGCACCGCACCGAGGATCACGTTGACCCCGATCAGGATCCCGTGCACGACGTAGAAGCCGGTGGGATGTCCGTCGGCCAAGTTAAACCCCAGGTTGATCCACTCGACGATCATGAACACGCCGAGGATGACGAGGAAACCGGCGATCTTTGGTGACATGGTCATCTCTCCAGTATCGAAGGCGGATCATCTGGGGAATGTGTCGCCACATGGGCATTCACACGGAGCTACGCTGAGACCGCCATGTGGACGAAATTTGTGCCGGTTACGGCACTTCTCGCCGCGGTCACGCTCACGAGCGGGACCGCATCCGCCGCCCCGACGACACCCGTCGGCGGTGACGCGCTGGGAAGCCGTGGGCTGGTGCAACCCCAAGGCGTCAAGGCGCCCCCCAAGAGCAAGGCTACTTCCTACGTCATCGCGGACGTGGAGACGGGTCAGGTGCTCGCCGCGAAGGACGCGCACGGCCGCTACCTGCCGGCGAGCACGCTCAAGACGCTCACGGCGCTCACGCTGCTGCCGAAGCTCGACAAGAACCGCAAGGTCCGGCCGAGCCAGAACGCCTGCAACCAGGAGGGCACGGCGGTCGGGCTGACGCCGAAGATGACGTACAAGGTCGACGACCTGTTCCGGGCGCTGATGATGTCCTCAGGAAACGACGCGGCCATGGCCCTGGCCGAGACGAACGGCGGCGTGGCCCAGACCATGCGCGACATGAACGCCGAGGCCAAGCGGCTGCAGGCGTACGACACGGTGGCCAAGACGCCGAGCGGCCTGGACAAACCCGGGCAGAGCAGCTCGGCGTACGACTTGGCGCTCATCGCCCGCGCCGGCCTCGCAAACCCCGATTTCAGGCGATATATCAGTACAAAGGTTGCCAAGTTTCCGGCGCCCAAGGACTACTACGAGATCAGCAACCACAACAAGCTGCTCTGGCGCTACCAGGGCATGATCGGCGTCAAGAACGGCTGGACGTCCAAGGCACAGGGCAGCTTCGTCGGCGCGGCCACCCGCGGCGGCCACACGATCCTCGTCACGATCATGCGGCACGAGGGCTACTTCTGGGACGAGGTGGCCAAGCTGCTCGACTGGGGCTTCACGGTCAGGGGCAAGGCGACCCCCGTCGGGCAGCTCGTCGAGCCGGTGCCCGAGCAGGTGCGGGCCGCGCCGCAGGCGCCGGTGTCGAAGGTGACGCCGGCCGCCCAGCCGCCGCTGCTGGACACGGCGGCCTCCAAGCAGACCGACTCCACCCGGACGGTCGGCTCGGCCGTCATCGGCGGCGGCCTGCTGTTCGGGCTGGTCTGGCTCGGCTTCGGCATCCGCCGCAAGCGCAACAGGTCCCGCCTCTGACGACGGAGGGCGCGTCAGGGCCGGGTCAGGGCTCCGAGGTCGGGTGCGGGGTCGTGCCCTTGCACTCGGGGCCGGGCGCCGGGCCCGGGTCGGCCGCCGGCACCTCCAGCGGGTCGCCGAGCGACGGGATCGGCGACGGGGACGGCGGCGGGCACAACCCCGTGGTGGACGTCCACGCGGCGGCGAGCAGCACGAGCCTGGCCGAGAAGTTCATCCACACCAGCAGCCCCACGATGGCGGCGAACGCGCCGTAGACGGGGTTGCCGAGCGTGGTGCTGAGCAGCAGGCTCGCCACCTGCTTGAGCAGCCCGAACCCGATCGCGCCGAGCAGCGCGCCCCTGACGATGACCTTGAACGGCTCGGCCGGCTTGGCGACCCAGCCGAGCAGGATCACGAACAGCACCCAGTCGGCCACGACGCTCGCCACCACCACGAAGATCCGGAACGCCTCGGTGCTGAGCAGCGAGTTGTCGCCGAAGACGTGGTCGAGCACCTTGTCCGTGACCGTGGTCGCGGCCCCGGACACCAGCGTGGAGGCGACCAGCGTCGCCCCGAGCAGGATGACCGAGACCAGGTCGCGCAGTTTGCCCAGGAAGTAGTTCGGGGGCGGCACGGTGGTCATCGACATCTCGCGCAGCGCCGCGCGCAGCGCGTCCATCGCGCCGAGCCCGGCGTACAGGAGGCCGAGGAGGCCGATGATGCCCGCCGTCGTCCTGGCGCCGGCGATCTGCTCCAGGTTGAGGTCGGTCGCCATGCCGGGCAGCCGTTCGGTGATGGCGGTCTCCAGCGCCTCCCTGGTCGCGCTGCTGGCGTCGAGGGTGTAGCCGAGCACCGCGTACCCGAGCGCGAGCAGCGGGAAGAAGGACAGGAAGGAGAAGTAGGTGACCGAGCCGGCCAGCCGGTCGCCTCCCTGGAGCTGGTAGCGGCGCACGGCCCTGACCAGGTGGTCGATCCACAGCCTGCGGACCCGCCAGTGGTCGAGCGTCGTCCGGCCCCAGGCGCGCAGCGACACGATCCGCTCGTTCAGACTCGCCATCACGCCCTCACCCCCCGCCGGAGGCGAACGATCACCTCGTCACGGCGTCGGCCGATTCTGCCAGTGACGCGAGGACCGCCGCCAGATCCTGGTGGAGCATCTGCCCATCTCGCTTGACGACACGCCCGCCGACCAGCACCGTTTCCACGACGCTCGGGTCGGCGTTGAGCACGACGGCGCCGATCGGGTCGTGCGCCGCCGCCATGCCGAGGGTGTCCGTACGCAGCAGTTGCAGGTCGGCCTGCTTGCCCGGCCGCAACGAGCCGACGACGTCGCCCAGCCCCACCACCTCGGCCCCCTCGACGGTGGCCATGCGCAGCACGTCGCGGGTGGTGAAGCCCATGCCTCCGCCGTCCGGCCTGCCGCGCTCCAGCAGGTACGCCGCCCGCATCAGGCTGAACATGTCGCCCGGCGCGCAGCTCACCGTGTCGATGCCGAGACCGGTCGGCGCGCCCGCCGCCCTGGCCCGCCCGCTGACCGGGTAGCCGAGGCCAAGCGTCATCTCGTCGACCGGCGAGACCGACACGTTGCCCCCGCTGCCGGCGACGCGCTTGAGGTCGTCGTCGGTGTAGCTGTTGGCGTGCACGTACGTGGTCCGCGGCCCGAGCAGGCCGTTCGCCTCCAGGAACGCCAGGCCGCGGGCGGCGCTGTCCGGGCCGCCGACGCCCATGTGCACGGTGACCGGCAGGTCGAGCTCGCGGGCCAGCCGCCATTCGGCCAGCGCGTGCTCCTCGTCCACGATCTCCGGCCCGAGCGCGGCGACGACCATGGTGACCAGGCCGCCGCCGGCGCCGAAGTGCTCCTCGTGCACCCGCAGGCCCTCGCGGACGAGCCCGCCCGGCTCGCCCCCGTGGCACCAGCCGAGCACGGCCCTGATCCCCGACTCGCGCAGCGCCCGCACGGTGGCCTCGGTGTGGGCGGGCGAGAGCTGGATGTGCGACCAGTCGAGCAGCGTGGTGATGCCGGTGTCGAGGCATTCCAGCGCGCCGGCGAGGTTGCCCGCGTGGACGTCGGCCGGGCGGTGGGCCGGGGCCAGCTCGCCGAGCACGCGGCTCAGGTAGCCGTCGAAGGCGACGTCGGGGGCGACCGCCCTGATGCCGGCCTGCCAGGTGTGCCGGTGGGTGTCGACGAACCCGGGCAGCACGATCCGCCCGGTCGCGTCGATCACCTCGGCGCCCGGGACGTCGGGCAGCCCGGGGCCCACCTCGGCGAGCACGCCGTCCTCGACGCGCACGTCCACCTGGCCGAGCACCACGGGCTCGGGCTCGGTGTCGATCACGGTGCCGTTCTTGATCAGCAAGGTTGTCATGGCGAAAAGCTTAATTAGAAGCTTTTCAAAAAGCAATCTCGCGATGGGTATCCTCGATGGCGTGAAACCGGATGAGATCGACGCGATGGTGCCGCGCTGGGTGGAGTCCGGGCTGCCGTCGTCGCTGATCGCCGGTCTGGAGCTGAGCAAGCGCCTGTCCCGGCTGCACCTGGTCTTCGAGCAGGCGATCAAGGCGGAGCTGGCCGAGCTGGGGCTCACCTACGCCGAGTTCGACGTGCTGGCCGCGCTCGCCCGTACGCCGGCGCCCCATCGGATGAAGCCGAGCGAGCTGTCCAAGGCGCTGCTGCTCACCTCCGGGGGCACCAGCAACGTGCTCCAGCGCCTGACGGCGGCGGGCTACGTCGAGCGGGAGGCCAACGCGGGCGACGCGCGCAGCCGGTGGGTGCAGCTCACGGCCGAGGGGCACCGGGTGGCCCTGGCGGCCCTCGACGCCTCCTCGCGAGCGCACGAGGAGGTGCTGGCCGGGGTGCCGGAGCAGGACGTCAGAGCCGCCGCCGACGCCCTGCGCGAGGTGCTCACCCTCGTCGGCCGCCGCCGCTTCCGCTAGCCCGCCGCCCCCAGGCCCGCCGGGCCTCCGCTAGCCCGCGCGCAGGGCGTGGCGGTCGGCCCAGGAGCGGATCGACGCCGCGATGGCCTCCGGCTGGTCCTCCGGGGCGTGGTGACCCGCCGGACCCAGGTGCTCGATCTCCAGGGCCGAGATGTTGCGGGCGCACCAGTCGAGCACCTCGCCCTGGATCAGCAGGGTCGGCGAGGAGTCGAAGGTGAGCAGCAGCTTGGGCACCTCGTCGCTGTTCGCCAGCCACTTGTCGTAGCGCTCGACGGCCTCGGCCACGTCGGCCGGGTCGCCGTCGAGCGGGATCGAGCGCGCCCACTGCAGCAGCGGCCGGCGGCTCTCCCTGGTCGCGTACGCCTCCAGGTACGGCCGCAGCTCCTCCTCGCCCAGCGGGTTCAGCACCCCGCCCGTGTACGCCGTCCGCACCAGGAAGTCGTCGTCGAGCACCAGCCGCTCCCCCGCCTCGCTCCTGATCAGCTCGCTGCGGGCACGCGGCCCCTCGCCCAGCTCGCTCCAGCTCATCGGCCGCACGATGGTCTCGAAGAAGGCCACCCCGCGCACCCGGTCCGGATGCCGTGCCGCCCAGTCGAAGGCCAGCGCGCCGCCCCAGTCGTGGCCGACCAGCACGGCGTCCTCAAGGCCGAGCTCGTCGAACCAGGCGTCGAGGTAACGGGCATGGTCGGTGAAGCGGTAGGCCAGGTCGGGCCGTCCCGAGCGACCCATGCCGATCAGGTCGGGCGCGAGCAACCGGCCGGGCCCGCCCACCCCGGGCAGCACGTTGCGCCACAGGTGGGAGGAGTTGGGGTTGCCGTGCAGGAAGACGATCGGCACACCCTCCCCCCGGTCCTCGTAGTACATGGTCGAGTCCAGCACCTCGGCAACAGGCATGACACGCCTCTTTCGTTCGTCGCACTAACGTTTATGTCACTAACGAACGTACATCGTTAGTGCCACTAACGCAACGGGGTACGATCACCGGCATGAGCCACGACATGTCCGACGCCGCCGACCAGGCCGCCCCCACCCGCCTGCGCGGCCTGCCGAGCCGGCTGCTGGCCCACGTCGCGATGCAGGCCGACCGGCTGGTCAGCGACCGGCTCGCGGGCGCCGACGCGCGCAAGTGGCACTACGCGGTGCTCGTCGCGCTGCGCGAGTCCGGCCCGGCCAGCCAGGCCGAGCTGAGCCGGCTCACCGGCATCTACCGCAGCGACATGGTCGCGCTGCTCAACGAGCTGGCCGGGCGCGGCCTCGTCGAGCGAGCACCCGACCCCGCCGACCGTAGGCGCAACGTCATCTCCATGACCGAGCGCGGCCGCGACCGGCTCACCCGGCTCGACGGGCTGGTGGACGACGTCCAGGACGAGCTGCTGGCGCCCCTGACCGGCCCCGAGCGCGACCAGCTCGTCGGGCTGCTCGGACGGCTGCGCGACCACCACTCCCGATCAGCCCAATAGTGGGCAAAGACTGGTAAAAGCCAAGGCGTGGGAGCTTGCCGACATACCTCCTGACCAGGGGGAACGCATGGCAGGGCCGCTCCGGTGACCCTAGCCTGTGCTGTGTCGGGACCAAGCCAGGAGGCGTCACGCCCATGACCGAAATCAGCACCGGGCAGATGGTGCGACTCCAGCGCGAACGAAGGGGCATGAGCACGACCGCGCTGGCGACCCAGTCGGGCTGCACCACCCGGCACATCGAACTGATCGAACACGGGAAACGCACCCCCTCGCTGCCCCTTCTGCGCGAGATCGCCAAGGTCCTCGGCGTACGGACCGCCGTGCTCCTGGGCGAGACCCCCCGCGACTCCCACGAGCCCAGCCGGCCGCAGATCCGCGACATCGAGCGCGCCCTGTTCGCCTGCCGCACGGAGCCCGACCTCGAACCGCCCGACGCCGAGCAGCTGACCGAACGCGTGGCGGCGGCGCGCAACGCCTGGTTCACCTCGGCCCGCCGGTACTCGATCCTGATGGCCGCGCTGCCCTCGCTGGTCTCCGACGCCGAGAGCCTGGTGGCCGAGCGCACCCCCGCGGCCTACCGGACGGCGACGGACGCGTACATGCTGGCCAGGGGTGTGCTCAAGCACCTGCAACGGGTGGATCTCGCGCACCTGGCCGCCGACCGGGCCATGCGCTACGCCGAGGAGTCGGCCGACCCGCTGATGCTCGCCTGGGCCCACTGGAACCTCGGCCAGTCGATGCTCTCCGACGACATGCACCAGATCGCCCACGACGTGGCCCGGCGCGGCATCGAGATACTCGAACCCCATGTGGCCGACGGCGACGTACGGCACATCAAGGCTCTCGGCGCGCTGCACCTGCTGGCCGCCATCAGCGCGGCCAGGGGCGGCGACGACGAGCAGGCTAGGGAGACCGTGCGCGGCACCGCCGCCCGGCTCGCCGACCGCGCCGACGACCACTCCGACGCCTACGACCTGGCCTTCTTCGGCCCCACCAACGTCGCCATCCACATGGCCAGCATCGAGAACGACACCGGCCACCCCGAGGCCGTGCTGCGGCTGGCCGACGACATCGACATCCGCCGGACCCCGTCCATCGAGCGGCGCACCACGCACCTGTGCCACGTCGCGCGCGCCTGCGAAGACCTGGGCGACGACGCCGCCAGCCTGGTCTACCTGCTGCGGATCGAGCGCGAGAGCCCCGAGGAGCTCGACCACAAGCTGCTGCTGCGGGAGATGGTCCGCTCGCTGGTGCGCCGCGCGCGGCCGTCGTGGGCGCCGGAGGTGCGTTTCCTCGCCGAACGCCACAACATCGACGTGTGAGGCCGGCCACCGAACTCTGAGTTCGCTCCGGCCGAACAGGGAGATCTGTCGCCGCGGTTCGTCACCGAGAGGGGCCGGAGTGGCACTGTGCGTCCATGACCACAACGCCGAGTGCCGACGTCGTCATGGAACGCCTGCTGGAGGAGGCCATGCGCGAGTTCCCCGGTTGGGCGTTCAGCCGCGGACGATCGGGATGGACCGCCGTGTCGGGCGGTGTGCGGCTGACCGGGCGGAGCCTGGCCGCGCTCCGCGCCCGCCTGCGCGTACGCCCCCTCGACCGGCGCGCCCGCCTGTGACGACCGGAGGAAGGGCGGCAGGCCCGCCGCCCTTCCCGCGTCACACCTTGGGCAGGAAGCCCACCCGGTCGCGGACCTCGGCCATCGTCCGCCGGGCCACCGCGGCGGCGCGCTCGGCGCCGACGGCCAGCAGGCGGTCGAGCTCGACCTCGTCGGCCAGCAGCTTCTCCGTGCGCTCCCGGATCGGCGTGAACGTCTCCACGACCGCCTCGGCGACGTCCTTCTTGAACGTGCCGTAGCCCTGGCCCTCGTAGCGGGCGACCAGGTCGGGGATGGGCGTGCCGGTCAGCGCCGACTGGATGCGCAGCAGGTTGGAGATGCCCGGCTTGTTCTCCTCGTCGAACAGCACCTCCGAGCCCGTGTCGGTCACCGCGCGCATGACCTTCTTGCGCAGCGGCCCCGGCTGCTCCAGCACGTCGAGGATGCCCGCCGGGCTGGAGGACGACTTCGACATCTTCGCCGTCGGGTCCTGGAGGTCGGTGATCTTCTCGACCTCCTTGAGGATGTACGGGTCGGGCAGCGTGAACGTGTCGCCGAAGCGGTGGTTGAAGCGCTGGCCCAGGTCGCGGGTGAGCTCCAGGTGCTGCTTCTGGTCGGCCCCCACCGGGACGGCGTTGGCCTGGTAGAGCAGGATGTCGGCGGCCTGCAGGATCGGGTAGGTGAACAGCCCGACGCTGGCCGCGCTCTCGCCGAACTTGGCCGACTTGTCCTTGAACTGCGTCATCCGGGCAGCCTCGCCCATGCCGGTGAGGCAGATCAGGATCCAGGCGAGCTCGGTGTGCTCACGCACGTGCGACTGCACGAAGACGGTCGAGCGCTCGGCGTCGAGGCCGGCGGCGAAGAGCTGCGCGGCGGCCACCCGGCTGCGCCTGCGCAGGGCCGCGGGCTCGGTCGGCACGGTGATCGCGTGCAGATCGACCACGCAGTAGAAGGCGTCGTGGGTCTCCTGCATGGTGACCCACTGACGGACCGCACCCAGGTAGTTGCCCAGGTGGAATGAGTCCGCGGTGGGCTGGATGCCGGAGAGAACACGAGGTCTGGCCATAGCTGGCAATTGTGTCAGGAATCCTGGTCGGGCGGCGACTCGGCGGCGGCCCGGCGTTTCACCCTCACCCGCGCGATCCGGCGCCCGTCCAGCTCGGTGACGGTCAGCTCGAAGCCCTGGATCTCCACCTGCTCGCCGGCGGCGGGCAGGTGCCCCAGCATGGCCATCACGAACCCGCCCAGCGTCTCGTACGGGCCGTCGGGCAGCCGTACGCCGGTCTCGGTGGCGAAGTCGTTGAGGTTGGTCAGGCCGTCGATCTCGATCTCGCCGGCGGGCAGGACGACGACGTCCTCCTCGACGTCGTACTCGTCCCTGATGTCGCCGATCAGCTCCTCGACCAGGTCCTCCATGGTGACGATGCCGGCGGTGCCGCCGTACTCGTCGACCACGATGGCCAGGTGCTGGCCCTCGTCGCGCATCTCGTTCAGGGTGCTCAGCAGGCGCTTGGAGGCGGGCACGAACTTGGCCGGCCGGATCGGCACGACCGCGCTGATGGGCTCGGTACGCCCGATCAGCTCGGGGTCGAGCAGGTCGCGCACGTGCACGAAACCGATGACCTCGTCGTATGAGTCGCGGTAGACGGGGAAGCGGGAGTGCGGGAGCGTGGCGGCCAGGTTCGCGGCCTCGGCCAGCGGCGTCTCGGCGTCCATGAACTCGACCTCGGTGCGGGGCAGCATGACCTCGCGGAGCTGGCGCTTGCCGGCGGCGAACACCTCGGCGATGAGCTTGCGCTCGTCGGCGGTGAGCTCGGTGTGCCCGACGACCATGTCGCGCAGCTCCTCGGTGGTGACCTCCTCCCGGTCGGCCTCCGGGTTCCCGCCGAGCAGCCGGACGACCAGGTCGGTCGACTTCGACAACATCCAGATGATCGGGCGCGACAGGGCGGCGATCCGGTCGAGGAAGGGCGCGACGAACAGCGACAGCCCCTCGGTGCGCTGCAGGGCCAGCCGCTTGGGGGCCAGCTCGCCGAGCACCAGGGAGACGTACGAGATGGCCAGCGTCACCAGCACGAGCCCGAGCACGGGCGCGACCGCATGCGGCACCCCCCAGCGTTCGAGCACCGGGACGAGCTCCATCCCGAGCCGGTCGGCGCCGAAGGCGGCCGAGAGCATCGTGGCGACGGTCACCCCGATCTGCACCGCCGACAGGAAACGGTTGGGGTCGCGGGCGAGCTTGGCCACGCGCTCACCCCTCCGGCCCCGCTCGGCGAGCTTGCGGACCTGGCTCTCGCGCAGGGAGACCATCGCGATCTCCGCGCCCGCGAAGAACCCGCCGACCAGGATGAAGATCAGGACCAGGGCGATGTTCGCCGCGAGGGTGTCAAACATGGTGGTTGGCAGCGTACTCGGCGGGTTTCCCGCGTATGCTGAACGGCAAGCCGTACAAAATCAAACATATGTAAACAGGAGTACACATGAGGCTGTTGGTCACCGGAGGCGCCGGGTACGTCGGCAGCGTCGTCGCCGCGCAGCTCGTCGAGGCGGGGCACGAGGTGACCGTGCTCGACGACCTGTCCACCGGCCACGAGGACGCGGTGCCCGAGGGCGCCCGGTTCGTGCGCGAGTCGATCACGAACGCCCACGACGCGCTCGACGGCATGGACGCCGTGCTGCACTTCGCGGCCAAGTCCCTGGTGGGCGAGTCGGTGGAGAAGCCGGGCCTGTACTGGGCCAGTAACCTCGGCGGCACGCTGGCCCTGCTCGACGCGATGCGCGACAAGGGCGTGCGCCGGATCGTCTTCTCCTCGACGGCGGCCACGTACGGCGAGCCGGAGCGCTCCCCCATCGAGGAGGACGACCCGACGCGCCCGACCAACCCCTACGGCGCCTCCAAGCTGGCCGTGGACACCGCCCTGAGCGCCTACGCGGGCATCCGCGGGCTCGGCGCGGTGAGCCTGCGTTACTTCAACGTGGCCGGCGCCTACGGCCGCTTCCGCGAGCGCCACACGGTCGAGACCCACCTCATCCCGAACGTGCTCAAGGTCGCCACCGGCGAGCGCGACTCGGTGAGCGTCTTCGGCACCGACTACCCCACCGCCGACGGCACCTGCGTGCGCGACTACGTCCACGTCGGCGACCTGGCGCGGGCGCACCTGCTGGCGCTGGAGGCGGTCGCCGAGGGCGAGCACAAGATCTACAACCTGGGCAGCGGCACCGGGTTCAGCGTTCAGGAGGTGATCTCGGTCTGCCGCGAGGTCACCGGTCACGAGATCCCGGTCGTCGTGGGCGACCGGCGGCCCGGCGACCCGGCCGTCCTGGTGGCCTCGTCCGCGCGGATCCAGCGCGACCTGGGGTGGAAGGCGGAGCGGGCGGCGCTGCGCGACATCGTCTCCGACGCGTGGACGGCACTTTCCGGGAACGCCTGATGTAGGCGGCGTTTGTATGCTGTGATACCCAAATGTGAGGAGCTTTTCACCAAGGGTCACGAAGCTGCTCTTTGGTGCCCTCATCCTGCTGGGCAGCCTCGCCGCGGCGGCCGGGGTGCTCTACGCGACCGCCCAGCCCGCGCCGGCCGCCCAGCCCGTCCCCTCCTGTCCGGGGGCGGACGAAAAGGACGTTTCCCGGCACCAGTAGCCTGTTCCGCCGTGTCACTCCTCCCCGAGAGCGGGCCCGTGCGCGCGCTCACGTACGCCACACTCCTGCGTTCCCTCGGCCGCGGCCTGTTCGTCACGGTGAGCGTGCTGTTCTTCAAGCTGTCGGTCGGCCTGTCGGACGGCGAGATCGGGCTGGGGATGACGATCGCCGCGGCCGTCGGGCTCGCCGCCGGGCTGCCCGCCGGGCGGCTGTCCGACCTGGCCGGGCCGCGCGGAGTGCAGATCGCCTTCTCCGCCGCGGGCGGGCTGCTGGTGCCGGTGTACGCGCTGGTGTCGGGGTTCGCCGGGTTCGTCGTGGTGGCCACCCTGGTGACGTTCGCCGAGGCCGGCGAGGGCACCGCGCGGGCGGCGCTGGTCGGGGGCGCGGTGCCGGCGGCCGACCGGGTGCGGGTGCGCGCGTACCTGCGGGCCGTGACCAACGTCGGCTGGTCGGTGGGCGGGCTCGGAGCGGGCGCGGCGCTGCACTTCGACAGCCGTCCCGTGTACCTGGGGATGATCTTCGGGTGCGCGCTCTGCTACCTCGGCAGCGCGGCGCTGACGTTCCGCGTGCCGCCCGTCGCGCCGGTCCCGCGCAAGGCGGGCGAGCCGGTCTGGATCGTGCTGCGCGACCGGCCGTACGCGGTGCTGGCGCTGCTCAACGCGGTGCTGTTCATGCAGAACGGGCTGCTCACCATCGCGATCCCGCTCTGGGTGGCCGGCCGGACCTCGGCGCCCACGTGGACGGTGGCGGCCGTCGCCATGATCAACACCGTCACCGTCACGCTGCTGCAGGTGCGGCTCAGCCGCGGCACCGACGACGCGGCCGGCGCGGCCCGCGCCCAGCGCCGCTCGGGCGTGTTCCTGCTGCTGGCGTGCGTGTTGCTGGCCCTGGCCGCCGGACAACCGGCCTGGGTGGCGGTGGTCGCCCTGTTCGGCGGCGCGCTGCTGCACGTCTTCGGTGAGCTGCTGCAGGCCGCCGGCTCGTGGGGATTGTCGTACGAGCTGGCCCCGCCGCACGCGATCGGCCAGTACCAGGGCCTGTACGGGATGAGCCAGCAGGTGTCCAACATCGTCGTGCCCGCCGTCATGACCACGGTCATCGTGGGCTGGGGGCTGCCGGGCTGGCTGCTGTTCGGCGGGGTCTTCCTGGCCGCCGGGCTCGCCGTGCCGCCGGTGACCCGCTGGGCCGAGCGCACCCGCGCGGCCGCGCTCCCCCTCACGACGACGGACGCGCGCCCCCGCTGAGCCGGGGACGCGCGTCCGGGGTGTCGCGCCTGGTTCAGATGAGGCCGAGCCCGCGGACGGCGTCGCGCTCCTCGGTCAGCTCGCGCACGCTGGCGTCGATGCGCTCGCGGGAGAACGAGTCGATCTCCAGGCCCTGGATGATCTCGTACCGGCCGTTGACCGAACGCACCGGGAAGGACGAGATGAGCCCCTCGGGCACGCCGTACGAGCCGTCGGAGACGACGGCGGCCGAGGTCCACTCGGTGCCGTTGACCCAGTCGTGGACGTGGTCGATCGCGGCGTTGGCGGCCGAGGCGGCCGAGGAGGCGCCACGGGCCTCGATGATGGCGGCGCCGCGCTTGGCGACCGTCGGGATGAACGTCTCGCGCAGCCACTCGCCCTCGACCTGCTCGGCCGCGATCTTGCCGCCGACCTCGGCGTGGAACAGGTCGGGGTACTGGGTGGCGGAGTGGTTGCCCCAGATGGTCATCTTCTTGATCTCGGTGACCGGGACCTGGAGCTTGGCGGCGAGCTGGGACAGCGCGCGGTTGTGGTCGAGGCGGGTCATCGCGGTGAAACGCTCGGCCGGGACGTCCGGCGCGTTCTGCTGGGCGATGAGCGCGTTGGTGTTGGCGGGGTTGCCCACCACCAGGACGCGGATATCGTCGGCGGCGTGCTCGTTGATCGCCTTGCCCTGAGGGCCGAAGATGCCGCCGTTGGCGCCGAGCAGGTCACCGCGCTCCATGCCGGCCTTGCGCGGCATGGCGCCGACCAGCAGGGCGACGTTGGCGCCGGCGAAGGCCACGTTGGCGTCGTCGGTGATCTCGATGCCGGACAGCAGCGGGAACGCGCAGTCGTCGAGCTCCATGGCGGTGCCCTCGGCCGCCTTCACCGCCTGAGGGATCTCCAGCAGGCTCAGCTTGACCGGGACGTCAGCGCCGAGCAGCTGTCCCGACGCGATGCGGAACAGCAGTGCGTAGCCGATCTGACCGGCGGCCCCGGTGACGGTTACCTTGACGGGCGTGGCCATGGCCTTCCCCTAACTCACTGGATGAATTCGTTGGACTTTCGGATGTTACCGCTCGTCATCCGCAGGGCTCCATCGCGGGCACCTTCAGCTCGGGCTGGAAGTCGACCTTGCCGAAGTGGCTGTTCAGGAGCTTCTTGATGGTGCCCGTGCGGTAGAGGTCGGCGATGACGCCCTTGACCGCGGTGCAGGTCTTGGCGTCGCCGTCGCGGACGCCGACCGCGTACCGCTCGTTGTCCAGCTTGGCACCGATGATCTTGTAGCGCATGTTCTCCCGGCTGGCGAACCCGGCCAGGATCAGGTCCTCGCCGGGCACCGCGTCGACCTTGCCGTTCCTGAGCAGGTCCATGCAGGCTGCGTAGTTGCCGGCGGTCACGGGCTCGACCTTCACCCTGTCCTGCACCTCGCCGACCGTCGGAGTGTCGAGCGCGCAGATCTTCTTGCCCTTGAGGTCCTCCAGCGAGTCGATGCCGGTGCCGGCGCGGACCAGCACGTCGCGGTGGGCCACGTAGTACGGCCCGGCGAACCTGGTCTCGCTCTTGTCCACCGAGTACGTGGCGACGACCAGGTCGACCCTGCCTTCGGCCAGCGCGGCCGCCCGGTCGTTCCGGCCGACCCGGGTGAACACCGTCTCCTCGGCCCCGAGCGCGGCGGCCACGAGCTTGGCCACCTCGACGTCGAACCCGCTGAAGTCGTCGCCGTTCTGCAGGCCGACGCCCGGCAGGTCGCCCTTGACGCCGACGATGATCTTTCCGGTCTGGGCGACCTTGTCCACCACCGAGGCGAACGTGGGGGGCCGCGAGTTCTTCTTCCCCGTCGTCGCGGGGGTCACGACCTCGCCCTTGAACGCCAGCGGCGACCAGCCGTTCGCCATCGCCGCGACGGCCACGACCACCAGCATGACGAGCGCGGCTGCCAGCGCGAGCCACACCTTGAGCCGCCGCCGGCCGCCGGACGGCACGGGCTCGTCGACGGGCCTCGCCTCCACCGGCCCCTGGCCCTGGCCCTGGCCCTGGCCCTGGCCGGACTGCACCGTCTCCACACGCCCGGAGACACCGGTCCCGGTGCCGGTCGTGTGCGGAGTGCCGGTCGGATGCGGGGCGCCGGTCGTGTGCGGGGCGCCGGACCCGGTCGTGTGCGGGGTCCCGGTGCCGGTCGTGGCCGGGTGCGCGGCCCCGGTGCCGGTCGTGGCCGGGTGTGCGGTGGCGGGGCCGGACGGGGGCCGGGTGGGGTGGCCGGTGGCCTGCGTGGCGGGACGTTCGGTGATGGACGTTGCCGACACCCGCGTGAACGGCGTCGTGTCGTCGCCGGCCACCTGCACGCCCCTGGTGAGCACCGCCGTCGAGGCCCCGGCCGCCGTGCCGGTCTGCCCGAGCAGGCGCAGCAGGAGCTGGTCGGCCGAGGGACGCTCGTCGGGCGACTTGGCCAACGCCGAACGCACCACGCCCCGCAGCGGCTCGTGCATCATCTCCACGTCGACCTCGTGGTTCAGGATGCGGTTGAGCACCACGGCGATCGACTTGCCCTCGAAGGCCGCCTTCCCGGTGGCGGCGAAGGCCATGGTCGCGCCCCAGGCGAACACGTCCGTGAAGGGCCCGATGTCGTCGCCGGCGATCTGCTCGGGCGCCATGTAGGCGGGCGTGCCGATCGCGCGGCTGGTGATCGTGCCGGTCGAGTCGATGATGCGGGCGATGCCGAAGTCGACCACGCGCGGCCCGTCGGCGGCGATGAGCACGTTGTCGGGCTTGAAGTCCCGGTGGACGATCGAGGCGTGGTGGATGGCGGTGAGCGCGGTGGCCGTGCCGATGGCCAGCCGGTCGAGCACGGTGCCGCTGAGCGGGCCGTCGGCCTCGACGATGTCGCGCAGCGCCCGCCCGTCGATGTACTCGCTCGCGATGTACGGCGTGTCGCCGTCGAGGTCGGCCTCCATCACCCGCGCGGTGCAGAACGAGGCCACCCGCTGCGCCGCCTTCAGCTCCCTGGCGAAGCGCGACCTGGCGATCGTGTCACCGCTGAACTTCACGTGCAGCAGCTTGATCGCGGCCCGCTCGCCCTGCTCGTTGACGCCCAGGTAGACGATCCCCTGGCCGCCCTCGCCGATCCGTCCGGACAGCCGGAACGATCCCAGCAGCGCTGGATCGCCGGCCACCAGCGGCGCGATCTGCGGCATTCGTCTTCCCCACGTTCACTGAACCCCAACCACGCAAACTTTACGACGCTCAGCAACTTCCCAGGGATCCGTTAACCGTTCGTGACTCACCGGTTTTTACACAAAGCCCGTACACAGCGTCCATTCGGACCCTGTAACAGTGGTCTTGACTGGTTGGTCGCAGGCACGTCGTCAGCGTCGAGGCCGAGCTGGTGCGGTGGACGAAGGACGGGAGCCGCGCGTGATCGTGGACGCCACGCGCGGCGCGGCCATCCGCCTCCCGGCCCGCGGGCAGGTCGCCGGATGGACGCCGGAAGGTCTCGTCATGAAGAGCGGCGAACCCACCCGCCGCTCCCCGGGACACCTCAGGTCAGTGTGGTTCGCCGTCCACTCGCCCAAGGGGCGACCTGCTGCGCAGCTGCACCATGCCGGGCAACGTGGAAGCCCGCCGAGGTGAGCGTGGTGCTCGGGCGCGTCCGTCAGTAGGGCAGGCTCCAAGTGGTGAAGGACTTGCGCAGGTACGGGTTCTTGAACTTCGGGTACGCGACCGTGCTGACGTCACCGTCCGAGGTGTAGCGCATGTCCGGGTTGTTCTTCAGCCAGTCGAGCCAGGCCGCCGAGCAGAACTGCGAGCAGTCGCCCTTCTTCTCCATGACCCGGATGCGCGGGATGCCGCCCGGGTCGAACGCCTTGCTGAACGGCGACGGCGCGGGCGTGTAACCGGCCAGGAACGCGCCGGCGTGGTTGTAGAGCTTGCCGTGCAGCGCCCACTCCTTCTTGCGCGGCTGGTTGCCGTACGGCAGGGCGATGGAGTTGGGCTTGACCTTGGTCAGGTCGTCGATCTGCTTGGCGATGCCGCCGATCTGGTCCTCCACCTCCTTCTCCGAGCGTCCGTGCAGGTTGACGTGGTCACGGGTGTGGTTGCCGATGTCGAAGCCGTTGTCCTTGAGCCAGCCCAGCGTCTGGGCCTGCTCCTCGCGCACGGTCTTGCCGAACATGTCGCGGGTGACGTAGAAGGTGGCGGCCGGCCGGAAGCCCGGGTGCTTGGCGGCCACCTCGCGCAGGATCGCCACGGCGGTGTCCGGCTGCGGGACGCCCATCTCGTTCAGGGTGAGCTGCGAGGGCGAGGAGTCGTCGAACGTCAGGACCACGGGATGCTTGCCCGCCGGGACGTTGATCTTCCCGGTCACCATCTCCGACGCGCTGATCGGGACGTAGTCCTCCTTGACCAGCCGTTCGAGGTCCGAGCGGAACTGCTGCGGCGTCCTGTCGTCGGTGGTGGCCGGGTTCTTGATGACCCGGTGGAACATCAGCACCGGGATCTGGCCCAGCTCGTTCGCCTTCACCTTGCGCGCAACCGCGATCTTGGCCGCCTTGCTCTGCTTCAGCCTGGCCGCGGCCTCGGCCTTGCTGTCGGTGATCTTGGCAGTGTCGGGCGGCGAGTCGCACCCGGTCAGGACGACGGCGGCCGCGAGCAGCCCCGCTCCTGTCAAAATACCCAGTCGCATCCGAACCCCCCGAGACGCGTACGACTGTTACAGGTTGGGCCTTACCCAGATGATCAACTGCGCCACGCCGCGACCTCGTCAAGGAAGGGTCAGGGATTACGAAAAGCGTCATCCCCTGCCGAGGCCGAACCGGCGGGCGACCCGGGCCATCAGCTGCGACATCCTGGACGGGAACGAGCCCGGCTCGGGAACGGTGACCGGCCGGACCCGGCCGTTGTGGATCGCGCCGATGCGCCAGCCCTCGCCCGTCCGCACCACGACGACGGTCTGCCGGGACAACCGCCGCCTGGGCAGCGTGGACCGCCAGGGCATCAGGACGGAGGCCGTGCCGTGCACGACCGCCACGTCGGGGGTGAGGAAGCGCACCGACTCCAGGTCGCCGACGAGCGCCGATCCGGCCAGGACGCCACGGAAGAGCTTGTCGTGGTTGAGCTCGTGCGCGCGGCGGCCACGGGCGATCGTGCCGTCGTAGGAGACGTAGTCGGAGTCGTCGGTGAACAGGGCGCCGAACGCGCGGGCGTCCCCGGCGGTCCAGGCCGCCATGAAGTCGGCGAAGAGGCGCTGGATCTCGGCAGTGTCGGGCGAGGTGAGGGTGGTCGAGCGCATGGCGGTGCCTCCGGAGTGATATCGTCATTTCGACTAACGAAAAGTACGATACCAGAAAGGTTCGAATGTCGAAACGTGCCGTCATCGGAGAGATCGCCATGGAGCTCCGGCAGCTGCAGCAGAGCTTCGACGCCTTCGACGAGGCCGCCGCGGCCCGGCTCCGCCTCAACCGCACCGACCTGCGCTGCCTCGACGTCGTCCTGGCCGAGGGCCCGGTCGCCGCGGGCGCGCTCAGCCTCGCGCTGAAGCTCAGCCCGGCGGCCGTCACCACCGTCATCGACCGCCTGGAACGCGCGGGCATGGTGACCCGCGCGCCCGATCCGGGCAACCGCCGCCGCGTCCTGGTCGCCGCCACCGACGCGGCCCGCGCCGCCGAGGCCGAGATCTTCGCCCCGGTCGGCCAGGCGGGCGCGCGGGCGCTGGAGGGCTACGGGCCGGACGAGCTGGCAGTGATCCTCGCCTTCCTGCGCACCGCCCGCAGGGTCCAGGAGGAACAGGCGGCCCGCGTCAGAGATTCGTCCTGAGTTCCGGAAAACACGACACAGGGTGTCGGGTTTCCGGTCGAGCATGGTCCCACCGGCCGGCGCCGATCGCGGGCCGGTACGTACGTACAGACAAGGACCTCAATGCGCGAAACCCCGCAGGAGCTCGAAGAGCTCCAGGCGCTCCTCGACGCCTCGCTCTCCCGCTCCACCTCGCACCTGCGCTCGATCGTCACCGAGCGCACCATGAACGCCGAGCAGCTCACCGGGATCCTGACCGGCATGCGCGTCCTCGCCCTGTCCACGGTGACGGCGAAGGGCGAGCCGCGGATCAGCGGCGCCGACGGCCACTTCCTGCACGGCAAGTGGCACTTCGGCACGGCGCGCGGCGCCGCCAAGGCGCGCCACCTCGCCGCCCGCCCGGCGGCCAGCGTCGCCCATATGCGCGGGGAGGACCTGGGCGTGTTCACCCACGGCAGGGTGGAGGTCCTCAACCCGCAGGACGGCGAGCCGGCCGCCGACTGGCCGGCCCTGCTCGCCTACTTCAAGGACTTCTACGGCGCGGACGCCTTCGACTGGGAGCACGACGTGGTCTACTTCCGGCTGCACCCGAGCTGGATGACCGTCTACGCCCCCGACCTGGGCAAGCTCACGTCCTGACCGCCGGCGCGGCTTCGCGGCCGCGTCTACAGGTAGAGCCGCAGCAGGTCCTCCTCGCTCTCGCGGCGGACGACGACCCGCGCCTCCCCGTCGCGCACCGCGACGACCGGCGGCCTGGGCACGTGGTTGTAGTTGCTGGCCATCGAGCGCTGGTAGGCGCCCGACACCGGTACGGCGAGCAGGTCGCCGGGCCGCACGTCGCCGGGCAGCGCGATGTCCCTGACCAGCACGTCCCCGCTCTCGCAGTGCTTGCCGACCACGGTGAACGCGCTCGTGGGGGCGTCGGAGGCGCGGTTGGCCAGGATGGCGGTGTAGGCGGCGCCGTACATGCCGGGGCGGGGGTTGTCGCTCATGCCGCCGTTCACGCTCACGTACCGGCCCTTGATCGTGCCGATCTCGTACAGGGCGACCGTGGACGGCCCGGCGATCGACCTGCCGGGCTCGACGGCCAGGTGCAGGCCCGCGGTCTCCTTCCTGAGCACGGCGAGCAGCTCGGCGGGGGTGGGCGGGGTGGGGTCGTCCGGCGTGTAGCCGATGCCGAGGCCGCCGCCCAGGTCGAGCCTGGTGACGCCGGTCTCGGCGGCGAAGGCGGCCATCCTGGCGGCGGCGGTGCCGAAGCCGTCCAGCTCGAAGATCTGCGAGCCGATGTGGGAGTGCAGGCCGTACAGCTCCAGCGCGGGCTCGGCGTTCACCTGCGCCACCGCGAGCGCGGCGGCGCCGGCGCTCAGCGAGAAGCCGAACTTGGAGTCCTCGCCGCCGGTGGCGATGAAGGCGTGGGTGTGCGGGTCCACGCCCGGCGTCACCCTGATCATCACCCGCTGCCGGACGCCCAGGGAGGCGGCGATCGCGGCGAGCCTGGCGATCTCGGTGAAGGAGTCGACGACCACGCAGCCGATGCCCCAGGCCACGGCCCGGCGCAGCTCGTCGGCCGACTTGTTGTTGCCGTGGAAGACGACCCGCTCCGGCGGCATCCCGCCGGCCATGGCCACGGCGAGCTCGCCGCCCGTGCAGACGTCGAGGGACAGGCCCAGCCGATCCAGCCAGCGCACCACCTCGGGGCAGAGGAACGCCTTGCCGCCGTAGTGCACGTCGCCGTCGGGCAGCGCGTCCAGCCAGGCGCGGGCGCGGGCGGTGAAGTCGGCCTCGTCCAGCACGTACGCGGGCGTGCCGTGCACGCGGGCCAGTTCGACCGCGCCGATCCCGCCGAGCCGCAGCTCCCCGTCGTGCCATGTGGCGGTCTGGGGCCAGATGTCCAAACTCATGAAGCGCGAGCGTAAACAACCGCGAGGGCACGGTGGGTCGAGCATCGACGGATTCGTTGCTGAGGGTCGCATGCCTTCACGAGGCTTGGTGCCGCCTGACGGCCTGGCCACGATGACATGCCATGCGAACACACCTGGTCATCGCCCTGGTGGCGGCCTGCGCTCTTGGCGCGGGATGCGGGAGGTCCACCTCGGGTACGGCGGCTGCCCCCACGCCGCCCTCCTCGACCGGCAAGAGCGCCAAGGACCTCGTCCCGGAATCCGTACGGAAGTCCGGCGAGCTCCGCATGGCGACCTCGGAAGGCTATCCCCCGATGGAGATGTACAAGCCGGGCACCCAGGAGATGACCGGCGTCGACGCCGACCTGGCCGTGGCGGTCGGAGAGCGGCTCGGGCTGAAGACCCGGATCATCAACGCCTCCTTCGACGGTCTCATCCCCGGCCTGCAGGGCGGCCGGTGGGACATCGCCATGGCCGCGCTCAGCGACCTCGAACAGCGCCGCAAGGCCGTCGACTTCGTCGACTACTTCAACGCCGGCGGCTCGATCATGGTCAAGAAGGGCAACCCCGAGGGCATCAAGACCCTCGAGGACCTGTGCGGCAAGAAGGTCGTCCTGGCCAAGGGCAGCTCCAACCTGGAGATCGGCAAGCGCCAGAACGAGAAGTGCGCCCAGAAGATGGAGATCATGCAGAGCGAGGACGCCCCCACCGGCCTGCTCACCATCGACTCCGGCCGTACCGTCGCCACGATCGTCGACTCCCCCGTGGCCGCCATGTACGCCAAGGAGACCGGCAAGTACGAGGTCCTGGCCGAGCAGTACGACGCCGGCCCCTGGGGCATCGCGATCGACAAGAAGCAGACCGGCCTGCGCGACGCCGTCGCCAAGGCGCTGCAGGAGCTGATCGACAGCGGCGAGTACGGCAAGATCCTGGAGAAGTACGGCACGACGGCCAACGCCGTGCCCAAGGTCACGATCAACACCGGCGCATGATGGAACTCCCGATCGAGGCGGTGAAGCCGCCCAGGCCCGGGCGGCTCGTCGCGGCGGTGGTCGCGGCGCTGGTGATGGCCTGGCTGGCCTACACCGTCATCGTCAACCCCAACCTCCACTGGGACGTGATCTCCGAGTTCCTGCTGGACGGCCGGGTGCTCGGCGGCCTGTGGATCACGATCGCACTCACCGCGCTGTCCATGGTCATCGGCGTCGCCCTCGGTGTGGTCGCCGCCGTCATGCAGCTGTCGGACAGCCCGGTGCTGCGCGGCGCGGCCGGCCTCTACACCTGGTTCTTCCGGGGCACGCCGCTGCTGGTGCAGCTCATCTTCTGGTTCAACATCGGCCTGGTCTTCCCCGAGATCGGGCTCGGCGTCCCGTTCGGCGGGCCGATGTTCCTCCAGTGGCCGGCCAACGAGCTGATCACGCCGTTCACGGCGGCGCTGCTCGGGCTGACCATCAACGAGGGCGCGTACATGGCCGAGATCGTCCGGGCGGGCATCCGTTCGGTGGATCCCGGGCAGCGGGAGGCGGCCGAGTCGCTGGGCATGTCGCACCGGCAGATCCTGCGCAGGGTCGTGCTGCCGCAGGCGATGCGGGTGATCATCCCGCCGACCGGCAACCAGTTCATCTCCATGCTGAAGACCACCTCGATGGTCTCGGTCATCTCCGGCGCGGAGCTGCTGACCGTCTCCCAGCGCATCTACCTGGACAACTTCGAGGTGATCGCGCTGCTGGTGGTCGCCTCCACCTGGTACCTGCTGCTCACCACCGTGGCCACCTTCGGCCAGCGCTCCCTGGAGAGGAGGTTCAGCCGTGGCCACTAGCATGGTGAAGATCGAATCGGTCAGGAAACGCTTCGGCCAGCTCGAGGTGCTGAAGGGCGTCAGCCTCGACGTGCCGGCCGGCGCGGTGGTCTGCGTGGTTGGCCCGTCCGGGTCCGGCAAGTCGACGCTGTTGCGCTGCGTCAACCGGCTGGAGACGATCGACGCGGGCCGGGTGTGGGTCGACGGCGAGCTCATGGGCTTCAGCGAGCAGGGCGGCAAGCTGCACCTGCTGCGGCCCGACGAGCTGTGCCGCCAGCGTCAGGAGATCGGCATGGTCTTCCAGCGCTTCCACCTGTTCCCGCACATGACCGCGCTGGAGAACGTCATGGAGGGCCCGTGCACGGTCAAGCGCCTGTCGAAGGCGAAGGCGGCCGAGCGCGCGAGGACGCTGCTCGACCGGGTGGGGCTGGCCGACCGGGCCGGCCACTACCCCCGGCAGCTCTCGGGCGGCCAGCAGCAGCGGGTCGCGATCGCGCGCAGCCTGGCCATGGACCCCAAGCTCATGCTGTTCGACGAGCCGACCAGCGCGCTCGACCCCGAGCTGGTGCAGGAGGTGCTGCAGGTCATGCGCGACCTGGCGGCCAGCGGGATGACGATGATCGTGGTGACCCACGAGATGGGCTTCGCCAGAGAGGCGGGCGACCACCTGGTGTTCATCGACGACGGCGTGATCGTGGAGGAGGGGCCGCCCCGCGAGGTGCTGTCCTCGCCGCGTCACGAGCGCACCCGCGCCTTCCTCGGGCAGGTGCTGTGAACGGCTCGCTTCTCAGGGAGGGTTCGGCCGCGTGAGCCTCGACATGCTGATCAGCGGTGGCCTCGTGGCCGACGGGACGGGCGCGCCGCTGCGCCGGGCCGACGTCGGCGTCCGCGGTGACCGCCTCGTCCTGCTGCCCGGGGGCGGCCCGTCCGACGGCGGCGGGGGGCGGGTGATCGACGCCTCCGGGCTGGTGGTCGCGCCCGGGTTCATCGACGTCCACACCCACTCCGACGCGGTCACCCTGCTCGGGGAGGCGGGCCGGGAGCTGGCCGCCGCCCCCGTGCTCATGGGCGTCACCGTGGAGATCTGTGGCAACTGCGGGTCGAGCCTGTTCCCGGCGCTGCCCGAGCGGGTGCCGGCGCTGCGCCGGTCGAGCCGGGCCGGTTTCGGCGGCGACATCCCGATTTTTGAGGACTACGACGGGTTCGTGGCGGCGCACGAGCGGGCCCCCCGTTCGAACCACCTGACCTCCCTCGTCGGCCACGGCACCCTGCGGGCCGGCGTGCTCGGCTACGAGGACCGCCCGGCCACCCCCGCCGAGCTCGCCACCATGTGCGCGCTGCTCGACGACGCGCTGGCGGCCGGCGCCGCCGGGCTGTCCACCGGCCTCATCTACACCCCCGGCACGTACGGCGACACCGCCGAGGTGGTCGCGCTGGCCCGCGTCGCGGCCCGGCACGGCAAGCCGTACGTCACCCACCTGCGGGACGAGATGTCCCGCGTGGAGGAGGCGCTGGAGGAGGCCGTCGAGATCGCCCGCAGGAGCGGGGCCGCGCTGCACGTCAGCCACCACAAGACGGCCGGCAAGCACGCCTGGGGCAGGACCCTGCGCACGCTCCCCCGCATCGCCGAGCTGCGCGCCCAGGGCATGGACCTCACCTGCGACGTCTACCCCTACACCGAGGGCAGCACGTCGCTGTCGGCGATGTTCCCCCCATGGGCCAACGACGGCGGCACCGAGGCGCTGCTCGACCGGCTGCGCGACCCCGGCCAGCGCGACCGGATGCGCGCGGCCATCGAGGCGGGCGTGCCGGGCTGGGAGAACACGGTCGGCAACGGCGGCTGGGACCGCATCTCGGTCGCCTGCGCCACCCGTCACCCCGAGGCCGAGGGCCGCACGATCGCCGAGCTGGGCGGCGACCCGGTGGACGCGGCGGCCGAGCTGCTGCTCGCCGAGGACGGCGAGGTGACCATCATCAGCCACTCCATGCGCGAGGACGACGTCCAGCGGGTCCTGGCGAGCGAGTTCGCCATGATCGGCTCGGACGGCGTGCCCAAGCCGGGCCATCCGCACCCCCGGCTGGCCGGCACCTTCCCCCGGGTGCTCGGCCGCTACTCCCGCGA
The DNA here is from genome assembly GCF_040631115.1 of Nonomuraea sp. NPDC005692. Taxonomy (NCBI): domain Bacteria; kingdom Bacillati; phylum Actinomycetota; class Actinomycetes; order Streptosporangiales; family Streptosporangiaceae; genus Nonomuraea; species Nonomuraea sp. NPDC005692. The sequence goes on along the minus strand of NZ_JBEXYU010000005.1, from coordinate 28,851 downwards.
CCAGGGACTGTTCCCGGTGGAGACCGCCGTCCACAAGATGACCGGCATGGCGGCCGAGCGGTTCGGGCTGGCGGACAGAGGCGTCGTGCGCGACGGAGCGCACGCCGACCTGGTGCTCCTCGACCCCGCGACGGTCGCCGACGGCGCGACCTACGCCGACCCGCTGCTGCCTCCCATCGGCGTCAGGGCCGTCGTGGTGGCCGGACGGCTCGCCGTGGAGGACAACAGGCTCACCGAGGACAGACCAGGAAGGATCATCGGGCGGTGAACGACATCACGCTCGCCGTCGCGACGCGGGATCTGGTGACGGGCGAGTTCCACGGCGTCAACGAGGACGCCGAGCTGCCGCTGGCCAGCGTCGGCAAGCTGCTGCTGCTGGCCGAGGTGGCGATGAGCGTCGAGGGCGGCATCCTGGCCCCCGACATGCCCGTGACGCTGCACGACGACGACTACTGCGACGGCTCCGGGCTGCTCACGTCGCTGTCCGCGCGCGCCTGGACGATCGGCGACCTCGCCCTGCTGACCGCCGCCGTCAGCGACAACACCGCCACGAACGCGCTGCTGCGCACGATCGGCCTGGACCGGGTCAACGCCGCCGCGGCGGCCCTCGGGCTGTCGCGGACCAGGCTGCTCGACCGCATCAGGGAACCGCGCACCCCGCAGGACCCGCCGACGTTCGCGATCGGCACCGCGGCCGAGCTGTCCGGCCTGGCCGCGCTGCTCGCCGGTCCGGGCGGCTGGCAGGCGCTCATGCGCGGCTGGATGCGGCAGAACACCGACCACGGTCTCGTCCCCGCCCTGGTCAGGCACGATCCCGAGGGCGACTGGCTGGCCAACAAGACCGGCACCGACGAGGGTGTCCGGTCCGACGTCGGCATCATGGACGGCCGCATCGCCTACGCCGTCCTCGCCCACGGCCCCGCGGGCAGCGAGCACGACCTGACCGCCGCCGTACGGCGGGCCGGCCTGGACGTCGCCGCCCGCCTCAGCGCAGCGAAGGCTCCAGCGAGTTCCTGAGCTGGGCCGAGGCCGTACGCAGATAGGCCAGGAACGACCGGGCGGCCGGGTTGGGATTGGTCGGCCTCCTGGCCACGCCGATCCGGCGGAACAGGTTCGGCGTGGTCAGCCGGCAGGTGTGCAGCCCGGTCGCGCCCTGCAGGCCGAGGCTCGGCACCAGCGCGACGCCGAGCCCGGCCCGTACCAGGCCGATCGTCACCTCGTAGTGGTCGCTGCGGCAGCGGATCCGCGGCGAGAAGCCCTCCAGCGTGCTGGCCCGCTCAAGGATCGACACCGGGTGCTCGGCGCCGAACGTGGTGATCCACGGCTCCTCGGCCAGGTCCGCCAGCCGCACCTTGGGCCGCTGGGCGGCGGCGTGGCCGGTCGGCAGCACCAGGAGCTGCGGCTCGTCGAACAGGTGGACGACCTCCACCCCTTCCGGGCACTGCCACGGGTCGAGCGCGTGCTCGAAGACCACCAGCACGTCGAGCGCGCCGCGCTCCAGATCGGGCAGCAGCTCGTACGGCTGGCCCTCCACCAGGTCGAGCGCCACCTTGGGATACCGGGAGGCGAAGCGCGACAGCGCCAGCGGCAGCAGCCGGTACCCGGCGGAGGCGAAGAAGCCGATGCGCAGCTCGCCGGCGTCCACCCTGGCCTGGGCGAGCAGGTCCTTCTCGGCCGCCTCGATGATGTCGACGACCTCCTGGGCGCGGATGGCCAGGCGGCGTCCCGCCTCGGTCAGCCGCAGGCTCTGGGCGTTGCGCTCGACCAGCCCGACCCCCGCCTCCTGCTCCAGCCGGGACAGCTGGTGGGACACGGCGGACGGCGACAACTTCAGCACCCTGGCCGCACCGGCGATACTGCCCGTCCTGAACACCTCAAGCAGGACACGCAGCCGGTTACTACTCAACACGGGACCAAGAGTACGAGCTTCCCCACCTCGCTCCGCGCATAAGATGTCACCGGTGATCGACTCCACCCATCTGCCGCCGGTCGAGCTGCGTACCGAGCGCCTCCTGCTGCGGCCCTGGCGTCCTTCCGACCGCGAGCCCTTCGCGGAGCTCAACGCCGACCCCGAGGTCATGGAACACTTCCCCGCCACGCTCAGCCGCGAGCAGAGCGACGCGTTCGCCGCCGCCGGCGACGACCTGATCACCCGGCAGGGCTGGGGACGCTGGGCGCTGGAGAGGCTGGACACCGGCGAGTTCATCGGCTTCACCGGCCTGCACCGGCCTTCGTTCGAGGCCCCCTTCATGCCCGCGACGGAGATTGCCTGGCGGCTCAACCGCAGGTCGTGGGGCCATGGCTACGCGAGCGAGGCGGCCACCGCCGCGCTCGGCTTCGCCTTCGACCGGCTCGGCCTGGCGGAGGTGGTGTCCTTCACGGCCACGGTCAACACGCGCTCCAGCGCCGTCATGCGCCGTCTCGGGATGGTCCATGACCCCGACGGGGACTTCGACCATCCCGTCCTGCCGCCCGGCCACCGGCTGCGCCGCCACGTCCTGTACCGCCTCACCGCGAGCGACTGGCGCCGGGCGAGCGGGTGAGCCGGCCCCAGTGGCGGTCCCGGTGGCGGTCCCGGTGGCGGTCCCAGCGGCGGCTCCAGTGGTGGCCCCGGGTGGCGGCTCAGTCGCCGCCCCGGCCCAGTGGTCCGAACGCCACCTCCTCCTCCTGCCTCAAGCCCTGGTGCTGCGGGCCGTACGCGGTCACCGTGACCGGCGGCGAGACCAGGACACCGGCCGGCCTGCCGTCCGCGTCCTTCCAGGAGGGATCGGGGGCCGTCACATCCGCACCCGGGCGATGAAGAAGCCGCCGGCCACGCGTGCCCCGCTGCGCGGCCCGGGGGCGACCGTTCTCGACGGCCGCCCGCGGGTGCCTGCTGGATCTCAGCGCTTGTTGACGCGGATGGAGATGATCGTGCCGGGCGGGATGGTGGCCGAGGAGACCTGGCCGGGAGAGACCCATGGGCCGACGTTGTAGACGTAACCGACGGCAGGATTGACGTGCAGGACGGTGATCGCGATCTGGTGCTGGCCCGTGCCGCCGGTGCAGCGGCTCTCGGCCGTGGAGCCGTTCACGCTGGAGGTGCAGCCGTCGGGGACGGCGTGGGCGGCCGGGGCGAAGCCCGTGAGCAGCGCGGTGGTGAGCAGGGTCGCGACGGGCAGGCCGGTGGCCCACTTCCTGGACAGCACGAGGACGCCTCCTGATGCGTGCGAGGGACGGAAGCTTCTCTTAGGAAACTTTCCTAAACGGACCATAATCGCCCCTGCCCGCACGTCAACCCCCGGAAAGACGGCCCGCAGCCGGCCCCGGACATGCGAAACGGCCCCTACCGTACGACGAAGCCGCAGGTAGAGGCCGCTTTCTCTCAAGCAGACATCTTCTTCTTGAGGTTCTCGTCCAGGGCGGCCAGGAAGTCCTGGGTGGTGAGCCACTTGGCGTCGCCGCCGACCAGCATGGCGAGGTCCTTGGTCATCTGACCGCTCTCGACGGTCTCGATGCAGACCTGCTCCAGCTTGTTGGCGAAGTCGGTCACGGCGGGGGTGTTGTCCAGCTTGCCGCGGTGGGCCAGGCCACGCGTCCACGCGAAGATCGAGGCGATCGGGTTCGTGGAGGTGGGGTTGCCCTTCTGGTGCTCGCGGTAGTGGCGGGTCACGGTGCCGTGGGCGGCCTCGGCCTCGACGGTCTGGCCGTCGGGGGTCATGAGGACGGAGGTCATCAGGCCGAGCGAGCCGAAGCCCTGGGCGACGGTGTCGGACTGCACGTCGCCGTCGTAGTTCTTGGCGGCCCAGACGTAGCCGCCCTCCCACTTGAGCGCCGCGGCGACCATGTCGTCGATGAGGCGGTGCTCGTAGGTGAGCCCGGCCTTGTCGAAGTCGGCCTTGAACTCGGTCTCGAAGACCTCGGCGAAGATGTCCTTGAAGCGGCCGTCGTACGCCTTGAGGATGGTGTTCTTCGTCGACAGGTAGACCGGGTAGTTGCGGGCCAGGCCGTAGCGCATGGAGGCGCGGGCGAAGTCGCGGATCGACTCGTCGAGGTTGTACATCGCCATGGCGACGCCGCCGCCCGGGAAGTCGTACACGTCGAGCTCGATCGGCTCGGAGCCGTCCTTCGGCGTGTACGTGAGGGTCAGGGTGCCCTCGCCGGGGATGACCAGGTCGGTGGCGCGGTACTGGTCGCCGAAGGCGTGACGGCCGACGACGATCGGCTTGGTCCAGCCGGGCACGAGCCGCGGCACGTTCGACATGATGATCGGCTCACGGAAGATCACGCCGCCGAGGATGTTGCGGATGGTCCCGTTGGGGGACTTCCACATCTTCTTGAGCCCGAACTCCTCGACCCGCGCCTCGTCTGGGGTGATGGTGGCGCACTTCACACCGACGCCGTACTTCTTGATGGCGTTGGCGGCGTCGATGGTGACCTGGTCGTCCGTCGAGTCCCGGTACTCGATCCCCAGGTCGTAGTACTTCAGGTCGACGTCGAGGTAGGGAAGGATCAGCTGGTCCTTGATGAACTGCCAGATGATCCGGGTCATCTCGTCGCCGTCGAGCTCGACGACAGGACCCTCCACCTTGATCTTGGGCATGCGAATGGTTCCCCTTCAATGAATGGATGCGTTGAGGCTATCGGACCGTCCCGTCAACCGGCCAAAAGGGACAGGAGCCAGGCCTTGAACGCGTTGTTGTACAGCGCGAGCGAGGTCAGGGCCATGAGGAAGCCGAACGCGATCAGCGTGATGACGTCCGTCACCTTGTCGCGGACGGCCAGTTGCCCGTCGAACCCGGCGAACCGGAGCGCGGCGGCGACCATCAACACACCGCCCAGCGCGAACCCGCCCCAGCGCGGGTCCACCAACAGGATCACGAGCACGGCGGCGACCGCTCCCGCCACAATCAGCGGGAACGGTCCCCAGCGTTCACGTTCGTTCTCTCGGCTCAACGCTCTTCTATTGGCTTCCACTTCTGATCGCGCTCGCCAATGTATTCACTGTCGGGCCGGATCAGCCTGTTGTCGGCATGCTGCTCGATCACGTGCGCGGTCCAGCCGGACATGCGGCTGATCGAGAAGACGGGGGTGAACAGGTCCGTCGGAATGCCAAGGTAGTGGTAGACCGACGCCGCGTAGAAATCGACGTTCGGATAGAGGCCCTTCGTCTCGAAGACGACCTCCTCCATCTCCTTCGACATCCGGTAGTAGGTGTCGTCGCCGGCGGCCTCGGCCAGCTCGGCGGACATGCGGCGCAGGTGCGTGGCGCGCGGGTCCTCGGTCTTGTAGACGCGGTGGCCGAAGCCCATGATCTTCTCGCCCGCGGCGAGCTTGTCGCGCACGGCCTGGGCCACCCCGCCCGGCGGGATCGACTCCAGGGTCTTCATGACCTGCTCGTTCGCGCCGCCGTGCAGCGGGCCCTTGAGCGTGCCGATGGCCGCGACGATGGCCGAGTGCATGTCCGACAAGGTCGCGGCGCAGACGCGGGCGGCGAACGTCGAGGCGTTCATCGTGTGGTCGGCGTGCAGCACCAGGCACTCGTCGAAGATCTCGACCGCGCGCCGCTCGGGGGCGCGTCCGGTGACCTGGAGCAGGAAGTTTCCGGCGATGCTGAGCTCGGGGTCGGCCTCGGGGGCCGCGCCGCCGGTGCGCGCGGCGTGGTAGCGGGCGACCAGCACGGGCTGCTGCGCGGTCAGGCGGGCCGCCTTGCGCAGGTTCGCGTCGGGGGCGGTGGAGTCCTTGTCGGGGTCGTCGGCGCCGGAGAGTGAGACGAGGGAGCGGAGCGCCTCCATGGGTTTCTGCTTCTCGGCGATCTCCGCCACGTTCGCGGCGACCAGCGCGCCGAGCTCCCGGCCCTGGGCCAGGTCGGCGCCGTACGCCTCCAGCTGGGCCCGGTCGGGCAGCCTGCCGTGCTGCAGCAGGTACGCGGTCTCCTCGAACGTCGCTCGGCCGGCCAGGTCGTGGATGTCGTATCCACGGTAGAAGAGGCGACCGGCCTTGCCGTCGATGTCGCTCAGCGCTGTGGACGCGGCTACGACATCGGCCAGGCCTTTCGTGGGCTTGTCCGCCATGAGTGTTTCCTCCGCTTATCTTCCTCCGAAGTCTACCCGTGAGCAGGTAAAACCGTTCGCAGAGGTCCAGACCAATTTCACGTGGGATTCTCCTTTCGGCAAAGGCGATTCCGCATCCCCTCGGTTGGGTAAGCCGGAGCTGTAGTAATAGTTACGGCGGGCTACCTGGGGAGGAACTGCCGTGGAGGGGCCGTTCATACGCATCGAGGACACCGGCGACGTGGTCCCGTTGCGCCCCGAGATCACGACGGTCGGGAGAGGCCGGGGTGTGGACATCCGGCTCACCGACCCCAGTGTGTCTCGACTCCATGCCGAGTTCGTCAGACGAGGACCCTACCTGTACGTCGTTGACCTGGGCCTGTCCCGCAACGGCACACGGGTGAACGGCAGGCCGATCGCCCGGAGGGTCCTTGACGACGGCGACGTCGTCTCGTTCGGCGCGGCGCGGGGTCGCATCGGTGGAGTCCCCCGTGAGGACTTCACCCCCGAGGTCGAGCTGCGCAGGGCGGCGGCGCCCGAGCTGACCAGGCGCGAGGTCGATGTGCTGACCTCGCTCTGCAGGCCGGCGCTGTCCGACGAGGCGTTCGTCGCTCCGGCGACGGCGCGCGAGATCGCCGACGACCTGGTCGTGACCGAAGCCGCGGTCAAGCAACACCTGCTGCGGCTGTACCAGAAGTTCAGGATTCCTGAGGGCACCAACCGCCGCACGCGCCTCGCCAACGAGGTCGTCGCGCTCGGGCTGGTGCGCCCGACCCCTGTGGTGCCACCACAGCGGTCGGCGGGCGCCGCGGCTGAGCAGCAGCCGTCGGCGGCCGGTAGGAGGGCTTCCTAGAGGGAGCCAGATCGCGACCGGGGCTTCGGCGAGGGGTTCCGGCAGCGTCGGAACCATCGAGAGATCACCGTGCTCGTCCCTGCTGGGCGCGGAACGGGCGACGGCGGGCGACCGCGGGCCGACAGGCCGGTGGCGCGCGCCGTGCTCGTCGCCGGTCAGGGAACGTGCCGGCGACGCGCGCTGGTGAGCCATGCGCGCGGCGCCGGAGGTCAGCGTTCCTTCACCGGTGTCCTTCAGATCACCCGGAAACCGCGGCTGGGCTTGCTGGTCCTGTTGGCCCGGTCGACGGCGACCGCGTAGTAGTGGTCGCCGCGCTTGCCGTCGGGGTCCGTCCAGCGGATCTGGCGGTCGGCGGGCACGACCGCGACCAGGTTGCGCGCGTCGGCGAAGGCGTTCTGGCCGGCCTCGTCCGGGAAGCGGAAGATGGCGAACTGGAACGGCTCGTCCCGGCCGGTGGCGACCACGCGCACCTCGACGCCGCCGGTGCGGCGCAGCGCGTACGCCACCACCGGGCGGCGCGGCGGCTCGCCGTTCGCCAGGCGGGGCAGCACGGGCGCGAGCGCGGGCCGCTGGTAGTGGTCGTTGACGGCGGTCGTGATGGAGGCGAGCCGGTCCACCTTGACGTCGTTGGCGTTGTACCAGATGTCGCCGCTGATCTCGGGGTGGGCGCGGTTGAGCGTCAGGTGCCTGGACAGCTCGTCCGGCTTCTGCCACTCGGCGGCCTGGGCCGGGTCGCCCGCCTTGTACGCCGCCTGTCCGATCCACAGCAGCGTGTTCGTGCCCGCGGCCACGTCCGACCACCACGGGACGAGCTTGGAGTAGTCGGCCGGCGGCTGCCCGATGTACCAGTAGAGCTGCGGCGCGATGTAGTCCAGCCAGCCCTTCTTGACCCAGCCGCGGGTGTCGGCGTGCAGGTTGTCGTAGGACTGGCCGCCGTTGGTCTCGGAGCCGAGCGGGTCGGTGCCCTTGTTGCGCCAGATGCCCGACGGGCTGATGCCCCAGGCGATCTCCGGCTTGGCCTGCAGGACGCGCTGCTGCATCTCGCTGACCATGAGGTCGACGTTGTTGCGCCGCCAGGAGGCCAGGTCGGGGAAGCCGGCGCCGTGCTTGGCGAACGCGGCGCTGTCGTCGAAGGCAGTGGTGTTGGTCGGGTAGAAGTAGTCGTCGAAGTGCAGGCCGTCGATGTCGTAGCGGGTGATCGCGTCCATCATCGCGTCCTGGCAGAACTTGCGGACCTCGGGCATGCCCGGGTTGTAGTAGAGCTTGCCGCCGAACGGCAGGATCCAGTCGGGGTTCTTGCGGCCGGGGTGATCGGGGTGCAGCTTGCCCGGGTCGGGCTGCATCGACACGCGGTAGGGGTTGAACCAGGCGTGGAAGGCCAGGCCGCGCTTGTGGGTCTCCTCCACGGCGAACCCGAGCGGGTCGTAGCCGGGGTCCTGGCCCTGGGTGCCGGTCAGGTACTGCGACCAGGGCTCGAACGGCGACGGCCAGAACGCGTCGGCGGTCGGCCTGATCTGCACGAACACGGAGTTGAGCTTGCGCTGCACGGCCACGTCGAGCCAGGCGAGGTATTCGGCCTTCTGCTCGTCGGCGCTCAGCCCCGGCTTCGAGGGCCAGTTGATGTTGACCACGGAAGCGATCCACATGCCGCGCATCTGACGCAGCGGGGGGACGTAGTCTGCCTGGGCGAAGGCCGGCAGCGGCACGGCGGACGCGGCGGCGGCGAGAGCGAGACCCTTCAGGAGAGTCCTTCTGCTGGGCATGGGGGGTGGCCTCTCGACAATGGTTGTGTCGAGGGCGACGATGACAGAAAATTACCTTCAGATCAACAACCGTGAAGGAAAATGCCGCATGAGCGCAGAGCTGGTCCGACTTGCGATGACGGTGCTCCAGCCGGGGTTCGAAGGGACGTCGCCTCCCGACTGGCTGCGCCGCGCGCTGGGCGAGGGCCTGGGCGGCGTCATCCTGTTCGCCCGCAACTCCATCGGCGAGCAGCTCGTCCGTTCGGTGCGCGCCGAGAACCCCGGCGCGATCGTCGCGGTCGACGAGGAGGGCGGCGCGGTCACCCGGCTCGAAGTGCTCGCCGGCAGCTCCTTCCCCGGCAACCGGGCGCTGGGCGTGGCCGACGACGTCGAGCTGACCGAGCGGGTCGGCCGGCAGATCGGCCGGATGCTCGCCGAACTCGACATCTCCCTCGACTACGCCCCCTCCGCCGACGTGAACGCCAACCCGGAGAACCCGGTCATCGGCGTGCGCTCGTTCGGGCCCGATCCCGAGCTGGTCGCCCGGCACACCGTCGCGTACGTGGCCGGGGTGCAGGGCGCGGGCGTGGCCGCCTGCGCCAAGCACTTCCCGGGGCACGGCGACACGACCACCGACTCCCACCTGGCGCTGCCCACCGTGCACGCCTCGCGGGCGGTGCTCGACGAGCGCGACCTGCCGCCGTTCCGGGCCGCCATCGCGCACGGGGTGCGCTCGATCATGTCCGGCCACCTGCTCGTGCCCGCGCTCGACCCGTCGATGCCGGCCACGCTCAGCCACAGCGCCCTGACCGACCTGCTCAGGGGCGAGCTCGGCTTCGACGGAGTGGTGGTCACCGACGCGATCGAGATGCAGGCCGTGGCCGACATGTTCGGCCCCGGCGAGATCGCGGTGCGCGCGCTTGCCGCCGGCGTCGACACCATCTGCGCCGGCCGGGCCGACGAGCGGAGCCTGCACGAGATGCGCGACGCCGTCGTCGAGGCGGTGCGCACGGGCCGGCTGGCCGAGGAGCGGCTGGCCGAGGCGGCCGGCCGGGTGCTCGCCCTGTCCACCTGGTACGCCGAGCGGTCGGAGCTGCGCGAGAAGGCCCGCGCCGACATCGACGAGGGCGTCGGCCTGGAGGCCGCCAGGGCCGCGCTGACCACGACCGGCACCGCCGTGCTCGACCGGGGGCCGCTGGTCGTGGAGGTCAACACCCGGCTCAACCAGGCGGTCGATCCCGCCACGCCGACCGGCATCGCGGCGGCGCTGGCCGCCCGGCTGCCGAACACCGCCAGGGTGCGCCTCGACCGCGACGGCGAGCTGCCCGCCTTCGACGACCGTCCCGTGGTGCTCGTGGTGCACGACGCGGCCCGGCACCCGTGGGTGCGCGAGGCGCTGGCGCGGGCGCTGGCCGTCCGGCCCGACGCGATCGTGGTGGACACCGGCATCAGCGACGCGCCCGTCGGGGCCGCCCACGTCGCCACGCACGGCATCTCCCGCGTCTCCGCGCAGGCGGCGGCCGAATGGCTGACCCGTTGAACACCGAGCCCGCGAACCCGGTCGCCACCGTGCGCGCGGTGCTGCCGTCGCTGACCCCGGCGGCGCAGGCCATCGGACGCATCATCCTGGACGACCCGGGGCTGGTCGTGCGGAGCACGATCACCGAGTTCAGCGCGGTGTCGGGCACCAGCGAGGCGACGATCGTGCGCACCGCGCGGGCGCTCGGCTTCGCCGGTTACTCGCAGATGCGCTTCGCGCTGGCCGCCGCCGTGGCCAAGCAGCCCGAACGCCTGGTGCCCGGCGACCTGGCCCCCGACGACCCGCTGACCGACGTGATCGCCAAGGTGGCGCGGGCGGAGTCCGACGCGCTGGCGGACACGGCGGCGCAGCTCGACCCCGACCAGCTCGGCGAGGTCGTCCAGGCCATCGCGGTGGCCCGGCGGGTGGACGTCTACGGCGTGGCGGCCTCGGGTCTGGTGGCCGCCGACATGTCGCAGAAGCTGCTGCGCATCGGCCTGTCCAGCCATCCGTTCAGCGACGCCCACCTGGCTCTGACCAGCGCGGCGCTGCTGCGGGACGGCGACGTGGCGGTGGCCATCAGCTGCAGCGGCGAGACCCCCGACGTGCTGGTCCCGGCCCGTACGGCGGCCGAGGCCGGGGCGCTGATCGTGGCCATCACCAACAACCCGCGCTCGTCGCTGGCCGACCTGGCCAGCCACACGCTGGTGTCGGCCGGCCGGGAGACCGCCTTCCGGCCCGGCGCGCTGGCCAGCCGGATCAGCCAGCTGCTGATCGTCGACTGCATCTTCGTCGGCCTGGCCCAGCGCACCTACGACCGGGCCGAGGCGGCGATCCGGGCCACCCGCGACGCGACCGACCGCTACCGCAACCGGTGACGGACGACCGGCGACCGACAAGCGGGCGTCAGGCGCGGGTCACCGAGACCTTCGCCAGGTCGGCCTCGATGCGCGCCGCCGTGGCCAGGAGCTCGGGCAGCAGCCCCGTCCTGACCTGGTGCAGGCTGGTACGGCCGACGTGCGTGGAGACGTTCACGGCGGCGACCGTACGGCCGGCGTGGTCGCGTACGGGCGCGGCGACCGACCGCAGGCCCTCCTCCAGCTCCTGGTCCACCATCGCCCAGCCGCGCAGGCGCACCTGCTCCAGCTCGGCCCGCAGCGCGTCGGGCAGCACGACGGTCCTGGAGGTCAGCCTGCGTAACGCGGCCCGTCCCAGGTAGTCGTCCAGGTCGCCGGGCGGCAGGGCGGACAGCAGCACCCGGCCCATCGACGTGCAGTAGGCCGGGAAGCGGGTGCCGATGCTGATCGACACGCTCATGATCCGGGCGGTGGCGACGCGGGCGACGTACACGACGTCCTCGCCGTCGAGAACCGCGACCGAGGCGGACTCGTGCACCTCGGCGGCCAGGCGTTCCAGGTGGGGGCCGGCGACCTCGGGCAGCGACAGGCCGGACAGGTAGGCGTATCCCAGCTCCAGGACGCGGGGGGTGAGCGCGAACAGCCGGCCGTCGTTGCGCACGTAGCCGAGGTCGGTGAGGGTGATGAGGAAACGCCTGGCGGCGGCGCGGCTGAGGCCGGTCGCCCGCGCCACCTGACTGAGCGTCAGCTCGGGCGCCGCGGCGCTGAACGCGCGGATCACCGCCAGCCCTCTGGCCAGCGACTGCACATGATCGACCATGGTGATCCCTTGACAGAAGCCGACAAGGGCGTAGTTTCCGCCATATGGGGCTGTTCGGACAGAGAATACCTGTGCGCATAGCGAACACCTAGGAGCAGCCGTGCGTCGCGCTCTCATCATCCTCGCCGCCCTGCTCGTGGCCGCCTGCGGCGGCCCGCGGCCGGGCACTACGGCGGGAGGCAAGGCCCGGGTCAACGCCGGAGTGATCGCGATCGTCGACACCGCGCCCATCCACCTGGGCAGGGCCAAGGGCTTCTTCGCCGAGCAGGGCATCGACCTGGCGATCACCCCCGTGCAGGGCGGCGCGGCCAGCATCTCGGGGACGGTCGGCGGACAGTTCCAGTTCGCCTTCGCCAACACCACCTCGCTGCTGACCGCCAAGCAGCAGGGGCTGGACGTGAAAGTGGTGGCCAACGGCGTCTCCTCGACCGGGCGGCCGGGCGAGGACTTCAGCGCGGTGCTGGTCGAGCCGGACAGCCCGATCAGGTCGGCCAAGGACCTGGCGGGCCGGCGGATCTCGGTCAACCAGCTCAAGAACATCGGCGACACGACCATCCGGGCCTCGGTCCGCAAGGCGGGCGGCGACCCCGGCGGCATCGAGTTCGTCGAGCTGCCCTTCCCCGACGCGCCCGCCGCCCTGCGCAGCGGCCGGGTGGACGCCATCTGGGTGGTCGAGCCGTTCGTCAGCCAGGCGATCAGCCAGGGCGCGCGGCCGGTGGCCTGGAACTTCGCCGAGGCGGCCCCCGGACTCACCGTCGCCATGTACTTCACCACCGGCCGGACCGACCCCGGCCTGACCGAACGGTTCACCGCGGCGATGCGCAGGTCGCTGGAGTACGCCGACGGCCATCCCGACGAGGTGCGGCAGATACTCGGGACGTACACGAAGATCGCGCCCGAGGTGATCGCGAAGATCCACCTGCCGAAGTGGCCGGTCGAGGTCAACAAGGCGTCCGTGCAGACCATCGCCGACCTGGCGCTGGCCGACGGCGTGCTGACGAAGAGGATCGACGTGTCCGCGCTGGTCCCGTGAGGCGCGACCTCCTCCACGGGCTCGCCGGGCTGGGCGGCCTGCTCGCGCTGGTGGAGGCCGTGCCGCGGCTGGGCCTGGTGGACGAGCGGTTCCTGCCCCCGGCCACGCGGATACTGGGCGCGCTCGCCGCCGAGCTGGCCACGGCCCGGCTCTGGGTCGCGCTCGGCGAGACCATGCGCGGCTGGGCGCTCGGGCTGGCGCTGGCGTTCTGCGCGGCGGTCGCGGCGGGCGTGCTGATCGGGACCGTGCCGGGGCTGCGGGCGCTGACCGGCTCGACGGTCGAGTTCCTGCGGCCGATCCCGTCGGTCGCGCTGGTGCCGCTGGCCACGCTGCTGTTCGGCGCCACGCTCGGCTCGACGCTGCTGCTCGTGGTCTACGCCGCCTTCTGGCAGGTGCTCATCCAGGTCCTGTACGGCGTCGCCGCCGTCGATCCCGTCGCCCACGACACCGCCCGCTCGTACGGGTTGTCGGCCTGGTCGCGGATCAGGCACCTGGTGTGGCCGACGGCGCTGCCGTACGTGATGACCGGGCTCCGGCTGGCGGCGGCGGTGGCGTTCATCCTGGCGGTGACGGCCGAGCTGGTGATCGGCAGCCCGGGGCTCGGCGCGGAGATCCAGGTGGCGCAGAGCAGCGGCGCCGTGCCGACCGTGTACGCGCTGATCGTGCTCGCGGGCGGCGTGGGCATCGTGGTCAACGCGGCCGTGCGGCTGCTCGAACGCCGGGTGCTGGCCTGGCATCCGGCCGTGCGCTCGGAGGCGGCGGCGTGAGGGCGCTCAGGCTGGTCGCCCTGCCCGCGGCGCTGGTGCTGGTCTGGTGGGCGGTCGGCGGCAGCACGTTCTACCTGCCTGGCCCGGCCGAGGTGGGCCGGGCCTTCGCCGCGACGTGGTTCTCCCGGCGGCTGCTCGACGACGTGCTGCCGAGCCTCGCGCGGCTGCTGGCGGGGTACGCGCTGGCCGGGCTGCTCGGGGTGGGGCTCGGCGTGCCGATCGGGTTGTCGCGGCGGCTGCGGGCCACGCTGGAGCCGGTGCTGGAGTTCTTCAGGGCCGTCCCGCCGCCGGTGCTGGTGCCGCTGATCATGTTGCTGGCCGGGATCGACACGGCCATGAAGGTGCTGGTCATCGTGTCGGGCTGCCTGTGGCCCGTCCTGCTCAACACCGTGGAGGGCGTACGGGCGCTGGACGAGGTGCTGTCGGACACCTGCCGCATGTACGGCGTGCGCGGCGCCTCCAGGCTGCGCCGGTTCGTGCTGCGCGGCGCGAGCCCGCAGATCATGACCGGGCTGCGGCAGGCGCTGTCCATCGGGATCATCCTCATGGTCATCAGCGAGATGTTCGGCGGTTCGAGCGGGCTCGGGTTCACGATCGTGCTGTTCCAGCGGCAGTTCCAGATCGCCGAGATGTGGAGCGGGATCCTGCTGCTCGGCCTGCTCGGCCTCGGGCTCTCGCTGCTCTTCGGCCGCCTTGAGCGGTGGGTCCTGGCCTGGTACCACGGCAGCGGAGCCGCCCGTGCTTGAGATCTCCGGGCTGAACAAGGTCTACCGGAGCCCAGGCCGCCGGGTGGAGGCGATCGGCTCGGTCACGTTCGGCGTCGCGGCGGGCGAGCTGGTGTGCGTGGTGGGGCCGTCCGGCTGCGGCAAGACGACGCTGCTGCGGTGCGTGGCCGGGCTGCTGCCGGTCAGCGGGGGCGAGGTGCGGGTGGCGGGCGAGCCGGTGACCGGGCCGCCGCCGCGCATGGCCGTGGTCTTCCAGGAGTACGGCCGCAGCCTGTTCCCCTGGATGACCGTCCGGCAGAACGTCGAGCTGCCGCTGAAGGAGAAGCGGGTGCCGCGCGCGCGGCGGGCGGAGCTGGTGACCGGGTCGCTGGCGGCGGTCGGGCTGGCCGACGTGGCCGGCGCCCATCCGTGGCAGCTCTCGGGCGGCATGCAGCAGCGTGTGGCGATCGCGCGGGCCGTGGCCTACGAGCCGCAGGTCCTGCTCATGGACGAGCCGTTCGCCGCCGTGGACGCGCAGACCAGGGCCGACCTGGAAGACCTGATCCGGCGGCTCTGGCGGGACCTTGAGGTGACCACGCTGTTCGTCACCCACGACATCGACGAGGCCGTCTACCTGGGGCAACGGGTGATCGTGTTGTCGTCGTCGCCGACGTCGGTCATGGAGGACCTGCCCATCGACCTGCCGCGCGACCGCGACCAGCTCACCACCCGGTCGCTGCCGCGTTTCGGCGAGCTGCGCGGGCAGGTCTACCGGCGGATCCAGCAGGCGAGAGGGGCACAGTGAGCACAGTGAGGGCGGCGGCGTTCGAGGTGCTGCGGCGGCACGGCCTGACGACGATCTTCGGCAACCCCGGCTCGACCGAGGTGTCGCTGCTGACCGGGCTGCCGGACGACCTGCGCTTCGTGCTCGCGCTGCACGAGGGCTCGGTCGTCGGCATGGCCACCGGCTGGGCCATCGGGCACGCCGAGCCCGCGCTGGCCGTGCTGCACACCACGGCCGGGCTGGGCAACGCGGTGGGCGCCCTCGCCACGGCCCGGGTGAACCGGGCTCCCCTGGTCGTCCTGGTGGGGCAGCAGGACCGGCGGCACCTGGCGCTGGAGCCGTTCCTCGCCGGGCGGCTGGCCGGGCTGGCCGGCGACTACCCGGTGTGGACCGACCAGCCGGTGCGGGCGCAGGACGTGCCGGGGGCGCTGGCCAGGGCCTTTCACGAGGCGGTCACGCACCGGGGCCCCGCGCTGGTCGTGGTGCCGATGGACGACTGGGACGCGCCCTTCGCCGGCGAGACCCCGGCGGCTCCGGCCCGGGTGCTGCGGCCCGCCGCCGTGCCCGACGCCGGCCTGGCGCCGCTGGTGGAGCTGCTGGCCGGGGCACGGTCCCCGGCGATCGTGTCGGGGGCAGGGGCGGCTTGGGGGCCGCTGGTGCAGCTGGCCGAGCGGCTGGCGTGCCCGGTGTTCCAGGAGTCGTTCGGGGCGCTGGCGGGGTTCCCGCAGGACCATCCGCAGTACGCGGGGGTGCTGCCGGCCGACCGGGGACGACTGCGGGCCGTGCTGGCGCCGCATGACGTCGTGCTGGCCGTGGGTGCGCCGGTGTTCCGGCAGTACCCGTACGCGCCGGGGCCGCTGGTCGAGCCTGGGACGGCGGTCGCCGTGGTCACCGACGACCCGGCCGAGGCGCACCGGAGCCCGGCCGCCCTGGCCGTCCTGGCCCCGCCCGGGGCCGTCTGCGAGCGGCTGGCGGCCCTGCTGCCGGCCCGGCCCGCCGCTCCGGCGGCCGTTCCACCGGCCCCGGCGCCGGAGGTGCCCGGCGGGGAGCCGTTGCGGCCCGCGTACGTGCTGCGCGAGCTGGCCCGGCGGCTGCCCCGTGACGTCGTGCTGCTGGAGGAGACCCCGTCGTCCCGTCCTGACCTGCACCGGCTGGTCCCGGCCAGGAACCCGCTGGGTTTCGTCTCGGCGGCCATGGGCGGGCTCGGGTTCGCCGTGCCGGCCGCGGTCGGCCTGCGCATGGCGCTGCCCGGACGCCCGGTGGTCGCGGTCGTGGGCGACGGCTCGGCGCTCTACGGCATGCACGCCCTGTGGAGCGCCGCCCACTACCGGGTGGGCGCGCTGTTCGTCGTGCTCGCCAACGGCCGCTACGCGGTCATGGACCGGCTGGCCGAACGGCAGGGCGGCAAGGCCCCCTGGCCGCCGTTCGCGGAGGTGGACATGGCCGCGCTGGCCAGGTCGCTCGGCTGCCCCGCCCGGCGGGTGGACGGCCCCGCCGAGCTGGGGGCCGTGCTCGACGAGGTGATCCCGTCGCTGGCCGCCCGCGAGGAGCCCCTGCTGCTCGACGTCACCGTGGCCGTGGACCAGGACTTCCAGCCGTGAGCCGGCTCACCAGGCCGGAGGGCGCCGCCCGCCGTCGGCTGCGGGGTCGAAGCAGAGCTCGGGGGCGGCGTCCGGCTTGAAGACCTCGTCGAGGGCCCACCGCTCGTACGGGCGGGCGCACGGCGGCGCGCCGGCGATCGCCAGCTCGCGGGCGTCGAGGTCCATGACGACGGAGTAGACCGTGTGGCACTCCTCGGCCGGGCCGGCGTCGGGGTCGAGGTGGCGGCAGACGCCGTCGGGGAAGGAGTAGTGGTCGCGCAGGGCGGCGACGACGTGTTCGAGGCCGACCGCGCGCTCGGCGGCGATGTCCTCCAGCAGGTGGCGCACGCGTTCGGGGCGCAGCAGGGTCAGGCCGGACCTGGCCGCCTTCATGTCCTCCAGCGGCAGCTCGGCCTCGAAGTGGTTGGCGTGGGTGAGCAGGCCGTCGCGCGGCAGCAGCGCGCCGAACGCGCCCGGAGCCACCTCAAGGTCGATGGCCTCGCCTCCGGCGTCGGCGATGAGCAGGTTGCCCGAGGAGACGCGCGGCACGTCGAGCACCTTGCGGTGGGCCCGGCTCATGCGGTCGGACTGCAGCACCCCGCGCAGCAGGAAGTGGTACGGGACCCCCGCCCCGGCGTGGTCGCGGTCGGACTGCAGGCGGTTGGCGCACACCCCGAGCCCCGCCGAGTTGAGCCCCGATTTGGCGAGCATGCCCGCCTCGGCCAGCGTGAGCACCGCGAACCCCTCGGTGTCGCGGGTGGCCAGCAGGAAGGTGACCGCGCCCTGCTCGGGATGCCAGTCCCAGTTCTGGGCGAGCAGGGTGTGGCCGTCGCGGGTGTACTTGGGCAGGACGGCCAGCGCGGTGCAGCCGTCGTCGTGGTAGCCGGTGCCGTCGAGCAGCTCGGTACGGGCGTTGAGCGCGGCGATGTGCTCGACGGGCCGGCCCGCGCCGGCCGCCAGGCCCTCCAGCATGGCGGCGATGCTCGGGTCGTACGCCCTGGCCACGTCGAGGAAGGTCTGGCCCCAGCGCAGCACGTCGGCCGAGGAGAGCCCGGACTTGTCGCGGAACCGCCGCAGGTAGGTCTCCACGCTCCGCGCGACCAGGTCGGCGGTGCGGTGGCCGACCTCGGCCCCCATCTCCTCGTAGGTGCCCTCGACAGCGATGAGCGGGGTGTCCATGAATCGGCCTTCCGTGATGGGGGTGGGGCTCGCTCTTCTTCCCATTCCCCCCATCAGGGCTTCATCCCCCGATCACTCAGGAACGCTCGGCGGCCTCCACGACGTTGGACAGCAGCAGCGCGCGGGTCATCGGCCCGACCCCGCCCGGGTTGGGCGTGAGGAAACCGGCGACCTCCTCGACGTCGGGGGCCACGTCACCGGCGATCTTGCCGTGGACCCTGGAGACGCCCACGTCGAGGACGGCCGCGCCGGGCTTGACCATGTCGCGCGTGATGAGCTCGGGCACGCCGGCCGCGGCCACGACGATGTCGGCGCGGCGCACGTGGGCGGCCAGGTCCTGGGTGCCGGTGTGGCAGAGGGTCACCGTGGCGTTCTCGCTGCGGCGGGTCAGCAGCAGGCCGAGCGAGCGGCCGACGGTGATGCCGCGGCCCACCACGACGACGTCGGCGCCCTTGATCGGCACGTTGTACTCCTGGAGCAGCAGCACGATGCCGTGGGGCGTGCAGGGCAGGGGCGCGTCGACCATGTGGACGAGGCGCCCGAGGTTGACCGGGTGGAGGCCGTCGGCGTCTTTGGCCGGGTCCATGCGCTCCAGCAGCGCCATCGTGTCGATCTGCTTCGGCAGCGGGAGCTGGACGATGTAGCCGGTGCAGGCCGGGGAGGCGTTGAGCTCGTCGACGGCCGCCTCGACGTCTTTCTGGGTGGCGGTGGCCGGGAGGTCGACGCGGATGGAGGCGATGCCGACCTCGGCGCAGTCGCGGTGCTTGCCCGCGACGTAGATCTGGCTGCCCGGGTCGTCGCCCACCAGGACGGTGCCCAGGCCGGGCGTGATGCCGCGGTCCTTGAGCGCGGCCACCCGGGTCGCGAGGTCTGCCTTGATCCTGGCGGCTGTCGCCTTGCCGTCGAGTTTCACTGCGCTCATGCCGTCAATCCTTCCATGACTGCTCGGCTTCCCGGCACGGGCCGCGCGTTCGTCCACAGTTTTTCCACAGATGGGAGGCAGGCGGCGCCCGTTGTCCACAGGGAGACGATGACATCGTTGTCATCGATCAAGGAAAGGCATATCGTGTCGGGCGCCGACACCATGCCCCACGGAGGTCCCCCTTGCGCGCCCGCTCCCCCCTGCCACGCCTCGGCGGCCTCCGCCGGCCCGTCCACCCCGTCCACGGATGACCTGCGTACTCGCCGTCGACATCGGCGGGACCAAGCTCGCCGCCGCGCTGGTCGACGAGGCCGGCTCGCTGCTGCGCTCGGCCACGCGGCCCACGCCGCGCGCCGACGTCATGTCCGCCCTGGCGACCCTCGTCACGGAGGTGACCGGCGGGGGCCCGCCTCCGCACGCCGTCGGCGTCGGCTGCGCGGGCCCGCTCGACCTGACCACGGGCACGGTGAGCCCGGTGAACATGCCGAGCTGGCGCGGCTTCCCGCTGCGCGACGAGCTGCGGCGGCTGACCGGCCTGCCCGTGGTGCTGGCCGGCGACGCCCAGTGCATGGCGCTCGGCGAACACTGGCTGGGCGCCGGGCAGGGCAGCACGTCGCTGCTCGGCGTCGTCGTGTCCACCGGCATCGGCGGCGGCCTGGTGATCGACGGCGCGCCGCTGCTCGGCCCGGCGGGCAACGCGGGGCACGTCGGCCACATGAGCGTCGATCCCGGCGGCGAGCGCTGCGAGTGCGGCGGCCGGGGCTGCGTCGAGCGCTACTCCAGCGGCCCCAACCTGGCCCGCTGGGCCCTGGAGAACGGCTGGGCGCCCACCGGCGACCGCGACGCCAGGGCGCTGGCCGCCGACGCGTCCGCCAGCCATCCGGTGGCGGTGGCGGCCTTCGAGCGCGGCGCCAGGGCACTGGCCGGCATGATCGCCTCCACGGCGGCCGCGGTCGAGCTCGACACCGTGGTCATCGGCGGCGGTGTGTCGGCGGCCGGCGCGGTGCTGTTCGGCCCGCTGGAGCGGGCGCTCGACGACGTGGCGGGGCTGGCGTTCGTCCGGGCGGTCCGGGTGCGACCCACCACGCTGGGCGTGCGCGCGGGCCTGGCCGGGGCCGCCCGGCTGGCCTGGCGCCTGTCCGGCTAGTCGCGCTCGGCGAAGCGGGCCTCGCGGCGCTCGATGATCCGGCGGGTGTACGGGATGAGCTCGACGACCCGGCTGCCGAGGTACGCACCGATGAAGGCGAGGACCAGGAGGACAAACGGGCTGGTCGAGAAGCCGTTCATGGTCACGAAAGCATGCAGGGCCACGTCGAGCATGGAAACTCCGGGGGAATGAGCACAGCAGGGCGGCAATCAGGGTAACCGGGGAGTGCCGATGCTCGCCGCCAAAACGGATAAAGGGCAACAAGTGATCTCTTGTTGCCCTTTATCTGATGAACCGGTGATCAGTGGAAGAAGTGCCGGGTGCCGGTGAAGTAGAGGGTGACGCCGGCCTGCTCACAGGCGTCGATCACCTCCTGGTCCCGGATCGAGCCGCCCGGCTCCACGATCGCCTTGACCCCGGCCTCGATCAGCACCTGCGGCCCGTCGGGGAAGGGGAAGAACGCGTCGGAGGCGGCGACCGAGCCGGCCGCCCGCTCCCCCGCCCGGCTGACCGCGAGACGGCAGGAGTCGACCCGGTTGACCTGGCCCATGCCCACGCCCACCGTGGCGCCGCCGGCGGCCAGCAGGATGGCGTTCGACTTCACCGAGCGCGAGGCGCGCCAGGCGAAGGCCAGGTCGGCCAGCAGCTCGGGCGAGGCGGCCGCGCCGGTCTTGAGCTCCCACGCCGACGGGTCGTCGCCGGCCGCGTCGATCCGGTCGACCGCCTGCAGCAGCAGGCCGCCGTCGACCCGGCGGAACTCCAGCGGCTGGGACGGCCCCTCAGGGCAGCGCAGCAGGCGCAGGCTCTTCTTGGCCCGCAACACCTCCAGCGCCTCCGCGCTGAAGCCAGGGGCGACGACGACCTCGGTGAACACGTCGGCGATCTGCCGGGCCAGCTCGACGGTGACCTCGCGGTTGACCGCGATCACGCCGCCGTAGGCCGAGACGGGGTCGCAGGCGTGGGCCTTGCGGTGGGCCTCGGCCACGTCGGCGCCGACGGCGATGCCGCACGGGTTCTGGTGCTTGATGATGGCCACGCACGGCTCGGCGAAGTCCCAGGCCGCCCGCCAGGCCGCGTCGGAGTCGAGGTAGTTGTTGTAGGACATCTCCTTGCCGTGGAGCTGCTCGGCGTTGGCCAGGCCGCCCGAGCCGGCGGTGTAGAGGGCGGCGCGCTGGTGCGGGTTCTCGCCGTAGCGCAGGGTCGCCTTGCGCTCGTACGCGACGCCGGTGAACTCGGGGAACTCCTCCCCGCCCGCGTACGGCCCGGCGAACCAGTTGGCCACGGCCACGTCGTAGGCGGCGGTGTGGGCGTACGCGTCGCCGGCCAGGCGGCGGCGCTCGTGCAGCGTGAACCCGCCCTCGGCCAGCGCGGTCAGCACGTCGCCGTAGGCGGCGGGATCGACCACGACCGCGCAGGTGGCGTGGTTCTTGGCGGCGCCCCTGATCATCGCGGGCCCGCCGATGTCGATCTGCTCGACGCAGTCCTCGTCGGAGGCCCCGGAGGCCACCGTCTGCTGGAACGGGTAGAGGTTGACCACCACGAGCTGGAACGGGTCGATCTCCAGCTCGTCGAGCTGGGCCACGTGGTGGGGCTTGGTGAGGTCGGCCAGCAGGCCGGCGTGCACGCGCGGGTGCAGCGTCTTGACCCGGCCGTCGAGGCACTCGGGGAAGCCGGTGAGCTGCTCCACCTTGGTCACCGGGATCCCGTGGGACGCGATCGCGGCGGCCGTGCCGCCTGTCGACACGATCTCCACGCCGGCGCCGTCGAGTGCCCTGGCCAGCTCTTCGAGCCCGGACTTGTCGTAGACAGCGATCAGCGCGCGCCGGATGGCGATGCGAGTCACGTGCTTTCCCCTCCTGATTGGTTGCCGATGCGGACGATGCGTCCGCTGACCGTCCAGCCCTCGCGGGCCATCCGGCCGACGATGTCGACGAGCAGGCGCCGCTCGACGGTCTTGATGCGCTCGTGCAGGACCGGCTCGTCGTCCTCCGGCAGCACGGGCACCGCCTCCTGAGCGACGATCGGCCCCGTGTCGACCCCCGCGTCGGCCAGCATCACCGTGCAGCCGGTCACCTTCACCCCGTGGGCCAGCGCGTCGCGCACGCCGTGGGCGCCGGGGAAGGACGGCAGCAGCGCCGGGTGGGTGTTGAGCACGGGGAACGCGTCGAGCGTGGGCGCACCCAAAATCTTCATGAAGCCCGCCGACACCACCAGGTCGGGCTCGTACGATGCGATCTGCGCGGCGAGAGCGGCATCCCAGTCCGCCCGAGTCGCATGATCACCCAGTTTTTCAACAAATGTCGGGACATTTGCCCTGGTGGCCCTGGCCAGGCCCTCTATGCCGTCCCGATCCGCGCCCACCGCCACCACGCGCGCACCGTACGACGGGTCGGCGGAAGCGTCCAGCAGGGCCTGTAGGTTGGTTCCAGAGCCGGAGACGAGGACGACGAGCCGCCCAGCCTTTGACACGCACACTCCAAAGAATGGAAACAGGGTGGGGCTGACAGGGTATCTGTTCCTCGCCCGGCGACGCAGAGGAGGTCAGGTGTCGACACCGGTGCAGGCACCGGCGGGTCAGCAGCCCGCCGATTCAGCGGGTCGCCGTGCGATCTGGTTGTCCATCGCGGCGCTGGCCATGACGTTCATGCTGCCGCTCGCCGGCCTGGTCATGGCCCTGTTCGCGCTCATGTCCGGCATCCGCGCGCTGCCGCGGCTCAAAAGCGCCCACAAGCCCACGGGCACGGCCGTCGGCGGCATCACCATCTCCTCCATCGCGCTGGCCCTGTCGGCGATGGCCACGGGCATGCAGCTCTACCTGATGGACGAATACTCCGCCTACCAGGAGTGCATGAAGGGCGCCGGCACGGTCTCGGCCCAGGGCGAGTGCTTCACCCAGTTCAGGGACGCCGCGCAGCGCAAGCTGCCGCCCGACGTCCTCCAGCTGCTCGGGGCGATGCAGTCCTAGTCGCGGTCCCAGGCGTAGGGGTCGACGTAGATGACGTGACCGCCGCGGTCGTCGGACTCGTCCACGATGTCCTTGCGCGGCGGGCGGGCCGGGTCGCCTGACGGCTCGGCCGGGCGCGGGCGGGCCTGGGCCAGGGTCTCGGCCTCGGCGGAGGCGTGCTCGTCCTGCCAGTCGTCCCTGATGACCGGGATCTCCTGGGTGTCGGCCTCGGTGGCGTCCATCCAGTGGCCGGGCAGCGGGCGCGGGTCGGACTCGGCCAGGCCCACCTTGCTGGCCGCCTTGGCGATGGCCGCCCCCGCCTTGCGGACCGGGGCGGCGGCCTTGTCGAGCGGCGCGCGGGCCTTCTTGTTGAGCAGCAGCAGGTTGGCCACGCCCGCCGAGATGCCGGCCGCCACGCCCACCTCCAGGGCCACCGACAGGGCCACCTCCCAGGGGGACGGGCCGATCGCCGACAACCGGCCGCCGCCGATGGGCCCGCCGGACAGCGCGGCCAGCAGGCCGGCGACCAGGCCGGTGGAGACGCCGGTCAGGAAGCCCCACAGGGGGGCGGCCTCGTACGAATGCGAGGGCGAGATCCGGGCCACGAACACGCCCGCCACCGCGCCCGCCGCGAACGGCAGCGCGATCACCGCCATCATCCACGCGGGCACGGGTCCGCTCTCGGGCAGCGCGCCCAGCAACGGCAGGCTCGGCACGGTGCCGAGCTCGACGCCGGTCGGGGCGACCAGCGTGTCCGCGCCGATGGCGAAGCCGGGGCCGGCGATGTAGGAGGAGGCCCAGATCACGGCGTTGAGCAGGTAGAGGAGCTGGAGCAGCAACAGCAGCACGCCGCCGACGAAGCCCGGCGCGAGCACGTTCGACAGCTCCCTGACCTGGCCGAAGTTCAGCACGACCGCGACCAGCACCAGCCCCAGCCCGGAGGCCAGCAGCGACGTGGTGGCGACCGCCGTGCCGACCGTGACGGCGCGCAGCCGTTCGGGCAGCAGCTTGAGCATGATCCGCCACGGGCCGATCATGCGCGCGGTGGCCAGCGAGCCCGCCAGGAAGGCCAGCACGAAGTGGCTGAGCAGCGCCTCGCCGATGAACGGCTGGGTGATCTCGTTCCTCGCCACCAGCGCGATCAGCCCGGCCAGCAGCGCGTAGGGGGCCGCCAGCGAGACGCCGGCCTGGCCGACCAGCACGAGCTGCGCGCGGCGGCGGGCGTTGGCCTGCTCGCGCGGGCTGTTCTTGGGCAGCCGGGCGGGCAGGCGCAGCCGCAGGTCGGCGTCGCGGGCCATCCACCGGCCGGCGCGGTAGAGCAGGAAGGCGGGCAGCACCATCAGCCCGAGGGGCAGCAGCCCGACCCGGCCGCCGGGCATCGCGAACCCGGCGTGGTGCGCGGCCAGCCAGAGCTGCGCCGCCGCGCGGAACACCCCGGGCAGGCCCGCGCCGAGCGTGCCGCGCGGCGCGGCGATCCAGCCGACGAGGGTGAGCGTGGTGAGCACGGCCAGGCCGACGCCGAGCGTGCAGGCGGCGGCGAGCATGCCCGACACGGGTAGCGGCCGCCTCGTCTCGTCGTCGTCGGTCGAGACCCCGGGGAGCTTGCCGAGCACCGACTTGGGGGCGGTACGCAACTGGTCGAGAATGGCCGTCACAGATGCGATTTTCTCAATCTTTCCCAACCATCGCTTGGTTGACGCGCCGCAGAGGGTCCACTTTGTCGCCGTGACACCCCCGCGAACGCGCCTCGCCCCCTTTCCCCGCCCTTTACGCGCCGCCCCGGCGGCCTCCGGGACATGGAAAAGCCCCGCATGGCGGCGGCCAGGCGGGGCTTTTCCATGCGTGACTAGCGGGACTGCATGATCTCGCGCATCAGGCGGGCCGTCTCGGAGGGGGTCTTGCCGACGCGGACGCCGACCTTCTCCAGGGCCTCCTTCTTGGCCTGGGCGGTGCCGGCCGAGCCGGAGACGATGGCGCCGGCGTGGCCCATCGTCTTGCCCTCGGGGGCGGTGAAGCCCGCGACGTAGGCCACGACCGGCTTGGTGACGTGCTGCTCGATGTAGGCCGCGGCACGCTCCTCGGCGTCGCCGCCGATCTCACCGATCATCACGATCGCGTCGGTGTCGGGGTCGTCCTGGAAGGCCTGGAGCGCGTCGATGTGCGTGGTGCCGATGACCGGGTCGCCGCCGATGCCGACCGCGGTCGAGAAACCGAAGTCGCGCAGCTCGTACATGAGCTGGTAGGTCAGCGTGCCGGACTTCGAGACCAGGCCGATGCGGCCGGCGGTGGTGATGTCGGCGGGGATGATGCCGGCGTTGGACGCGCCGGGCGAGGCGATGCCGGGGCAGTTGGGCCCGATGATGCGGGTCTTGTTGCCCTTGGCCACCGCGTACGCCCAGAACTCGGTCGAGTCGTGGACCGGGATGCCCTCGGTGATCACGACGCAGAGCGGGATCTCGGCGTCGACGGCCTCCTTGACGGCGGCCTTGGTGTGGGCCGGCGGCACGAAGACGACCGACACGTCGGCGCCGGTCTGCTCCATGGCCTCCTTCACCGTGCCGAACACGGGCAGGCCCTCGTGCGTGATGCCCGCCTTGCGGGCGTTGACGCCGCCGACGACCTTCGCGCCGGAGGCGAGCATGCGGCGGGTGTGCTTGGTGCCCTCACCGCCGGTCATGCCCTGAACAATGATCTTGCTGTTCTCGGTCAGCCAGATAGCCATGACTCACGCACCTACCGCAGCGAGCTCGGCGGCCCGCTTGGCCGCGTCGTCCATCGTGTCAACCAGCTCGACCCGCGGGAGCGCGGCGTCGGCCAGGATCTGCCGCCCGAGCTGGGCGTTGTTGCCGTCGAGGCGGACCACCAGCGGGTGCGTCACGGCCTCGCCGCGGCTCTCCAGCAGCTTGAACGCCGAGACGATGCCGTTGGCCACGGCGTCGCAGGCGGTGATGCCGCCGAAGACGTTCACGAAGATCGACTTGACGCTCGGGTCGGAGAGGATGATCTCCAGGCCCGCGGCCATGACCTCGGCCGAGGCGCCGCCGCCGATGTCGAGGAAGTTCGCCGGGGACGGCTTGCCGGGGAACGCCTCGCCCGCGTAGGCCACCACGTCGAGGGTGGACATGACCAGGCCCGCGCCGTTGCCGATGATGCCGACGTTGCCGTCGAGCTTGACGTAGTTGAGGTCCTTCTCCTTGGCCTTGGCCTCCAGAGGGTCCTCGGCGGCCTTGTCGGCCAGCGCCTCGTGGTCGGCCTGGCGGAAGCCGGCGTTCTCGTCGAGGGTGACCTTGCCGTCGAGGGCCTTCACCTGGCCGTCGGCCGACAGGATCATCGGGTTGACCTCGACCAGCGTGGCGTCCTCGTCGACGAAGCAGCACCACAGCTTCTCGATGAGCTCGGCGGCGCCGTCGAGCGACTTCTCGGGCAGGCCGCCGGCCAGCGCGATCTCACGGGCCTTGGCGCGGTCGATGCCGTCGAGGGCCGAGACCGGCACCTTGGCGACCTTCTCGGGCGTGCTGTGGGCGACCTCTTCGATGTCCATGCCGCCGGCGGCGGAGCAGATCGCGAGGAAGGTACGGTTGGCGCGGTCGAGCAGGAAGGAGAAGTAGTACTCCTCCGCGATCGCGCTGGCCTCCTCCACGAGCACCTTGTGGACCGTGTGGCCCTTGATGTCCATGCCGAGGATGGCGGTGGCCTTCTCGACGGCGTCGGCGGCGTCGTCGGCCACCTTCACGCCGCCGGCCTTGCCGCGACCGCCGGTCTTGACCTGGGCCTTGACGACAACGCGGCCGGTCAGCTCCTCAGCCGCCGCCCGCACCTCCTCCACGGTGTTGGCGACGATGCCGCGTGGCACCGGGATGCCGTAGTCAGCGAAGAGCTCCTTCGCCTGATGTTCGAACAGGTCCACGAGGGTCCGTCCTTGCTTATCCGACTGATGTTCGACGGCCCGGGCAACTGCGCTGACGGTCGCGTCCGCTCGCCGCTCGTGTCGGCTTCGTGCCTCGCTCTCTCACGGCGAGCTCCTACGCTCAGGGGTGCGTGCCGGGCGTTTCCGCCAGTGAAGCCTAGCCCCAAGCTTGACCTGCACAGGTCATCGGGGCACGGTTCTTCCGCTATGTGACGGTGATCTCACTTCACCATGTCCCTCTGTGCACCGAAAGTGCACCAATTCGCTGCCTTATGCGGCGTCTGTCGATATATGGTCGTGATCTTCAATTGGCAGGATTCCTGCTCCCCTCATTCTTGATCTGAAGGAATCGGATGAAGCGAATTATCGCGGGCCTGGCCCTGGCCTCCGCGGCGGCGCTCGTGACCGCGACCCCGGCCCAGGCCGCGCCCGCGGATCCGGCGAAGGCGCTGAAGAAGCAGTACGTCGCCGGACACGGCGTACGGTTCACCGAGACGTCCCGCTCCTCGATGGACGGCAAGAGCACCGGCGCCACGAAGACGTCCGGCGTTCTGGAGTTCGGCAAGTCCGGAATCGTCGCCTCGGACGTACGTAATCACGCCACCGGCAAGGACGACGTGTACGCGTCGCTGATGCCGTCCCGGATCATCACCCTGGGCAAGCACGTATATGCGCAGGGCGGCCTTTACAGCGAGGGCCTGCCCGAGGGCAAGAAGTGGGTCCGCTACCCCGACACCGGCCTCCGGATCAGCACCTCCAACCAGATGCTGGACGTCTTCGAGCCCAAGGTGCTGCAGGCCCTCGTCTCCCACGCCGCGAGCACCAAGGGCGGGATCTACCGCGGCTCGGTCACGGTGAAGGAACTCGGCAAGATCTACGGCCAGAGCGTCAACAAGAAGGTCGCCAAGGTCAAGGTCTCGTACCTGCTCGCCGTGAACTCCAAGGGCCTGGTCACCAGGGTCGTCAGCGACTGGACCCTCGACTACGGCATCCTCGGCACCAGCCACAGCACGACCGAGACCCGCTTCACCGGCTGGGGCGTCAAGGTCAAGGTCAAGGCCCCGCCGGCCGACCAGGTGACCGACGTCGCCGACCTCGGCGACGACAGCACGGTCCCGCAGAACATCCCGGACGGTTCCCTCAACTCCCTGGGCAACGTCAGGTAGCCCCCCTCCTAAGGACACTCATGAAGCGATTGCTCGCGGCCGCGGTGACGGCCGCGGCACTCATCCCGGCCGTCCCCGCACAGGCGGCCGTGGACCCGGTCACCGCCCTGAAGCGGCAGTTCGCGCCGGGCCACGGGGTGACGATCTCCGAGACCGCACGGATCGAGTCGAAGCGTTCGCGCGACGACGAGGTCACCCGCATGGCCGGCTCCGTGGAGTTCGGCGCGTCCGGGCCCGTCGCGGCCGACGTCGTGTTCAGGACGGTCGGCGAGGACGACAGCCGGCAACGCTGGATCAGCGTCGGCGGCAAGGTCTACGTGCAGGCGGCCGACCTGGCCGACGACCTGCCCTTTGGCAGGACGTGGGTGCTCATGGAGCACCTCAAGGGCAGTGTCATCACCTCGGCCCAGCCGGTCGACGTGCTGCGGCCCACGACGGTCAAGACCCTGCTCGCGCATGCCGGCAGCCTCAGGGACGGCCTCCGCCAGGGTGCGCTGACCCCCGCGCAGGCGCGCGGGACCGGCGCCTACGAGGCGTTCTCCTTCCGGCTCGGCCTGAACTCCCAGGCGTTGCCCGACCGCGTCGTAACCGGCCAGAACGGCACGCCGGGCTCGCGGAGCACCGTCGAGACCCGGCTCTCGGGCTGGGGCGCGAGGGTCAGCGTCAAGGCGCCTCCGGTGGACGAGGTCATCACCTACAAGGACCTGGTGGCCGAGAAGCGGGCCAGAGCCGAGCGGCTCAGCCAGGCCATCCCCGACGGTTCCACCAGCTCGCTCGGCCTGTTCGACTAATGGGACCTGCCGGGTCGGCCTCGCTGGCAGACTCGGTGCCTGGTAGCCGCTGGTGAGTGAGCACTCTCGTCGACCGGACTTCGAGTCCTAGGGTCAGATCGTGC